>PLSW01000254.1 GCA_003165275.1 Caulobacteraceae bacterium
GCCGGCGCCGATGGCGGCGGCCATGGGCTCGTCGATCAGCCCGACCCGGCGGGCGCCGGCGTTCAGGCAGCTGTCATTGATCGCCCGCCGCTCGACCGCCGTCGCGCCGGACGGCACGCAGACGATCACCTTGGGATTGGTGAAGGCCTTGCGGTTGTGCACCTTGCGGATGAAGTACTTGATCATCTCCTCGGCGACTTCGAAGTCGGCGATGACCCCGTCGCGCATGGGACGGATGGCCTCGATGTGGCCGGGGGTGCGGCCCAGCATCTGCTTGGCCTCTATGCCCACGGCATGGACGATCTTGCGCCCGCCGACGCTGCGCAGGGCGACCACCGAGGGCTCGTTCAGAACGATGCCCTTGCCCTTCATGTAGACGAGGGTGTTGGCGGTGCCGAGGTCGATGGCGATGTCGTTGGAGATGACGCCAAAGAGAGACGAAAACATGCGGTGCCTTGACGCGGTGGGGTGGGACGCGGGTGGGTGAGGCCGGACGGGAGCTAAGAGTTTTCAAGCTGAAAAGCTCGCCAGCCCAGCGCGCTTTTCAGACCGGCCGCTCAATGCCCCTTCCTCGACAGAATGGCATCGTGTGCACCGCGAACAAGTTGATTTCAAGGCCTTAAACGCCGCCGCGCGAGCAGGGTTAACGCAAGGCCGTGAGCACCACCCCCGCCAGCACCGCCGCGCCCGCCAGAATCTGGGTCGTGTGCAGACGTTCGCGAAAAAGCCGTCGTCCGGCGAGCGCCGCAATCGGCGTCTCCACCACGCCTAGGGCGCGAACCGGGGCGGCCGGGGCGAGGGTCACGGCGATGAACCAGCCCGCCGAGGCGCAGGCGCCGAAGAGGCCGGCGGCCAGCGATTCGCGCCAGGCTGCGACGATGGCCCGCAGGGCGCCGCGGTCGCGAACGGCGAGGACGGCGGTGAGCACGGCGGCCTGGGCGGCTTGGGCTGCGGCCACGCTGAGCAGGGCCGAGTAGATCGGGTGGCGCGGCTCCAGCACCAACCCTGCGTGCCGGAAAGCGTTCAGGGAGAAGCCGAAGCAGAGGCCGGACAGCAGGGCGAAGAGGGCGCCGGTGAGCGGCTGGGGGCCGGTGGCGTTGCGCGGCCAGGTGAGCACCGCCAGCCCCGCCGTGGCGATGGCGACGCCGGCCCAGGCCAGGGGCGAGAGGGCGTCGTGGAACACCATCAGTCCCAGGATGGCCGACAGGGGCAGGGAGCTCTGCTGCAGGGCCGTGGCCACCGCGAACCCGGCCCGGCGCATGCCCACCAGCAGGGCGGCGGTGGCCAGCAGCTGCGCCAGCGCGCCGCTCATCGCCGAGACCCAGAAGGCGGCGCTGGGGTCCGGCCGCGCAGCGGGGACCAGCAGCACCGCCGCGCTGGCGAAGGCCAGGGAGAACGGCAGGCCGAACAGGAACCGCACCAGGGTCGCGCCCCAGGGCCCGGCCGAACCCATCAGACCCCGTTGCAGGGCGTTGCGGGCGACCTGCAGGGTCGCCGCCGCCAGGGTGGCGGGGATCCACAGGAGGGCGAACATCAGCTCACCAATAGCCGGCCATGATCTCGCGGGCCCAGTCGGGCTCGCGCACCTCGCCGCGGGGCAGGAAGCCGGCCATCACCGGCTTGATGTCCAGCACCGGGGTGCCGTCGATGGCGTCCAGGCCCTCGACGGTGAGGTCGCGGCCGCTGACCGAGGCGATGCGGCAGGTGGTCAGGCCGATGCGGTTGGGCCGGTTCTTCCCCCGCTGGGCGAAGATGCCGATCTTCGGCCAGTCCGTGCGGCCGCGGGGGTGGCGGGCGCCGGAGACGATCTGATCGTCGGTGACCTTGTCGAACACGAACAGGATTTCGACGTGGGAGAAGGCCTCGAGGCCGGCCAGGGCGGTGTCGTCGAAGCGGGCGGGGTCGAGGGTGATCGTGGCGCGGCTCTGGCCCCAGTCGTCGTCGGTGGGATCGGCCCGCCCGCCGTGGACGTGGGCGACGGGGGTCATGGGGAAGGTCATGGGGTTGGCTCCCTCGGCGCATGAGGCGTCGTCGCGATGGGTCTACACATTCCGCTCATCCCCGCGAAGGCGGGTTGTCGCAAGATTACGGCGGACCGACGCCCCCTCCGACCCTACGCTTCGCTCCGGGCCACCTCCCCCGCTACGCGGTGGAGGAAATCGATCGCGCGCCTTGTCCTCCACCGCGTAGCGGGGGAGGTGGCAGTGAGCGCAGCGAACTGACGGAGGGGGCGTCGGTCCGCCACACAGTCCAACAAGCTCTTGGCGGGCCAACAAGCTCTTGGCGGGCAAGTCCCTTCAGAGTGTGCCGCCTCCCGCATGATGGAATGGTTTTTCGAGGCTGAGGCTTAGTCAAGGACGCGGGATGGTTTGGCCGCGCCGCTCCGCGGCGGCCCTTCGGGCCGTCCTTGAGTAAGTCTCAGCCTCGAAAGTACGCTGGCCATGTGATCGACGGGGCGGTGTCGTTGGGGGTGGAACTCCACCATTATTTTGAATCATGGGACTTGGCGGCAGCGCATATCAAAGCGCGGCAATAGCACGATCAATTGTCGCCAAGACGTCGCGGCCGCCTTCACATCGAAATGAATACGGGATTGTCACGTTTTTCATGAAGATATCAATTATTCCGATCCGCATTCCCTTACGCCATTGCGTCCGGTCGATTTCGGAGAGTGGAATATTGAAGGTCGGTGGGTTCTCAAAGAACCCCGCGTTAAATGCGTTCGCCGCCAGCACCAATCTATCCCTGTAGAGTTTAAGGTCGCCGCCGGTCCAGAACCCACCGTACATGGCCCGCGTAATCCATGCGGAGAGGCCAAGGGCGCCCCACGTACCACAGGCATTGTAGGAGCGTATCGGCCTACTGAATTTAGCATCGCGGATTAACAGCCCCGCCTTTGCTGAAAAACTCGGCTCATCAACAATTGAATTCACCCTTCACCCCTCCACCGCAAACACCATCCCCGCCTTCGCCTGCAGCCGCGCGATCAGCGGCTCGGCCATGGCCGCCCCCGGCGTCCACACCCCGCCCGGCGTCACATTCCGCCCCACGTCCTTCGCCAACGCCAATCCGCTCTCGGCGATCATCCCGCAGGTGCAGCCATACCCCGGGTCCTTGTCGCCCTTGACCGAGACCTTGTGCACCTTCCCGTCCGGCGTGGCGCCATGGAAGACCACGTCGAAGGAGCCGGCCTCGCGCTCGGCCTTGGAGGGCCCCTGCCCCGGCTTGGGCAGGAAGAGGCGCACCAGGGCCCGCGTGGGGGCGAAGCCCATCAGCGCCGTCTGCAGGCGGGCGGCGGCGGCCACGGACTTGGCCCGCTTCTCGCCCTTCTCGCCGCGGCCGGTGAGCATCATCTCGTCGTAGGTGAAGCCCTCGCCGAAGCTGTGCCCGGTGAGGGCGTTGGTGCGGTGGACGGTCTTGGCGTTGATCGTGGCCATGACGAAGGGGGCGGCCCAGGCGTCCAGGGTCGCGTCATAGGCGGGCTCGTCCCCCGAGGGCTGGGCCGGGCCCTGGAAGCCCTCCGTCAGGGCGAAGGGGTCGGCCAGCACCTTGGCCAGGGTGGGGTCGCGGTCGGTGGCCTCGACGGTGGCCAGAAGGCTGGCCACCGTGCCGCCGGAGAAGCCGCCCTTCATCCCCCGCACCCGGCCGTGGACCGCGGCGGCCGGGGCGCCGGAGGTCTTGCGGGCCTCGGTCTGCAGGAACACCACCCCCAGGTCGAAGGGGATGGAATCGAAGCCGCAGGAGAAGACGATCCGGGCCCCCGAAGCCTTCGCCGCCGTCCCGTGGCGGGCGATCATCTGCGCCATCCAGCCGGGCTCGCCGCAGAGGTCCACATAGTCGGTCCCCGCCGCGGCGCAGGCGACCACCAAGGGCTCGCCGTAGAGCTGGTAGGGGCCGACGGTGGTCACCACCACCCGGGTGCGGGCGACGAGGGCGGCCAAGGAGGCCGCGTCCGACGCGTCGGCGGCCAGGCGCGGCAGGGATTTCGGCGCGCCGATCTCGTCCATCACCGCATCGAGCTTGACGGCGCTGCGCCCGGCGACGGCCCAGGCGACCTCACCCGCCGCGCCGTAGGTTTTCAGCAGGTATTCCGCGACGAGGCGGCCGGTGAAGCCGGTGGCGCCGAAGATGATCAGGTCGAAGTCACGCTGGGCGGGATCGATGGGCAAGGGGGCTCCTGGGGCGCATGGGTTTGGCGGTGGAGACGGTCGGGGGTTGTGGGGACACGGTCAAGGGTGGGGGGTGCAACCCTCCATTTGGGACTGCACAGCCCCAGGCAGAGATTACCATAGCGGGTGATTTCGCCTTGACGCAGGAACAAATCATGAACATAGTGGCGTCAAATCACGTCTCACGCGACGCCGGCACCGCGCGCCGGGATTGAAGCAATGGAGATATTTTTGCCGTCAATCGAGAAAAGTCTGGGGCAGCGCTTAGGCGCCGACCGATCAGCTCTTAGCTGCACGTTAGAAGGCCTATTCCTGGCAGACTCGCCGTTGATTCGCCGCACGACTTCGGGTTTCAGATTGAGACCCCAGTTTGAGATCAAGACCCTCTTGAAGAGCGCTTATGGGGGCGCGGTGGACGCGGACGCGCTTGGGCCCGGGCTCGACGTGATTTCGGCTGCACTCTCGCGTGGGGACGTCGGCCGAGCGATGGTAGCGGCCCTACACATGCGGCTGCCACCGCTGACCGCTGTTGCGATCGGCCGAATTGCAAACGCCGACCAGGCCCTAGCCAAATACAGCCCCGATCAGCCGCGTGACAATCGGGGTCGATGGACTGACGGCGACGCATCGACCGTCCCCAGTAAGCCAGTTCCGCATAAGCATCGACATCGCGCCGTCCAACAGTCACATCGGCATCGCGCCGCTGCTCCTCACCCCGCCAGCCATGCCGGCCAGGGGGCGAGGCTCATCCCGGCTGCATCGGGGCTTCCCGGGAATCCAGCTCTTTCGGCCGTGGTTTGCATGGAAGCTAGCCGTATGTGCCAGCTAAACGCCCTCGCTGCCGATAAGAAGAGAACGCCCTTTTTCTCAGCCTGCCACAAGGCCGAGGACGTGTGTTTGGCAATGCTACCTGTGACCATGGCTAAGCCGGACCAGCCCATTGGCGTCATTTTTCCTGACCACACGGTGGTTCTGATCGATGACGGCGCGGCTTACGTGACTCATTTGGGTGGCAGGCGGCTGCCGGCCCCCTTAGGGCCACGTTAGTCCGCGCATTTCCGTCACCACATCAAATAGTTACCTGATTACACATGAACCTCAG
>PLSW01000022.1 GCA_003165275.1 Caulobacteraceae bacterium
TGGTCAACGCCATGTGCGTGGGCCTGGCCGACGCCGACAAGATCTTCTACTCCGCGGCCCCCGCCGCCGGCCTGCCGGTGGTCTATTACGGCTCCAAGACCGGCCGCGACGGGATCCATGGGGCGACCATGGCCTCCGCCGAGTTCGACGCCGATTCCGACGAGAAACGCCCCACCGTCCAGGTGGGCGATCCCTTCGCCGAAAAGCTGCTGATCGAGGCGACCCTGGAGCTGATGGCCTCCGGCGCCGTCGCCGCCATCCAGGACATGGGCGCCGCCGGCCTGACCTCCTCCTCCGTCGAGATGGCCGGCAAGGGCGCCGTGGGCATCGAGCTTGATCTCGACGCCGTGCCCCAGCGCGAGGAAGGGATGAGCCCCTACGAGATGATGCTTTCCGAAAGCCAGGAGCGGATGCTGGCGGTGCTCAAGCCCGGCCGGGAGGCCGACGGCGAGCGCATCTTCAAGAAATGGGGCCTGGACGCGGCCACCATCGGCTGGACCACCGACACCGGCCATCTGGTGCTGCGGCACAAGGGCCAGGTGGTCTGCGACCTGCCGCTGAGCCCCCTCACCGACGACGCCCCCCTCTACGACCGCCCCTGGGTCGAGCCGGCCATCGAGCCGCACCTGGACCCGGCCAGCGTGCCGGCGCCCGCCGACTGGACGGGGGCGATCCTGCAGCTGATGGGCTGCCCCGACCAGGCCTCCAAGCGCTGGCTCTGGGAGCAGTACGACCGCCACGTCATGGCCGACACGCTTGAAGACAGCGCCACCGGCGCCGACGCCGGCATCGTGCGGGTGCACGGCTCCCGCAAGGCCCTGGCGGTAACCTCCGACTGCACCCCGCGCTATGTGCTGGCCAACCCGTTCGAGGGCGGCAAGCAGGCCGTGGCCGAGGCCTGGCGCAACCTCACCGCCGTGGGCGCCGACCCCATCGCCATCACCGACAATCTCAACTTCGGCAACCCCGAGCGGCCGGAGATCATGGGCCAGATCGTCCGCGCCATCGACGGCATGGCCGAGGCCTGCCGGCTGCTCGACTTCCCGGTCGTGAGCGGCAACGTCAGCCTCTACAACGAGACCAATGGCGCGGCCATTCCGCCCACGCCCACCGTCGGCGCCGTCGGACTGATCCCCGACTACGCACTCCGGGCGGACTTCTCCAGCCTCAAGCCCGGCGACGTGCTGGTGCTGATCGGGGTCAGCCAGGGCGCCCTCGGCTCCAGCCTCTACCTGCGCGAATGCCTGGGCCGCGAGGACGGGGCGCCGCCGATGGTCGACCTGCGGATGGAGCGCCGCAACGGCGACTTCGTCCGCGCCCTGATCCGATCCGGCGACGTGTCCACCGTCCACGACCTGTCCGACGGCGGCCTGGCCATCGCCGCCGCCGAGATGGCGCTCGCCTCCGGCGTCGGCGTCACCCTCGACGCCACCAGCGCCGCCCACGCCCACCCCTTCCTGTTCGGGGAGGACCAGGGCCGCTACCTGATCGCCGTCGCCGATCCCGACGCCATCCTGGCCTCGGCGATGACCGCGGGCCTGAACGCGGCGGTGGTCGGCCGCGCCGGCGGCGACGCCTTCAGCTCCGGCGGCCTGTTCTCGATCCCGTTGGCGGTGTTGCGCGCGGCGCACGAGGCCTGGATGCCGGCGTATATGGGGTAAGCGGCCCATCCACCCTCTCTCCACCGTCCTGGCCGGGCTTGTCCCGGCCACCCAGGAACACTGGCGTGAGGGGTGATATCCCATGTCCGCCGTGGCCGAATGGGCGCGCGCGGATGGAGGGCGGTCTATCCTGGCCCGCTCGTGATCCTGGGTGGCCGGGACAAGCCCGGCCATGACGAAGTAGAGGGCGGGTGTCGCCCCCTCATCCACCATTCCTAAGCATTCCCCGTGCTCTACTTCCCCACGAACGCCCCTGCCGGATCTCTCCCCATGCCCATGTCCGCCGCCACCCTGAAGGTCGAGCTCAGCGCGGCCTTTCCCGACGCCAGCATCGAGATCGACGATCTGGCCGGGGATGGCGACCACTACCGCGCCCGCATCGTCGCCCCGGCCTTCAAGGGCCTGACCCGCATCAAGCAGCATCAGTTGGTCTACGCCGCCCTCAAGGGCAAGGTGGGCGGCGAGCTGCACGCGCTGGCGCTGGAGACGTCCGCGCCGCCTGAGGGCGCGTCCACGGACGGCGAGGGCTGAGCCATGCGTTACCGGCCCCTGGGCGTGAGCGGCATGTCGGTCTCCGCCGTCTCCCTGGCCCTGAACGACACCGAAGGCCGCAACCGGCCCGCCGACTGGCGGGACCTGATCTATGCGGCCCTGGAGAACGGGGTGAACGCCTTCGAGGTGGTCGGCCGCCATCCGTCCATCGCCGGGGGCCTCGTCCAAGCCCTGCAGACGGTGGAGCGGCGGCTGGTGTTCGTGGCCTGGCGTCTGGGCGCCAGCCTCAGCCACACCGGCGCCCTGGTGCGGGACTTCTCTCCCAAGGGCCTGACCTACGCCGTCGACTCGGTCCTGGCGCGGACGGACCTTGAGTATCTCGACGCGGTGATCCTCGACGACCCCCGATCCGACGAGCTGACGCCGAACGCCCTGGCCGCCCTCAAGGACAGCCGCGCCGCCGGCAAGGCCCGCATGCTGGGGGTCGCCGGCGAGGACGAGGCCATCGACGCCTACATCGCCTCTGGCGCCTTCGACCTCCTGGCCACCCCCTTCAACCTGGCCTCCGGCTGGAAGCAACGGCTGCGGCTGAAGGCTGCGGTCGAGCGCAACATGGGGGTGATCGGCTATGATCACCATCCTCACGCTCTGCAGGACGTCCGCGCCGCCGCGCCCAGGCCCTCGTTCTGGCGCGGCCGCCCCAAGCCCCTGGCCGGGGCCGGGACCTACGCCTTCCTGGAGGCGACCCCCGGCTGGACATCCGAGGCCCTGTGCCTGGCCTACGCCCTGACCGAACCCTGCCTGGCCACGGTCCAGATCGCCGCCGACCGTCCCGAGCGCGTGGAGAGCCTGGCGCAGGTCGCCGAGCGCGACCTGCCCGCCGGCGTGGGGGCGCAGATCGAGATGGCCCGCTTCGGCCCCTCGGCGCCGGACCGGTCCCGGGCGGCTCACGGCGCGCGCCGCGCTTGACCCGGAGCCACCGGGCGCCTAGCTGATAGGCTGAATTCGCAAGGCTGGAGCCTGCCCGTGACCGACGTTTCCACCTCCCCCACCTCGCCTGAAGCCGCTGGCGCCGCCACCCCCGCCGAGGCCATGACCGCCTGGATCGCCAAGACTGTGGCCGAGAACCCGGTGGTGCTGTTCATGAAGGGCGTGCCGGACGAGCCCCGCTGCGGCTTCTCCGCCACCGTGGTGCAGATCCTCGACCACCTGGGCGTGGAGTTCGCCGGGGTGGACGTGCTCTCCTCCAACGACCTGCGCGACCAGATCAAGGCCTTCTCCGACTGGCCGACCATTCCCCAGCTCTACGTGAAGGGGGAGTTCGTCGGCGGTTGCGACATCATCCGCCAGATGTTCCAAGCGGGAGAGCTGAAGCCCTTCCTGACCGAACAGGGCGTCCTCGCGGCCTGACGTGAAGCCCATCGAGCCGCCGGCCGGCGCCCAGGTCTTCGCCCAGGCCTTCCATCCCGCGCCGGCGGACATCGACGAGAACGGCCACGTGAACAACGTCGTCTACCTGCGCTGGGTGCAGGAGATGGCCATCGCCCACTGGTCCTCGCGGATCGCCCCTGACCAGCAGGCCCTGTGGGCCTGGGTGGTGCTGCGCCACGAGATCGACTACCGCCGCCCGCTGCTTCCCGGCGAGGTCGCCCGGGCCCGCACCTGGGTGGGCGAGCGGCACGGGCCGCGCTTCATCCGCTACGTCCGCATCGACGGGCCGGACGGCGAGGTCTGCGCCCAGGCCCAGTCCGACTGGTGCCTCATCGACGCCGCCAGCCGTCGCCCGACCCGGGTGCCCGACTGGATGGTGGCGATGTTCGGGCCCGCCTAGGATCGCCATCGCGCCTCCGCCCGCTGCGGGGCGCTCATGGCGTAGAGCACGGCCATGCCGCCCAGGGTGAGGACCGCCGGCGCCACGGCGAAGATCGAGCTCGCCGCGGCGACCCCCGTGGTCAGGCCCCAGCCGAGGCCCACCAGCGTTTCGGCGATCGCCGCGGTGACCGAGCCGCCCTTGCGGGTGCGGAACACCGCGCGCGGCGTGGGCTTTTCGAACCACAGATTGACCATGCCGGACGAGGTCGCCGCCGCCGCCGCGCCCAGCACCGCGCAGGCGCCGACCCAGGGCGACAGCCAGACCAGCGCCCCCAGGGGCCCCGCCAGCAGCACCACCACCGGGATCAGCGCCGCGGCAAGCTTCGCCCGGCGCACGAGCCCACCGCTGACCGGGGCGCAGGCGATCAGGTCCGGGGCGTCCTCCGCCGAGATGGTGATCCAGGCGAGGCTGCCGGCCACCTGGCTGGTCATCACCACCACCGCGCCGGCCAGCACCGCCAGCCGCCCCGTGGTGATCACCGATCCGGTCCCGGCGCCCGCCTGATGGGCGGTGTTCACCAGGATGAAGGCCAGGGGCAGCATGTAGAGGGCCCGCAGCAGCACCTGGGAGAGCAGCGCCGGGTCGCGGATCAGCAGGCGCAGCTCCTTGCGCAGGACATTGCCGAACACCCCGCCGCCGAAGCTGCCCGTCGTCTTCGCCGCGGGCCGCGCCCGCGCCGGGCCCGAGCCGATCCCGGCGGCGACGGAGGCGTCCGCCGCGAACCGCCGGCCCAGGCCCTGGGCGACCAGGGTGAACAGCCCCAGGGAAACGGCCACGAACACCGCCAGGGGCAGGGGCTCGGCCAGCACCGCCCGGGCGGGCCACGACGCCGGGCCGCCGGGGGCGAAGACTCCGTCCTGCGACAGGGCCATCATCCCCCCGAACAGTTGCCGGCCATGGTCGGGCAGCAGGTTGCGGGCCTGGGCGACGAGGAAGAACAACGCCCCGACGAGGGCGGCGAGCAGCTGGCCGACGGTGCGGGTGCGCCGCGGGCCGATCAGCCGGAACAGGCCCATGGCCAGGCTGATGGCCGCCGCCGCGGCCATCAGGCCCAGGCCGGCGATGACGGCGTAGACCGCCAGCCAGCGTAGCTGGCCCACCGCCGCCATCGGCAGGACGCCCAGGCTGGCGAAGCCGCAGAACCACAGGATCGGCGGGGTGGCGATGCCGATCGCCCGGGCCGCCAGCACCCGTCCGGGCGGGATCGGCGAGGACAGTAGCAGGTCCAGGTCCCCCCGCTCGAAGAAGGCCATCGTCGCCGCGGCCAGGGTCTGGGACAGCATCAGGGTGAAGATCGCCACCATCGACAGGTCGAAGATCATGATCAGCAGCGGGTTCTGGTGCACCGCGAGCTTCCGCAGCATGAAGGCCGGCACGACGAACAGCCCCATGATGGCGAGCATGAAGACGCCGAGCACGATCCAGACCACCCGCACGCCCTTGCGGCCCGGGGCTGGCCGCAGGCTCAGCCGCAGTTCGTGGGCGATCAGCCAGGCCGTCGAGCCGGCGGGGAGCAGCGCGCCGCTCATGCGATTTCGCCCCCGACCAGCTGCAGATAGACGTCCTCCAGGGAGCCGCCTTCGTCCCCCGCCCGGGCCCTAAGTTCGTCCAGGGTGCCCTCCGCCCGCAGCTTGCCGCCCTGGATGATGCCGATGCGGTCGGCCAGGCGCTCGGCCACGTCGAGGATGTGGGTGGTCAGGATGACCGTGGCCCCGGCCTTCACCCTTGCCTGCAGCAGGTCCTTCACCTGCCGGGCCACCGAGGCGTCGAGCCCCGTGAGCGGCTCGTCCAGGATCAGCAGCCGGGGGTCGTGGATCAGGGCCCCGGCCAGGGCCGCCTTCTGCTTCATGCCGCGGCTGAAGCCGTCGCAGCGCTGGTTCCGCTGCTCCCACAGGTCCAGCCAGCGCAGCAGCTCCTCGGCCCGGGTCCGGGCCTGTTTCGCCGAGACGCCCCACAGGCCGGCGACGAATTGCAGGTATTCCATCGGCGTCAGCTTGTCGTAGAGCATCGGCTCGTCCGGCAGCCAGGCGATCAGCCGTTTGGCCGCCCGGGGATCGGCCAGGGCGTCGACCCCGAAGACGCTGATCCGCCCCGCGTCCGGCCGCAGCAGGCCGGCGACCATCCGCAGGGTGGTGGTCTTGCCCGCGCCGTTGGGGCCGAGCAGGGCGTAGAGCTCCCCCGCCCGCACGGTCAGGTCCAGGTCGTCCACCGCCGGCTTGGCGAAGACCTTGCGCAGGCCCCGCAGCTCCAACGCGTTCTCTGTGTCCGTCACCCCGTCCCCCATCCCTATGCCGCTCAGCGCCGCGACCGCACAGGCGCCGCCAGCAGCGGGTTGAGCACCACCACCGGCTCGTCCGCGTCGATCCCCAGGTCCTTGAAGCTGAAGTCCAGCGACACCTCTCCCGGCCGGCCCCGGCCGCAGGTCTCGATGCGTTTGCGGGCGAAGGCGACGGTGGTCACCCCGGCCCGGCGCTCGACGAAATGGACGATGTCGGCCTTGGCCGTGCAGCCGTGGGTGGCGAGGCGAAGGGTCAGCCCCCGCCGGCCGACGACGACAGAGCGGATGGCCTCCAGCTCCGGCGGCGGGCTCACCGGGCCGGGCGCGGGCAGGGGAGGGGGCGGGAGCGGCGCCGGGGCGGCCGGAGGCGGCGCGATCGCAGCCGGCGCGGTCGTCGCCGGCGTCTGGGCGCGCGC
>PLSW01000369.1:0-151 GCA_003165275.1 Caulobacteraceae bacterium
TCGACGACGACCCGGGCATCCGCGATGTGGTGTGCGATTTTCTGACTCGGCACGGCTACGAGGTCGACGCCGCCGCCAATGCCGTCGAGATGCAGGCGAGGCTGAACCGCGGGCCGGTGGACCTAGTGGTGCTGGACATCATGTTGCCGGG
>PLSW01000369.1:247-4079 GCA_003165275.1 Caulobacteraceae bacterium
GAATTCGCCGGCTGGCGGCTGGATCTGGTCAGACGTGAGCTTCGCTCGCCCCAGGAGGTGATCGTTGGCCTGTCGAGCGGCGAGTTTTCCCTTCTGCGCGCCTTTGTCGAGCGCCCGCAGCGGGTGCTGACCCGCGACCGGCTGCTGGACCTGGCGCGAGGGCCGGACAGCGACGCCTATGACCGCGCCATCGACGTGCAGATCAGCCGCCTGCGCAAGAAGCTGGACGACGGCTCCGGCGGCCAGGAGCTGATCCGCACCGTGCGCAACGAGGGCTATGTGTTCACCGCCAAGGTCCAGCGGGTTTGAACATCCAGGCGCCGCAGCCGACCACCGCCCCGCCGACCCGGCTGCTGCCGACGGCCAGCCTGTTCGCCCAGTTGCTGGCGTTGATCGTGCTCAGCCTGATGGGGTCGGTGGCGATAAACACCCTGGTGCTGGTCAACCTGCCGCCGCCGATGCCCGACTTCTACCGGGTCAGCGAAATCGCCCAGGCGCTGAAGGGTCGCCCGCTGGCCTCGACCGCCGAACGTCGCCCCTTGGTCCTGCAGACGGTGTCGACGCCGCCGCCGGCCGATCCACCGCCGGAATCCCGCGGCATGCAGAAGATGCGCGAGGAGCTGGGCGGCCTGCTGGGCGTCGACGCGCGCCGGGTCATCGTCGCCTCGGAGACCCCGCGATTCACCGACACCCGCGCCTTCCGCCTGGTGCGCAGCGAGATGGCCCGCCGGGGCCGCGCTGGCGAGGAGCGGTTCATGCTGGCGCCGTTCAAGGTGGCGATCCCCGCTGCCGGCGGCCAGTGGCTGGTGGNNCGAGCCCAAGCCGTCCCTGGCGCCGACCGCCTGGCAGATCCGCATCATCCTGTCCGTGGTCCTGAGCACCCTGGCCCTGGCGCCCCTCGCCTATCTGTTCGCCCGGCGCCTCGCCGCCCCTATCGCCTTGTTCGCGGCGGCCTCCGAGCGCCTGGGCCGCGATCCCAATGCGCCGCCCCTGGCCACCAACGGTCCCGCCGAGATCGCCGTGGCCGCCCGGGCGTTCAACGACATGCAGGAGCGCCTCGGCCGCTATGTGGAGGATCGGGTGGCCATGGTCGGCGCCATCGCCCATGACCTGCGCACCCCCCTCACCCGCCTGCGGTTCCGGGTCGAGTCCGCCCCCGAGGACGTGCGCGCCAAGATGGCCGACGACATCGCCGAGATGGAGGCGATGATTTCCGGCGCCCTCGCCTTCGTCCGCGACGCCACCACCCCGTCGGCGCGGACCCGGCTGGAGCTGTCCTCGCTGCTGGAGAGCCTGGCCGACGAGATGCACGAGACCGGCCTGGATGTCGGGGTCGACCATGCCGAGCGGGTGGTGATCAACGGGGATCCGGTGGCCCTGCGGCGGCTATTCAACAACCTGTTGGACAATGCGGTGAAATACGGCGGCGAGGCGCGGGTGCGGGTGAGCGGCACCTCCGATCAGGCCGTGGTTGAGATCGACGACCGCGGCCCGGGCCTGCCCGAGCGGGAGTTGGAGCGGGTGTTCGAGCCGTTTCACCGCCACGATTCCTCGCGCTGCCGGGAGACCGGCGGCATCGGCCTGGGGCTGGCGGTTGTCCGCTCCGTGGCCCGCGCTCACGGCGGCGACGCTGGGCTGAGCAATCGGCCGGAAGGGGGCCTGCGGGCGCGGGTGACGCTGCCGGTTTAGGGCGTGTGGCGGCGCGTTTCGACGCCCGACCCCTTCCCTACGCCGCTGCTTCGCTCACCCCCCGCATCCGCCCGACGACGATCAGGCGGGTGATCAGATACTGGACGCAGACCAGGGCCAGTTTGGACGCGATCGGAAAGACGCCGATGAACCAGGCCCAGGTCCTGGGATCGCCCTGGTAGACCATCACCAGATTCAGCGCCGCCGTGCCGAACATCATCGCCGACCAGAGATAGCCGAACACCGTGGTGACGTCCTCGCTCAAGGCGCGGGCCACCGGGGGGATGTAGCGCACCATCCAGCCGCGGCGGGCCATCATCACCCCCAGGGCGACGTAGATCACCGATGGCTTGAGCATCACGAAGCGCGGATCGTGGGTGGCGAGGGAGGCGCCGCCGAACACCACCACCAGGCCGAGGCTCGCCCACTGCATGGCGTCCACCGGCGCGCGGCGCAGTTTCAGATAGGCGATCTGCAGGACGCCGGCGGCGACGCCCAGGCCCGTCGCCCAGTAGACGCTGTGGGTGGCGGCGTAGAGGCCGACGAAGAACAGGGTGGAGAACAGGTCCGCCGCGATCCACTTGCCGGCGTGGACAATGGGGTGGACCCGCGAGGCGGGGTCCTCGGCGGCGGCGGTGGCGGCAGGGGACATGGCGAACTCCAGGGGTTGTGAGGCCCCACTGATCACCGGGACGGCCCAAGCCCGCCACGGCCATGGCGCAGGAGGGCGAACGGGTTCGCGAACGGGCGGACGGGCGGACGGGCGAGTTGGCGCCGATTGCGGCGGCGTAAGGTGGCGGGCTACACAGGGGCCATGCCCTTCGTCCCCAGTCTCTTCGGCCGGCCCCGCGAGTGGGCGCTCGACCTGGCGGTCGCCACGGCGGTCGGGGTGTTCCTGGGGGTGATCGGGCCCTTCGGCAGCTATTACGGCGGCTCCCTGGGGCCGCGGATCGCCTACTGGATCGCCAACCTGTGGATCGGCTTCATCGTGCTCTCCCTGGTCACGCGGCTGGCGATTCGGCTGGCGATCCGGTGGGACGTGCCGGTCTGGTTCGCCGTCGCCGTCGGGGTCGCGGTCGGGGCGGCGCCCCTGAGCGCGCTGATGGCGCCCTTCGCCGCCCTGGTCTGGCCGGGAAACCACGGCCGGGTTGCCAATCTCTTCGTCATCTACAGCCAGATCCTGGCCCTCGGCGAGCCCTGCGCCTTCGCCTACTACTTCCTCGCCGACCGGGGCTGGCGGGCCGCGGTGGCCCAGGCGCGGGCCGCCGGGGCGCGGCTTCCTGAGGCCGGGCCGCCCGAGGCGCCGACTCCCGCCCTGCCCGCCGCCGGCTTCCTTGACCGCCTTCCGCCCCGCCTGGGCCGGGAGCTCCTCTGCCTGCAGATGGAGGACCACTATGTGCGCGCCTATACGCCACGCGGGTCGGACCTGATCCTGACGCCGCTGAAGGACGCCATCGCCGAACTCAACGCCGCGGACGGCCTGCAGGTTCACCGGTCGTGGTGGGTGGCGCGGGCGGCGGTGGCGGAGCCGGTGGTGCGCGGCCGCAGCGTCGCGCTGCGGCTGACCAACGGGGTGGAGGCGCCGGTCAGCCGCGCCCAGGTGGCCCGGCTGCGCGCCGCCGGCTGGCTGGGGGGCGCCGAATAGCTTCTCTGAGCCGCCGGCGAGATAAGATGGACTGCACCCGTCGTTGCGATAGCGTAGTCAGCACCCAGATTATGCCCGCAAGGCCCATGCCGGGCCGGAGTTGTCGTTGATGCCCGCCGCCGCCCCCTCCGCTCCAGCCGCCGCGCCGACCCGCCCCGCGCTGTCAGCCCATCTGAAAAGGCTGGAGGCGGAATCCATCGAGATCATTCGCGAGGTGGCCGCCGCTTTCGACAATCCGGTGATGCTCTATTCCATCGGCAAGGATAGCGGCGTGATGCTGCACCTGGCGCTGAAGGCCTTCTATCCGTCCAAGCCGCCCTTCCCGCTGCTGCACGTGGACACCACCTGGAAGTTCGCCGACATGATCCGCCACCGGGACACGGTGGCCGAGCGCTACGGCGTCAAGTTGCTGGTGCATATCAACGAGGACGGCCTGGCGCGGGGGATCAACCCGATCGCCTCCGGCTCGTCGCTGCACACCCAGGTGATGAAGACCGA
>PLSW01000228.1 GCA_003165275.1 Caulobacteraceae bacterium
TGGATGGGAACTAGGCTAGACCGCCGTCTCCCGGGCGGCCTTGGCCGCGTCGTAGCTGAGGATCGGCGCCAGCCAGCGTTCCGCCGTGGCCAGGTCCCAGCCCTTGCGGCGGGCGTAGTCGGCGACCTGGTCGCGGTCGATGCGGCCAACGCCGAAGTAGAAGCTGTCAGGGTGGCTGAAATAGACCCCGGACACCGCCGCCGGCGGAGTCATGGCGAAACTTTCGGTGAGGGCCATGCCGGTGTTGGCCTCGGCCTCCAGCAGGCGGAAGAGGGTGGCCTTTTCCGTATGGTCCGGCTGGGCCGGATAGCCGGGGGCGGGGCGGATGCCCTGGTAGGTCTCGGCGATCATCGCGTCCATATCGAAGGGCTCGCCCTCGGCGTAGCCCCAGAGTTCGGTGCGGACTCGCCGGTGCAGGGCCTCGGCGAAGGCCTCGGCCAGGCGGTCGGCCAGGGCGGTGGAAAGGATGGCCGAATAGTCGTCGCCGGCCTGGCGGAAGCGCTCGGCGACTTCCAGTTCGCCGTGGCCGGCGGTGACGGCGAAGGCGCCGATGTAGTCGGGGGCCGCGCCGATGGGGGCGACGAAGTCCGACAGGGCGGCGTTGGGCCGCTCGGCGCTCTTGGCCATCTGCTGGCGCAGGGTGTGCAGGCGGGCGAGCTCGGTGGTGCGGCTCTCGTCCGCATAGACCACGATGTCGTCGCCGTCGGCGTTGGCGGGCCAGAAGCCGACCACGCCTCTCGCGGTGAACCAGCCCTCGCCGATGATCCGCTGCAGCATCACCTGGGCGTCCTTGTAGAGATCCCGCGCCGCCTCGCCGACGATCTCGTCCTCCAGGATGGCCGGGAAGCTGCCGGCCAGCTCCCAGCTGGAGAAGAACGGCGTCCAGTCGATGTGGCGGGCGAGGTCGGCGAGGTCGTAGGCGTCGAAGGCGCGCACGCCGAGGAAGCCGGGCTTGGGCGGGCTGTAGGCCTCCCAGTCGAGGGCGGTCCTGTTGGCGCGGGCGGTTTCGATGGGGGTGCGGGTCTTGGCCTCCTGGCCGCGGGCGAACTGCTCGCGCACGCGGATGTAGTCGGCGCGGGTCTCGGCCTGCAGCCGGTCGCGCTCGCTGGGGGACAGAAGGCCCGAGACCACGCCCACCGCGCGGCTGGCGTCCAGCACATAGGTGGTGGAGCCCTTGTGGTAGGCCGGCTCGATCTTCACCGCCGTGTGGGTCTTGCTGGTGGTGGCGCCGCCGATGAGCAGGGGAATGGTGAATCCGCGCCGCTCCATCTCCCCGGCCACGAACACCATCTCGTCCAGGGAGGGGGTGATCAGGCCGGAGAGGCCGACGATGTCGACCTTCAGCCGTTCGGCCTCGTCGAGGATCTTCTGCGCGGGGACCATGACCCCGAGGTCGAACACCTCGTAGTTGTTACACTGCAAAACCACGCCGACGATGTTCTTGCCAATGTCGTGGACGTCGCCCTTGACGGTGGCCATCAGGATCCGGCCCGCGGCCTGGCGCGGCTTGCCGGTCTTCTCGGCCTCCATGAAGGGCTCGAGCCAGGCCACGGCCTGCTTCATCACCCGGGCGGACTTGACCACCTGGGGCAGGAACATTTTGCCGGCGCCGAAGAGATCGCCCACGACGCTCATGCCGTCCATGAGCGGGCCTTCAATCACCAGCAGCGGACGGCCGAGCTTGANNGGCGCCGAAGAGGTCGCCGACGACGTTCATCCCGTCCATCAGCGGGCCCTCGATGACGTGCAGGGGCCGGTCATAGCCCAGCCGCGCCTCCTCGGTGTCGGCCTCGATGAACTCGGTGATGCCGTGGACCAGGGCGTGCTGGATGCGCTCGCCGACGGGCAGGGCGCGCCAGGCGGCGTCGGGCGCCTTGTCCTCGCTCTTCTTGCCCTTATACTTGGGCGCAAGCTCCACCAGCCGCTCGGTGGGGTCGGCGCCGGAGGCGGATTTGCGGTTGAGGATCACGTCCTCCACCGCTTCGCGCAGCTCCGGCTCGATGTCGTCATAGACCGGCAGGTCGCCGGNNCGCGGAAGCTGAACGAGACGTTGGAGACCCCGCCGGAGATGCGGGCGTGGGGCAGGGTCTGCTTGATCACTTTCGTCGCCTCGATGAAGTCGACGGCGTAGTTGTTGTGCTCGTCGATCCCCGTGGCCACGGCGAAGATGTTGGGGTCGAAGATGATGTCTTCCGGCGGAAAGCCGATCTGCTCGGTGAGCAGCTTGTAGGCGCGGGTGCAGATGGAGATCTTGCGGGCGGCGGTGTCGGCCTGACCCTCCTCGTCGAAGGCCATCACCACCACGGCCGCGCCATAGCGCAGGCAGGCGGTGGCCTGCTCCAGGAACTTGGCCTCGCCCTCCTTCATGGAGATGGAGTTGACGATGGACTTGCCCTGGACGCACTTCAGGCCGGCCTCGATCACCTCCCATTTGGAGCTGTCGATCATCACCGGGACCTTGGCGATATCCGGCTCGGCGGCGATCAGGTTGAGGAAGGTGATCATCGCCTGCTTCGAGTCGAGCAGGCCCTCGTCCATGTTGACGTCGATGACCTGGGCGCCGGCCTCCACCTGTTGGCGCGCGACGGTCAGGGCGGCGGTGTAGTCGCTGTCCACCACCAGTTTCTTGAACTTGGCCGAGCCGGTGACGTTGGTGCGTTCACCGATATTGACAAAGAGGGGACGCATCAGCGGTTCACAATCGGCTAACGGGAGAGAAGGTCTTGGAGCCGGCCGGTGGCGGCATGCTGAAACGGGTTGGCGATCTCCAGATCACCGAAGCGGGCGCCGTCATGCATGTCCTCGCTCAGCAGCGTCGTGCAGCCGGCATCCCGCGCCGCGGTGACCAGCATGGCGTCCCAATAGCTCAGCCGCCCGGTCGCCATAAGCGTCAAGGATTCGCCCGCGTTGACCTCCGACGCCGCAAAGGTGTCGAATGCGACGAGAAGGTTGCGCGCATTCTGAGCGGCCTGCCAGGGCGGCTGGCCAAGCTTGCGCCGCAGGACGTTCTGCGTCTCGCCGATGACCTGCAGGGCCAGGGGCGCGGCGCGGCTGAAGAGTCCGGCGGTCACCGCCTGGGCGACCGCCATCTTCTCCGGCGCGTCGTTGTCCCACAGATAAATCAGGACATTGGTGTCCACGGTGATCATCGCTCGTGCATCTCGTCGCGGGAATAACCGCGGTCCTCCGAGCGGGACCCTTGGCGGCCGCCCTCCAACAGTGCGTCGAGCGCGGCCTGGCGCTCGGCGTCCGAACGCAGAAGGGTCGCCAATGCGGCCCGATAGGGGGCCGCGGAACCCTCCGAAACGCCGAACGACGGTGACCTCGCCAGAACCTGAACGACCCGTCCCCGGCTGTGCTTGAAGAGATCGCTCCAGAGGGCTTGGGCGGCGCCGACCGGCCGCAAGCCGGGGGTGGCGCGGCCATCCTTCCCGTCGTCCATCTTCCGCCAGGTTCCGGGCGCGCCGTCCACGTCCAGGTCGATCGTTTCGCCGGCCCGCATCGCCAAGACACGCGTCGCGAGCAAGGGGTCGTCGTGGATATGCTTGGCCCAGACGACGTAGTCCGAAACCGTTGTCGTCGCCATGGTCCAGCCTCCGTGTCGGGAGCGGATATTGGGGGTATGTAGGGGCATCGTCAATATCCCCCTGTACCCCCAATGGCCCGGAGCATGCGGTCATGCCAACTCAAACGGTTCGAGGCCGGCGAGCCGCATCGCCGTCGGCCGTTCCGGAACCTTGCGCGCGGGCAATCCCGCGACGGCCTTGGCCACGTGGCGCACGTGGTCGGGGGTGGTGCCGCAGCAGCCGCCGAGGATGTTGACGAGGCCGCTTTCGGCCCACTCCTCCAACATGCAGGCGGTCTGGTCGGGGGTCTCGTCGTATTCGCCGAAGGCGTTGGGCAGGCCGGCGTTGGGGAAGGCGGCGACCAGGGTGTCGGCGATCCGTGACAGCTCGGCGATGTGCGGGCGCATCAGGTCCGCGCCCAGGGCGCAGTTGAGGCCCACGGCGAAGGGTTTGGCATGCTTGATGGAGTTCCAGAAGGCCTCGACCGTCTGGCCGGACAGGGTGCGGCCGGAGCGGTCGGTGATGGTGCCGGAGATCCAGATCGGCAGGCGCTCATAGCCCTCGTCCACCAGGTCGAGGATGGCCTTGATCGCGGCCTTGCAGTTGAGGGTGTCGGTGATGGTCTCGATCAGGAACAGGTCCACGCCCCCCTCGTGCAGGCCCATCACCTGCTCGCGGTAGGCGGCGTAGACCTGGTCGAAGGTCACCAGGCGCGCGCCGGGATCGTTCACGTCGGAGGACATGGACAGCATCCGGTTCAGGGGGCCGATGGAGCCGGCGACGAAGCGGGGCTTTTCCGGCTCCTTCGTGGTCCAGAGGTCGGCGACCTGGCGGGCGATGCGCGCGCCGGCGAGGTTGATGTCGCGCACGGCGCCCTGCATCTCGTAGTCCGCCTGGGCGATGGCGGTGGAGGAGAAGGTGTTGGTCTCGCTGATGTCGGCGCCGGCGGCGTAATACTGGTCGTGCAGGTCGGCGATGATGTCCGGCCGGGTCAGGCACAGCATGTCGTTGTTGCCCTTGAGCTGGCCGACATGGTCCTTGAACCGCTCGCCGCGGTAGTCGTCCTCGGCCAGCCCCCGGCGCTGGATCATTACCCCCCAGGAGCCGTCGAGGACGAGGATGCGTTCCTTGGCGATCTGCTTCAGCCGTTCGATGCGGTCCTGGCGGGTCATTCGGGCGCCTCCCTGACCTTGCCGCGCACGCCCAGCACCCGGCAGAGGGCGTAGACGAGGTCGGCGCGGTTCAGCGTGTAGAAGTGGAAGTCGGAAAAGCCTTCCTCCTCCAGCCGCGCGCAGGTCTCGGCGGCGACGGAGCAGGCGATGAGCTTGCGGGTCTCGGGGTCCCCGTCGAGGCCCTCGAACAGGTTGGCCAGCCACGGCGGCACGGCGATGCCGCAGGGGGCGGCCATCTTCAGGAGTCCCTTGTAGTTCGACACCGGCATGATCCCCGGCAGGATGGGGATGGTGACCCCGGCCTTGCGCACCTTGTCGGTGAACCGCAGGAAGCCGTCGATGTCGAAGAAGAACTGGGTGATGGCCCGGGTCGCGCCGGCGTCGATCTTGGCCTTCAGCACGTCGATATCGTGGTCCACCGACGGGCTTTCCGGGTGCACCTGCGGATAGAGGCCGACGGTGATCTCGAAGGGGGCGATGCGGGCGATGGCGGCGGTGAGCTCGGTGGCGTTGGCGTAGCCGTCGGCGCGGGGCTCGTAGATCCCGCCCAGGGAGCCGGGCGGGTCGCCGCGCAGGGCC
>PLSW01000357.1 GCA_003165275.1 Caulobacteraceae bacterium
GGCCGGCCCGCGCCGCCAGGGCGGCGAAGGCCCGGGCCCGCGGATTGGCCAGCTTGGGCGGGGGTTCGACCTTGCGGTCCTTCAATTTCACCCCGTCGCCCCCGCGGAGCAGCCGGGCCACGGCCTCCAGGGTCCAGCTCTCGGCCAGGTCGGCGGCGTCGCGGCCGCGATAGTAGAGCTTGCCGTCGATCACCGTGGTGATGGCCGAGGCCAGCACCGGCTCGCCCCAGGCGATGGCGTCCTCCGCCACCAGCGCCGCCTTGCGGCCCCGGGTCTTGCGGCTGCGCAGCCGGGTCACGTCGACGGCGCGGTAGAGGCTCTTGCGGGGTTCGTTCGGGTCCGGCCGCGCCTCGATGCGGGACCGGCTGACGTAGGCGTAGAGGGTCTGGGGCCTGACCCCCAGCACGGCCATCGCCTCGCTCGCCGTCAACCACTCGGTCATTGCAGCGCAACATTGATTGAGTTGATCAAGATTGACGATCTATCACGATCCGGAGCCTATGGCCACGCTCGAAATAACGGAGTTCAGCCATGCCCGCCTTTGAAGGATCCGATGGCCTGGAAGGGGTCATCGCCGCCCACACCATCCTCTCCGATGTCGACGGCGCCGCCGGCCGCCTGGTGATCCGCGGCCGCTCCCTCGACCAGCTGTCCGGCCAGGCGACCTACGAGGAGGTCGTCCACCTGCTGTTCGGCGGCTTCTTCGACGACCTGCCGGAGACCCCCGCCCTCGCCGCCGCCCTGGGCCGGGCCCGCGCCGAGGTGTTCGCCGAGGTCGCCGCCCTCGACGCCCGGCTGATCGGCCTGGGGGCCATCGAGGCGGTGCGCGCGCTCATGGCCCGCCTCCCGGACGGCGACGACCTGCACACGGCCCTCCGCCTGGTGGCCGCGCCCGCCGTCTTCACCGCCGCGGTCATCCGCCGCCGCCAGGGCCTGCAGCCCATCGCCCCCGACGCCGGCCTCGGCCACGCCGCCGACCTGTTGCGGATGCTGAAGGGCCAGGCGGCGAGCCAGGCGGAGGTCGCCGGCCTCGACGCCTATCTGGTCACCGTCAGCGACCATGGGCTCAACGCCTCCACCTTCGCCGCCCGGGTGATCGCCTCGACCCACGCGGGGCTGACCTCGGCGGTGCTCGGCGGGATCAGCGCCCTGAAAGGCCCGCTCCACGGGGGCGCCCCCGGGCCGGTGATCGGGATGCTCGACGAGATCGGCGACCCCGCCAACGCCCAGGCCTGGCTGGAGGGCGCCCTGGACCGCGGCGACCGGCTGATGGGCTTCGGCCACCGGATCTACAAGGTCCGCGACCCCCGCGCCGACGCCCTGAAGCGGGCGGTCCGGGCCATGGGCGAAGGTTCCAACATCCTGCCCGGGCGCCTGGCCTTCGCCGAGGCGGTCGAGGCCGCGGCCCTGGTGGTGCTGAAGGCCAGGAAGCCCGATCGGTCGCTGCAGACCAATGTGGAGTTCTACACCGCCCTGCTGCTGGAGGCCCTGGCCTTCCCCCCCGACGCCTTCACCTGCGTCTTCGCGGCCGGCCGGACCGCCGGCTGGGTCGCGCACGCCCGCGAGCAGGTGGCCGGTGGCCGGCTCATCCGGCCCCAGTCGCTGTACGTCGGGCCGGCGCCGCTGGCGGCCTGAGGCAGGGCGCCAGTCCTCGCTCCCTCCATCGTCATGGCCGGGGGACACGTGGCGGCGATCGAGGTTTCGGCGACCCCTACCCCGGCGGCGGATCCTCGATCGAGGGCGCCGGCGCTTTCGACTGCGCGGGGGCGGCGCTCTTGTCGTTACCAGCGCCGTTGAGCAGGTCGCCGATCAGGTCGCCGGGCTGGGCCGGGGTCGCGGGCGGCGGGGCGTCGCCGCCGGGTATGGCCTGCACGTTCAGCCGCGGCAGGCTGGAGGCCATGAACATCTTCCAGATGTCCGCCGGGGACGAGCCGCCGGTCACCCGCCGCATGGGGGTGTTGTCGTCGCGGCCGGTCCAGACGGCGGCGGTGAAGCCGCCGGTGTAGCCGACGAACCAGGCGTCGCGGTAGTCGCTGGTGGTGCCGGTCTTGCCGGCGAGGTCGCGGCCGGGGACCTTGGCCCGCACCCCGGTGCCGGAGATCAGCACCTGGCGCATCATCTGGATCATCTCGCCCAGGGCCGGCTGGTTGATCACCCGGGTGCGCGGGGGAAGGCCCAGGTTGTGGTCGTAGAGCACCCGGCCGGTGGCCGTGCGGATGCGCTCGATGCCGTAGCCCTTGGTGCGCAGGCCGCCGTTGCTGAAGGCCGAATAGGCCTGGGCCATCTCCAGCGGGCTGACTTCGACGGCGCCCAGGGCCATGGACGGGGCGGTCTGGATGTCCGAGGTGATCCCCAGCCGGTGCGCGGTCTGGGCCACGGTGGCGGTGCCCACCTCGTTGGCCAGGCGCGCGGCGACGGTGTTCACGGACTCGGCGAAGGCGCCCTGTAGGGTGATCGGCCCCAGATATTTGTTGGTGAAATTGTGCGGCGTCCAGTTGCCGATGGTCAGGGGCTCGTCGACCACCTGGGTTTCCGGGGTGCGGCCGGCCTCCATGGCGGTGAGGTAGACGAAGGGCTTGAACGACGAGCCGGCTTGGCGCTGGGCCTGGCTGGCGCGGTCGAACTGGCTGGCCACATAGTCGTCGCCGCCGACATAGGCGCGGATGCGGCCCTCCCCATCCATGGCCACCAGGGCGGCCTGGGTCACGCCGCGGGTCTTGGCGTCCCGGGCGACGATGGTGCGCACGGCGTGCTCGGCGTTGATCTGGATCGGCAGGTCCAGGGTGGTCTCGACCACCAGGTCCTCCACCGGCTGGCCGACCAGGGCGCGGACCTGCTGGTCGACCCAGTCGACGTAGTACTGGGCCTTTTGGCTGGCGAGGGTCGCCGATACATGCACCGGCTCGCGGAAGGCCGCGTCACGCTGCTCGGGGGTGATGGCGTGGGTGGAGACCATGGTATTCAGCACCACGCTCGCCCGGCGGGCGGCCCGGTCGGTGGCGGAGACGGGGCTATAGCGGGACGGGCCCTTCATCAGCCCGGCCAGCAGGGCGGATTCGCCGAGGGTCAGCTGTGAGGCGGGCTTGTTGAAATAGCGTTGGGCGGCGGCCTCGATGCCATAGGCGCCCTCGCCGAAATAGACCCGGTTCAGATAGAGGGACAGGATCTGCTTCTTGGAGAACTTGGTCTCCAGCCAGACCGCCAGGATCAGCTCCTGGGCCTTGCGGCGGATGTTCTGGTTGGGGGTCAGGAACAGGTTGCGGGCCAGCTGCTGGGTGATCGTCGAGGCGCCCTGGACCGTGTGGCCGGCCTTCAGGTCGGCGAACACCGAGCGGGTCATGCCCCAGAGGTCGAAGCCGAAGTGGTGGTAGAACCGCCGGTCCTCGATGGACACGAAGGCGGCCGGCACATAGGCCGGCAACTCGTCCAGATTGACCGGCGGCGCGAACTGGCTGCCGCGCACGGCGATCAGGGCGCCGGAGCGGTCGAGGTAGGAGATCGACGCCTGGCGCTTGACGTCGAACATCTTCGAGGTGTCGGGCAGGTCGGTGGCGAAAACGGCGAAGAAGGCCACCAGGGCGATCAGCCCCCAGACGCCGATCACCGCGCTCCAATAGAGAAAAGCCTGCAGCGGCGGGCGCGCGGCCCTGGGCGCGCCGCCGCCATTGCCGCGGGGGGGGCCGCCACCGTTGCCGCCAGTGGGTCCGCGGCCTTGCGCGTTCGCCATCGTGTCCCGTCTCCGCGAGGCGACGCCCGGTCCCCGCGCCTTGTCATACCCAACTCAAAGGGGTGGCGCGATAGGATTGAAGAACGATGAAGGCGCGTTCGTGGCGACCGCGACTTTTTCGACCCACCAAAATTCCCGCGCGGCAAGAATCCCACCCCTCAAATCATCGTTATCGCTGATCGGACATGCCCCTGGGCGCGAATTTCCTCTAGCGTGCCCCTGGATAAGTCCGAGGACGCCCATGACGCCTGCCGCCGCCAGATATCTCCAGACCCCCGCGCGCTTCGCCGCCCTTGCCCTGCTGGCCGGATGCGCCACGGCGCCGAAGGCCGCGCCGGTGCGCTGGATCGGCGGCGACCCGGCGCACCTGGCCGCCGACCGGGCCCTCTGCCAGCGGGAGGCGGACGAGCTGGACCCCAATCAGGCGGCGGGATTCTCCGACCCGCGTTACGGGGTCACCAGCGCCATGGCCAACGCCATCGGCCGCGACAACCCGCTCACCGACCAGCACAGCGCCGTGCGCCTGGCCGCCTTCGACACCTGCATGACCGATAAGGGCTGGAAGATCGCCGACCAGCCGTTGGCGGGCGCCGATCACTGATCCATAAGCCGACGGTGACCGCCGAATCATCGATCAACGAGGCCCGCGCCCTCCTGCGCCGC
Source organism: Caulobacteraceae bacterium (assembly GCA_003165275.1). GTDB lineage: Bacteria > Pseudomonadota > Alphaproteobacteria > Caulobacterales > Caulobacteraceae > Poindextera. The sequence goes on from PLSW01000357.1 coordinate 4,391, forward strand.
ACCTTCGGGCACGCGGAGTTCCGCGGCCTGCAGGCGGAGGTGATCGGCGAGGTACTGGCCGGGCGCAGCGCCATGGCCGTGCTGCCCACCGGCGGCGGCAAGAGCCTCTGCTACCAGATCCCCAGCCTGATGCGTCCGGGGCTGGGGGTGGTGATCTCCCCGCTCATCGCCCTGATGGTCGACCAGGTCGCCGCCCTGAAACAGCAGGGGGTGGCGGCCGCGCGCCTGGACTCCACCGCCAGCCCCGACGAGCGGCGGGAGACCTGGGAGCAGGTCGAGGCGGGGACCCTGGACCTGCTCTACCTGTCACCGGAAGGGCTGATGCAGCCGTCGATGATCGATCGGCTGCGGCAGCTGAAGATCGCCCTGGTGGCCATCGACGAGGCCCACTGCGTCAGCCAGTGGGGCCACGACTTCCGCCCCGAATACCGGATGCTGGGCCAGCTGGCCCAGATGTTCCCCGGCGCCCCCCGGCTGGCGGTGACCGCCACGGCGGACGCCCGCACCCGGGAGGACATTCGGGGCGAGCTGCATCTCACCGACGCCCGGGAGTTCGTCGACAGCTTCGCCCGGCCCGAACTGATCCTGTCGGGCGAGCGCAAGATCGGCCGGGGCCGCGCCCGGGTGCTGGAGCTGGTGGCCGCGCGGCCGGGGCGCTCCGGTGTCGTCTACGCCGGCTCCCGCGACGGGGCGGACACCCTGGCCCAGGAGCTGGCGGCGGCGGGGACCCCGGCGCTGGCCTATCACGCCGGCCTCGACAAGTCCGTGCGCAACGCCCGCTTCAACCAGTTCCTGCAATCGGACGAGACGGTGATGGTGGCGACCATCGCCTTCGGCATGGGGGTGGACAAGCCGGACGTGCGTTTCGTGATCCACGCCGACCCGCCCTCGTCCATCGAGGCCTATTGGCAGGAGATCGGCCGCGCCGGCCGCGACGGCGCCCCGGCGGAGGGGATCACCCTCTATTCCTCCGCCGACCTCGCCTGGGCCCTGCGCCGGATCGAGACCAAGGAGCTGTCGGACGAGGTGCGCGGGGTGCAGGTGCGCAAGGCCCGCCAGCTCTACGGCATGCTGGAGGGGTTCAGCTGCCGCGCCGCCGCGGTGCGCCGCTACTTCGGCGAGACCGGCGCCCAAGCCTGCGGCCAGTGCGACGTCTGCCTGGCCCCCCCCGCCGCGGTGGACGCCACGGTGGCGGCGCAGAAGGCCCTGGCCGCCGTCCACCGCATGGGCGGCCGCTTCGGGCGCGGGCGCATCGTCGAGCATCTGCTGGGCAAGACCAAGGAGCCGACCCCCTTCGAGGCGGGGCTTTCCACCTTCGGGGTCGGCAAGGAATTCAGCCCCGGCGGCTGGCGCGACCTCTTGGACCAGCTGCTGTTCGAGGGCCTGCTGCGCGAGGACCCCAATGACGGCCGCCCGCTGATCACCCTGGGGGACGCGGACGCCGTGCGGGCGGTCTATCGCGGCGAGCGCCCGGTGAAGGTGCGCCGCGCGCCGGAGGCCCACGACCCCACCACCCGCTCCGGCAAGCCGCGCGGCCGCAAGGCCGCCACCGGCGCGGCCACCCCCATCGCCATCGGCGCGGACGACCAGTTCCTGTTCGATTCCCTGCGGTCCTGGCGCCGGGAGGAGGCCGCGCGCCAGTCGGTGCCCCCCTATGTGATCTTCCACGACCGCACCCTGGCCGAGATCGCCCAGACCCGGCCGAGGTCCGCCGCCGCCCTCGCCAAGATCGGCGGGGTCGGTCAGGGCAAGCTGGATCGCTATGGGGCCGAGGTGCTGCGGCTGGTGGCGCAGGGCTAGGCTCGGCGACGCCCCGATCCCCTAGGCCCGCTGGCACCACCGCGACAGGTCCGCCTCGCCCCCCATCAGGGCGAGGCCCGAGGCGATGGACTCCAGCTCGGCGCCGGTGGCGATCTTGGCCGCCCCGAAGCGATCCTCGAACATGCGGCGCACCGCCGGCACGAAGGAGGTGCCGCCGGTCAGGAAGACCCGGTCGACGCCCTCGGGACCGAGCCCGGCGCCGGACAGGGCCTCGGTGACCGCGCCTTCGATGGCCGTCAGCTCCCGGCCAATCCAGCCCTCGAACTCGGCGCGTTCGACGCGTTTTTCGATGGCGAAGGTCTCGGCCTGGAACTGGAAGTCGGCGCTCTGCGCGCCCGACAGGGCTTCCTTCAGCCGGGAGACCGACTGGTAGAGGCGGTAGCCGAGGTTCTCGTCGAGCAGCTCCACCAGCCGGGCCATCTTCGCAGGCTCCAGGGACTTGCGCACCAGGCCGCGGATGTCGCGCATGTCCCGGGAGGCCCGCATCAGGGCCAGCTGGTCCCAGCGGGCGAAGCTTGTGTAGTAGCGGTTGGGCGCGGGCAGGATGTTGTCGAAGTCTCGGTAGCTGGAGCCCTTGCCCAGCTCCGGCGAGACCAGGTGGTCGATGATCCGGTAGTCGAAGGCGTCGCCGGCCACCCCGACCCCCGACTGGCTGAGCGGGGTCGCGGTCAGGGCGCCGTCCTGGCGCGCGAAGCGGATGATGGAGAAGTCGCTGGTGCCGCCGCCGAAGTCGGCCACCAGGACGGTGGCTTCGGCGTCCAGGCGGCGGGCGAAGAAGAAGGCCGCGGCCACCGGCTCGTAGGCGTAGAGAATCTCCTCGAAGCCCAGTCGTCTGAAAGCAGTCTCGTAGCGGCTGAGGGCCAGGGCGGGATCGGGCTGGGCGCCGGCGAAGGTCACCGGCCGGCCGACGATCAGGCGCTTGGGGAGCTCGGCCAGCGCCTCGCCGGCGTGGGCGCGCACCCGCAGCAGGAAGGCCGACAGCATGTCCTCGAAGGCGTAGCGGCGGCCGAGGATGGTGGTCTCGGTGAACAGGCGGCTGGCGGCGTAGCTCTTGAACGACTGGATGAAGCGGGTCTCGCCGGGATCGTCCAGATAGGCCTCGATGGCCCAGGGCCCGGCCTCGACCAGGCGGCCGGCGGCGGCCTCGGGGTCGATCTGGAAGCTGAGGGCGGAGCGGAAGGTGGACTGGTGGTTCCCGTCGATGGGAAACCGCACCAGACGCGCGGCCTCGTCGGTGTCGCCAAGGGCGATCACGGTGTTGGTGGTGCCGAAATCGACGCCGATGGACGGCGGAGGGCGGGACATGGGTGGCGGCCGGCTGGGGGCCGGTGGGTTTGGCGGGAAGGCGGGGCGGCGTCAAGGTGGGAGAACGGCGGAACCCGACAGCCGCACCGGGCGCGATTCCCACAGAGGCGGAAACAGAAGCGCCCTTAAACCTTGGTGGCGAGTTTGCTCTGGCGTTTGACGCCGTCAAGGACGACGCTCTTCGCGTCGCCGCGACGGGCCCAAGAGGGCCCGTCCTTGACGGCGTCAAACGCCAGAGCTCCAATCTGACCAAGGGTTTCAGGGACCATCCCCATCATGAACGATGGGGCGGTTCACCAAGAGCCGCGGCGGCGCGCACCTGCGTGCTTCGACACGCGCGCGAAGAGCGCGCTACTCAGCATGACGTAGAGCGTTGCAGCCCACCCCCTCTTCGTCATCCTGAGTAGGGAGCGAAGCGACCGTGTCGAAGGACGCAACGGCCGCGGCGCGAGCGCCGACCCCTACCCCTCCGCCGGCTGCTCGTACGCCGCCATGATCGCCAGGTTGAGGATCTTCGACACCGAGGCCGACAGCGGGCAGATCTGCACGGACCGGGACAGACCCAGCAGGATCGGCCCCACCACCGTCGCCCCGCCCAGGGACTGCACCAGCTTGGTGGAGATCGAGGCGGAGTGGATGGCCGGCATCACCAGGATGTTGGCCGAATCGGTCAGGCGCATGAACGGGTAGTTGGCCCGCTGCTCCGGATCCAGCGCCAGTTCCGGCGGCATCTCGCCCTCGTATTCGAAGTCCACGTCCATCTGATCGAGCATGTCGACGGCGTCGCGCACCTTCAGGGAGCGCTCGCCCATGGGGTTGCCGAAGGTGGAGTAGGACATGAAGGCCACGCGGGGCTTGAAGCCCAGCTTGCGCACGGCGCGGGCGGCCTCGCAGGCGATCTCCACCAGCTCGTCCGCCTCCGGCATCTCGGTGACGTTGGTGTCGGCGATGAACAGGGTTTGGCCCTTGGCCAGCACGATGGACATGCCGACGACGCGGCCGCCGGGGGCGGGGTCGATGACCCGCAGGACCTCCTCCAGCACCTGGTCGTAGTTGCGGGTCACCCCGGTGACCATGCCGTCGGCGTAGCCCAGGGCGACCATGGAGGCGGCGAAGGCGTTGCGGTCCTGGTTGATCAGTCGCTGCACGTCCCGCAGCAGATACCCCTCCCGCTGCAGGCGGCCGTAGAGGGCCTCGACGAACTCCGGATTGTGGGACGAAACCCGGGCGTTGACGATCTCCAGGCCGCTGTCGGCGGGATTGAGGCCCACCACGCGCATGTTCTCGTGCACCAGCTCTTCGCGGCCCACCAGGATCGCCTGGCCCAGGCCCTCGGTCTGGAAGGCGTAGGCGGCGCGGATCACGCTGGGCTCCTCGCCCTCGGCGAAGACGATCCGCTTGTTGGGGGCGGCCATCACCGCGCCGGAGATCTTCTGCATGAAGCCGGCGGTGGGATCGACCCGCTGGGCCAGGGAGGCGCGATAGGCGTCCATGTCCTCGATGGGTTTGCGGGCGACGCCGGTATCCATGGCCGCCTGAGCGACGTAGGGCGGGATGTACCAGATCAGCCGCGGGTCGAAGGGCGCCGGGATGATGTAGTCCGGGCCGAACTTCAGGGTCTGGCCGTGATAGGCGGCGGCGACCTCGTCGGGCACGTCCTCCCGGGCCAGCTGGGCCAGGGCGTTGGCGCAGGCGATCTTCATCTCGTGGTTCACCCGCCGGGCGCGCACGTC
>PLSW01000336.1 GCA_003165275.1 Caulobacteraceae bacterium
TCCAGGTGATCGCCGAGCCGGTCTCAACCTGAGTCCAGCTCACTTTCGAACGTATGCCTCGACAATCCGCCCGCTTGGTCACGAAGTTGTAGATCCCACCCCGGCCCTCGGCGTCGCCCGGGTACCAGTTCTGCACCGTCGANNGCATCGGCGCGGTGCAGCCCTCGAGGTAGCTCACCTGCGCGCCGTCGTCGGCCACGATCAAGGTGCGCTCGAACTGGCCGGACTCCGCGGCGTTGATGCGGAAATAGGTGCTGAGCTCCATGGGGCAGCGCACGCCCGGCGGCACATAGACGAAGCTGCCGTCGGAGAAGACCGCGCTGTTCAGGCAGGCGAAATAGTTGTCCGAAACCGGCACCACCGTACCGAGGTATTTGCGAACCAATTCAGGGTGTTCGCGGATCGCTTCTGAGATGGGACAGAAGATCACCCCCACCTCCGCCAGCTCCTTGCGGAAGGTGGTCACCACCGAGACGCTGTCGAACACCGCGTCCACCGCATAGCGGGGCGCGCCGGCGACCCCGGCCAGCACCTCCTGCTCGCGCAGAGGGATGCCCAGCTTGGCGTAGGTGGCCAGCAGTTCCGGATCGACGTCGTCGAGGCTGGCCGGGCCGTCCTTGGTCTTGGGGGCGGCGTAGTAGTAGGCGTCCTGGTAGTCGATCCTGGGGAAGCTCACCTTCGCCCAGTCCGGCTCCTCCAGGGTCAGCCAGCGCTCGAACGCCTCCAGCCGCCAGGCCAGCATCCATTCCGGTTCGTTCTTCTTGGCCGAGATGAAGCGGACAGTGTCGGCGGAGAGGCCCTTGGGGGCGAACTCCTGGGCGATGTCGGTGACGAAGCCGTGCTCATAAGCCTCAAGGGCTTCAACGGCTTCGACGGTTTGTTTGACGGCGGCCATGAAGGGCTCCTAGGCCGCGCTGACGCGTTGACGGGACTGAAGCCGGGCATGGCTCGACAGCCACGCCTCGGTGAACCGCACCCAGTCGGTCTCGGTGCTGGCCCAGCCGCCGGAGACCCGCAGGGCGGCGCCGGCGAGGTCGGTCTCGCCCATGGCGGCCAGCACCGGGCTGGCCTTGACCTTGCCCGACGAACAGGCCGAGCCCGCGGAGACCATCACCCCGTCCAGATCCAGGGCCATGACCAGGGTCTCGGACGAGCCCCCCGGCGCGGCGAAGCAGAGGGTATTGGCCAGACGCGGGGCATTGGCCCCGAACACCTTGATCGGCGCGGCCGCGCGGAGGCGTTCGATGGCGGCGTCGCGCCAGGCGGCCTGATCGGCGTAGTGGGGCAGATCGCGCAGGGCCGCGCTCGCCGCCGCGCCGAAGCCGGCGATCCCGGGCAGGTTCTCCGTCCCGCCCCGGCGTCCCCGCTCCTGCCCGCCGCCGTGCTGGCGCCGGAACAGGGTCGCGCGGGGCCCGAAGGCCAGGGCGCCCGCCCCTTGCGGCCCGCCGATCTTGTGGGCGGAGACGGCCAGGGTGTCGGCGCCCAGGGCGCCCATGTCGATGGCGATCTTGCCGGCGGCCTGCACCGCGTCCACGTGCAGCCAGCCCCCGGCGGCGCGCACGATCTGCGCGGCCTCGGCCAAGGGCTGGATCACCCCGGTCTCGTTGTTGGCCAGCATGAGCGCGACGAAGGGCGCGCCGTCGGCGGCGTCCCAGGCCGCCAGCCGCGCGTCCAGCCAGGCGAGGTCGGCGACCCCGTCCGCGCTCACCGGCCAGATCTCGACGGCCGCGTCGCTGGCCTGGGCCGTGGCGTGGATACAGTCATGCTCGATGGCGCTGACGATCAGTCGCTTCGCCCCCGCCGCCACGGCGCTGGCGATGGCGAGGTTGGAGGCCTCGGTGCCGCCGCTGGTGAAGACGAGGTTGGCGGGCGGCGCCCCGACCAGGGCGGCCACGGCCTCGCGGGCGGCCTCCATCTCGGCCCGGGCGGCCCGGCCGGCGGCGTGGGTGGACGAAGGATTGCCGACGCGTCCCATCACTCGGGTCATGGCGGCGATCGCCTCCGGTCGCACCGGGGCGGTGGCGTTGTAGTCGAGGTAGACGCTGTTCAAGGGCGCGGCGCTCATCGGATCACGCCGCCGCCGAGGCGTCGGGCCTCAGGCGTCCATTGGCCACGTCGGCCAGGGAAACGCTGGCGAAATACTCCACGATCCGCCGGCCGGTCTCTTCCCAGAGGTCGTGGGTCAGGCAGCGGGCGCCGCCGAGCATGCAGCCCTTGGCGGCGCGGCCGGTGCAGCGGGTCGCGCGCAGGGGCTCGTCCACCGCGGCGACCACATCGGCCACCGAGGTCTCGTCGGCGGACTTGGCCAGCCGGTAGCCGCCGCCCGGGCCGCGGGCGCTGATCACGAGGCCCCGCCGACGCAGGCGGGCGAATATCTGTTCGAGATAGGACAAGGATAGCTGCTGGCGCTCGGCGATCTCCGCCAGGGCCACACCGCGGCCGGCATGGGCGGAGTGGCCGGCGAGGTCGGCCATGGCCATCACGGCGTATCGGCCGCGGGTGCTCAGTTGCATGGGTCTGGCCCTGTTGCAGAAATCGCGCGCATTCGGCGGCGCCTGTGCTAATAACGCCGGCCTCGCGGCGGGCGCGCCGCCTGCGAGCCCCGCATTTAGGAAGACCGAGCGCGGCGGTCAAGTATTTGGTCATGGCGCAGAGCCAGGAGACGATATGCCTGAAGTGGTTCTGACCGGCGCCGCCGGGCGGATCGAAGGTCGCTATTCCCCGGGGAAGAAGGACAACGCGCCCATCGCGCTGATCCTGCATCCGCACCCCCGCGCCGGCGGCACCATGAATCACCCGGTTTCGGCGCAGCTCTTCCTGATGTTCATGAAGCGCGGCTTCTCGGTGCTGCGCTTCAACTTCCGCGGCGTGGGCCGCAGCCAGGGCGAGTTCGACGCCGGCATCGGCGAACTGGCCGACGCGGCCACGGCCCTCGACTGGCTGCAGTCCACCAACCCCACCGCCACCCAGACCTGGGTCGCCGGCTTCGACTTCGGCGCCTACATCGGCATGCAGCTTCTGATGCGCCGGCCGGAGACGGACGGCTTCATCTCGGTCTCGCCGCCCACCAACATGTACGACTTCAGCTTCCTGGCCCCCTGCCCGGCCTCCGGCCTCTTCCTGCACGGCTCCGCCGACACCGTGGTGCCGCCGGCCGAGGTTGAGCGGGTGGTGACCAAGCTGCGCACCCAGAAGGGCATCGTCATCGACTACGACGTGATCGAGGGCGCCGACCACTTCTGGGCCCAGAACCTCGCCGACGTGGAAGCCCGGGTGGGCGGCTATCTCGACAAGCGCCTGGCGGCCAATCCCGCCTGATACGTGGTTTGGCGATTTCGCTGGGCATTCCCGGCGATCGGTCCATGCTGACGGCGACGCTTGATGGGGAGTTTCCCGATGCGACGCCTGATACTGATTGTGGCCCTCGCCGGCCTGCTCGGCGGCTGCAACATGGTCACCTCCACCCGGCCGCTGTTCAGCAAGGCGGACACCGAGGGCGCACCGCAGCTGCGGCCGGGCCTTTGGGTCCACCCCGACCCGGGCTGCGCCTTCGACCCCGCCGCCCCCGCCCATACCTGGCCCGACTGCGCCGGCAGCGTGATCGTGCGCCCCGGCTTCTTCAGCGGGCTTCGTCCCGGCGGCCGGCCAACCCAGCCCAACCCGCCGCCGCCGCCGGACGCGGTTCCCTATGTCCTCGCTGGCGCCTATCCCAGCGTGCTGCAGCTGAAGCTGACCGAGCCGCGCAAGCGCAGCGGCTACATCTATGAGGCCCTCCGACCGGTGAAGGTCGACGACCAGGGCCGCCTCATTGAGGCCAAGGTCTGGCTGGTGCAGTGCGGGCCGCCCTCGCCGCCTCCGGCGGACGGCTCGGACCACAACTATCGCCCGACCACCACGCCCCTGCCCGGCCTGGTCATGAAGGGCTCCAATTGTGTCGCCCGCGACGCCGAGACGGTCAGCCGCGCGGCGCGGGCCAGCGAGGCGTGGCCGCAGGCCGACGGGACACCCCCGTCGACGATCCGCTGGGTGCGCGACCCGCCGAAATAGCCGGCGGACTGTGCTATGGGACCCAGCTACAACCCGGAGTCCCCAATGGCCAAGACCAGCAATCACACCTCCGTCGAAAAACTCAACGACGCCAACGTCGGCAAGCTGCCCGGCCACCTGGGCCTGACCATCACCGAGGTCGCCGACGGCCGTGTGGTCGGCCGGTTGGTGGTGCGCGACGACCTGGTGGCCCACACCGGCTACCTGCTGGCCGGCGCGGTGCTCTCGGTCGCCGACATCCTCTGCGCCTACGGCGTCTCCACCGCCTGGCCGGAGGGGGCCAGCGGCTTCACCACGGCGGAGGTGAAATGCAACTTCATAGGCACCCTGACCCAGGGCGCGGGGATCTGCACCGCCGAGCTGCTGCACGGCGGCCGCACCACCCAGGTCTGGGACGCCCGCTTCACCGATGAGGCCAGCGGCAAGTTGCTGGCCGCCTTCCGCTGCACCCAGATCATCCTCTATCCGAGGGCGTGACCGGGCCCCGGCCCGGATCAGCCCTTCACCAGCCCCCGGCTCTGCAGCAGTCCCTTCCACATCCGGCCGGTGGTCCGCACCACCCGCTTGCGCGGCAGCAGCCGGGCCAGCACGGCGATGCGGCCATTGCCCTTGCCGGTGATCAGGAAGGTGCGCTTGCGCAGGAAGGCCTTGAGCCCCGCCTCCGCCACCGACTCGGCCGTATCCATCGTGGGCGCCTTCAGCCCGGCCACCCCGCTGGCCACGGCGGCGAAGTTGGACCGGGTGCCGCCGGGACACAGCGCCAGCACATGCACCCCCTTGTCCTCGCACTCCCCGAACAGGGCCTCGGAGAAGCTCAACACAAAGGCCTTCGAGGCCGAATAGACCGCCGCATAGGGCAAGGGCGCGAAGGCCGCGGTTGAGGCGACATTGATGATCCCCCCGTCCCCCCGCGCCTGCATGGCCGGCAGGAAGGCGTGACACAGGTCCACCAGGGCGGTGATGTTCAGCTGCACCATCTCCGCGTCGACCGCGGCGTCCACGCTCAGAAAGTCGCCCCACTTGCCGAAGCCGGCGTTGTTGACCAGCAGGTCCACCTCCAATCCCTTGGCCGCCACCGCCGCCGCCAGCTTCGCCCCCGCCCCGGGCGCCGCGAGATCCAGGGCGATCACCTCCACCCCCGGCGCCTTGGCCGCGCGCAGGGCCTCGGCCACCGCGTTCAGCCCCGCTTCCGACCGCGCCGTAAGAATCAGGCTGGCGCCGCGCCTGGCCAGCGCCTCGGCGAAGGCCTTGCCGATGCCGGACGAGGCGCCGGTGATCAGCGCCGTCTTGCCCTTGAAGGATTTCATGGTCGTGCCGCTCCCCGCGATCTGCGTTTTCTGAAGCTTGGCCGATCCCGTCGCCAAATGAAACCGGGGCGGGCGGACGTTGACCGCCCGCCGCCGCGCGAGTATCCACGTCCCATGACCCGCGCCGCCGCCTCGCAGCACAGCTACCGCCGCTCGCTTCCATAGCGAGCGATAGCGGGATCATGCCTTTCCGTCGTCGCCATCGGTCGGCGGCGGGTCTTCTCATAAGAACGGTCTCCGGCCTCACCAGCCCAAAGGAGTCCGCACCATGTCCACAGACACCCATCCCCGACGACCCGGCCCCGACGCGCCAAGCCTTGGGGCGACCGGCGCCGCCGTGGTAGAGGCCGCCACGTCCAGTCGAGAATCCCCCCCCATGGCCACCGATTTCACCCCCCGCTCCGACCTTGTCCGCGTGCTTACGGAACGAGGCTACATCCACCAGTGCACCGACCTGGAGGCCCTGGACGCCGCGGCAGCCGCGGGCCCGATCACCGCCTACATCGGCTTCGACGCCACCGCGACCAGCCTGCACGTGGGCAGCCTGCTGCAGATCATGACCCTGCGCCGGCTGCAGCAGACCGGCCACCGGCCCATCGTGCTGATGGGCGGCGGCACCACCAAGGTCGGCGATCCGTCGGACAAGGACAAGCAGCGCCCCCTGCTCACCGACGCGGTCATCGCCGCCAACATCGCCGGCATCAAGACCGCCTTCGATCCCTTCCTGCGCTTCGGTCCCGGGCCGAACGAGGCGATCATGGTCAACAACGCCGACTGGCTGGACAAGCTCGGCTACGTCGAGTTCCTCCGCGACTACGGGGTGCATTTCACCATCAACCGCATGCTGGCGTTCGATTCGGTGAAGCTGCGGCTGGAGCGCGAGCAGCCGCTGACCTTCCTCGAATTCAACTACATGCTGATGCAGGCCACCGACTTCCTGGAGCTGAACCGGCGCCACGGCTGCACCCTGCAGCTGGGCGGCTCGGACCAGTGGGGCAACATCATCAACGGGGTCGAACTGGTGCGCCGGGTGGACGCGAGGCCCGCCCTGGGCCTGACCACCCCCCTGCTCTCCACCGCCTCGGGCGCCAAGATGGGCAAGACGGTGAGCGGGGCGGTGTGGCTGAACGCCGACCTCTTGAGCCCCTACGACTACTGGCAGTTCTGGCGCAACACCGAGGACGGCGACGTGGGCCGGTTCCTGAAGCTGTTCACCGACCTGCCCCTGGACGAGATTGCCCGCCTAGAGGCTCTGCAGGGGGCGGAGATCAACGAGGCCAAGAAGGTGCTGGCCAGCGAGGCCACCGCCCTGTTGCACGGGCCGGACGCCGCCGAGACCGCGGCGGCCACAGCGCGGTCGGCCTTCGAGGAGGGCCGGGTCTCCGCCGACCTGCCGACCCTCGAGGTGGAGCGCGGCCTGATCGAGGCCGGGGTCCCCCTCGCCAACCTGGCGGTGGACGCCAGCCTCGCCGCCTCCCGGGGCGAAGCCCGACGCCTCGCACAGGGCGGCGGCCTGCGGGTCAACGACAAGGCCGAGACCGACGGCGGCCGGCTGATCACCCTGGCCGACTGCGACGACGGCGGCGTGATCAAGCTCGCCGCCGGCAAGAAGAAGATCGTCCTGGTAAGGCCGGTCTGAAATGGAACGAGGAACTGTCGCATGACCACCCCGTTGAAAATTGGCGACCGGGCCCCGGAATTCAACCTCCCGGAGGGCGCCGGCGGCCGGGTCAAACTTGCGGATCTGAAGGGTAAGAAAGTCGTTCTTTACTTCTACCCGAAGGACGACACCCCGGGCTGCACCACCGAGGCTCAAGGCTTCAGCGCCGCCGCCGCCGACTTTGCGGCGGTCGGCGCCGTGGTGGTCGGGGTGTCGAAGGACTCCGTCGCCCGTCACGAAAAATTCAAGACCAAGTACGACCTCGCCCTTTTGCTGGGGTCGGATGCCGACGGTTCGGTCTGCGAGGCCTATGGCGTCTGGGTCGAGAAGAGCCTCTACGGGCGTCAGTATTGGGGGATAGAACGCGCCACCTTCCTGATCGACGCCGACGGCGCCCTCCAGCGTATCTGGCGCAAGGTGAAGGTGAACGGCCACGCCCAGGATGTTCTCGCCGCGGCCCGGGCGCCCTAACCCTATCCGCGACGTTCTGACGCAAACGTTATCTGGGTTGTCATTCATCATTACCGTGACCCGCCGAGTTGAGCGGCCCGCGAGACTTCACTCCTGCGGAGCGGGTTTTTCCCTTCCGGAGGTGAAAAACTCGCCTCTGGCGGGTTGCGGCGACTCGCGGTAGCGTCGCCGTAACGTCCGGAGTCCCCACACGTCGCGGGCGAGGCGTATTGCGTATTCTTTTTAGATCGTTGCATATCCCCCACAGTAAACGGTGGGGGGTCAGCGTTCATGTTATCGACCGGCCTTGGGCGTTGGCGGCGGGTGCTGGAACAAGTTTTTCCGGTGCGTCACCTTTACGTGCGGTCGGGGGGCGCCGTGCATGGCCTGACCATGACCACCGGCCGCCAACTCGCCCTTTGCGGAATTCTGACCGGCGGCGCGCTCTGGCTGGGGGTCGCCACGGCGTCCATGCTGCTCAGCGCCCTGTCCGCCGGGCCGGACGAGCAGCAAGCCATCCACACCAAGGCCTATTATGAGCGGCTGATCGCCGATCGGCAGGCGCGGCTGAACAGCGCCGTCGCCCAGCTCAGCGGCAGCGGCAGTTCCATGGAGGAGCTGGTCCAGTCCATTGAGAAGCGGCATGTGGCCCTCGCCCTGCTGCTCACCCAGGTCAAGGGCGAGCCGGGCCTCGCCGCCGCCCTGAAGCCCGAGCCGCTGAAGGATTTCGCCGGCCGCTCCGCCGTCGACGGGGTCCGCGCGGTCAAGGCCGACCAGGACCGGCTCATCGCCCAGGCCGAAACCTTCGCCAAGTCCCGGGCCGACCGACTGCGCCTGGCCTTCCGCCTCGCCGGCCTCGACCCGGCGGCCTTCAGCAAGCTCGGCGGCGAGGGCCTGGGCGGTCCGCTGATCGATGCGAAGGATCCCCGGGCCCTGGCCGCCGTCCTGGATGTGGACTCCGAATTCGCCGAACGCATCCAGCACGCGGCGACGGACCTGTCCGACACCCACGTCCTGTCGCACCAGGCCGAAACCCTGCCCCTGAACCGTCCCACGGTGAACACCCGGCAGGCCAGCGGCTTCGGCGCGCGGACAGATCCGATCAACGGACGCCCGGCCTTTCATGCTGGCCTGGACTTTGCAGGACCGATGATGACACCGATCCATGCGACCGCGCCTGGGACAGTGTCGTTCACGGGTGTGAGAACGGGATACGGTAACACTATCGAGATCGACCATGGTCGCGGCTTCAAGACGCGCTATGCTCACCTTGCCGCCATAAACGTCGCCGTCGGCCAACACGTGGCCCTGGGCGAACGGATCGGGGGCATGGGCTCGACGGGCCGATCGACGGGACCACATCTGCACTATGAGGTCTGGGTGGACGGTCGCCCGCAGAACCCTCAGCGTTTTTTGGAGGCTGGTGACTATGTTCAACAAGCAGACTAAGCAACCGACCCCGGCCAAGCCGAGCCTTCCCCCGCTGGAAGCCGCGCCCCAGGCTTCCGCCTTGGGGGCTTCCGCCCCCGGCGCCGCCGCCCCGCAGGTGCGCAAGTCGCCGAAGATGGCCTCGCTCATCGCCGACGACATCACCATCGAGGGCAATGTGATCGGCGAAGGCGAGCTGCACATCGACGGCATCGTCCGCGGCGACGTCCGCGTCGCCCGGCTCAGCGTCGGCGAGACCGGCCACATCGAAGGCTCCATCCAGGCCGAGGTCGTCGAAGCCCGTGGCCGCGTGGTGGGCTCCATCACCGCCAAGCAGGTCCGGCTGATGGGCACCTGCTATGTGGACGGCGACGTCACCCACGAGCAGCTGACCATGGAGACCGGCGCCTTCTTCCAGGGGCGCAGCCTGAAGTTCCAGCGCCAGGCCCCGGCCATGCCGGTCGCCGCCTCCGCCGCCCCCATCCCGACCGCGACCCCGATGGCCGCTCCGATCGCCGCCGCCCCCGCGCCCGTGGCCGCCGCGCCGGCCCCGGCGCCGCGTCCCGCCTTCGGCGACGTGGTCGATATCGGCTAGATCCCGATCCTCCCCGCCGGTGGAGCGAGGGCTTCACCCGCGTGGAGGCTCGTCGGCTACGGCCTCACCGACGCCGACATCGACGCCATTGAGGCGGCGTGAGGGGGGTGAGCCGCACCATTCGGCGGATCATTTATTTCCGCTCCCCCCGGCGAAGGCCGGGGCTCAGATCGTATGGCGCAGCGCTCTCGGAAGGGCCCATTCAGGGCCAATGCCCAACATCGAGCCTGATGATCTGGGCCCCGGCCTTCGCCGGGGGGAGCGGGGGGCTGGCTCTCAGGGGGATGAGCCGTCCGCCGCGACAGGCTCGCAAACCCGTTCCTCGGCAGGCCCGGCTTGCGCCGCCGCCCCGCCGGCCGTGACCCGGGCCGCCCCGCCCGGGGCGTAGGGCGACCCCGGCGCCGCCGTCCGCGCCTCCGCGATCGCCCAGTCCTGGTCGGCCCACAGGGACCAATCCGGCTTGATATCGAAGTCCTCGCAGATGGTGGCGATCACCGCGCCGATCGGGCGTTCAAGGTAGTCGTATTCCCTCTCCCACTCCCACATCCGCTCATTGATCTCCACCACCCGCGCTTCCAGGGTCTCGGCGTCCAAGCCGTTGGCCTTGAGGGTGGCCTTGAGGGTGGCCTCCACCACTTCGAAGACGTCCGCCTCCCGCTGGGCGGCCTCCAGCCGTTCGGCCTGCTGCGCCGCCGCCTCGGCCCGCCGCCGATCCTCGGCCTGCGCCTCCCGCAGGGCGGCGGCCTCGTCCCGCGCCCGCGCCTTGCGGACAGGCTCATCGCCGTCCAGCCGCGCCGCCAGGGCCAGGCTCAGCCGCACCGACCGGCCCGCCCGCTCCACCGCCGCCATGGGATCCGGCGCCCGCCCCGTGGGCGCCGGCGCGTCTGCGCTCTCGGCCGCCTCGGTCTGCCGTCGCAGCTGCGCCAGGGCCAGTTGCTGCACCGCCTCGGCGACCTCCAGGTTCATTTCCACCAACCGATGGGCCACGGCGATGCGGCGCTCGGCGCGCACGTCCGGGTCGGCTCCGAAATGATGGATGTCCGCGGTCATAACGAGAACGAAATAGGAACATCGTCGCGGTTTTGTCAAGATGCGTCAGTTGTCCGCGGCTCCCATGCCTGGGGAGGAGCGCGTTCCGCGAGCGCCCTCGTCACGCCGCCCCCTTTGATGAAATCCACGAACGCCCGCAGCGGCGCCGGCAGAAGCCGGCGGCCGGAGTAGTAGAGGAAGGGTCCCGGAAACGACTGCCACCAGGGCTCCAGCACCGGCTCCAGGGCGCCGCTGGCCAGGTGCGGCGCCAGCCAGTCCTCGAACAGGCACACCACCCCGGCGCCGGCCACCGCCGCGTCCACCGCCAGGTCCATGGCCGCCCCGGCGCGCACCACCAGGGGCCCAGTGGGGTCCACCCGGACCACCTCCCCGTCCCGCTCGAACTCCCAGGGCGACATCGCGCCGCTGGTGAACCGCCCGCGCAGGCAGGCGTGGGCCAGCAGGTCCCGCGGGTGTTCCGGCCGGCCCCGGCGGTCCAGATAGGCCGGGGCGGCGGCGGCGGCGAACCGCTGGACGCGGGGTCCGATCGGCACGGCGATCATGTNNGCTCGTCATAGCGGATCCCGGCGTCGCAGCCGGCGGCCAGCACGTCGACGAAACTGTCCTCGGCCACCACCTCCAGCCGGATCTCCGGATAGGCGGCCAGGAACCCCGGCACGATGGCCGGCAGCACCAGCCGCGCGGCGCTCACCGGCACATTGAG
The DNA here is from genome assembly GCA_003165275.1 of Caulobacteraceae bacterium. Classification (GTDB taxonomy): domain Bacteria; phylum Pseudomonadota; class Alphaproteobacteria; order Caulobacterales; family Caulobacteraceae; genus Poindextera. The sequence continues at coordinate 11,241 of PLSW01000336.1, forward strand.
GCGCAGCAGCCCCGCCGCTCGGTCGCGAAACCCGTCCACCACCCCCAGGGCCGCCTCGACCTCGCCCAGGGCCGGCGCCAGCCGCTCCAGCAGCCGCTCCCCCGCCTCCGTCGGCGTGACGCTGCGGGTGGTGCGGTGCAGCAGCCGCACCCCCAGCTGCGCCTCCAGCCGCCGCACCGCCTCGCTGAGTCCCGAGGCGCTGGCGCCCCCCAGCCGCGCCGCGTCGCGGAACCCCCGCGCCCGCGCCACCGCCACAAAGGCGTTGAGATCGCCGAGATCGGCCCTCATTGTTCGCCCTCCCGCACAGCCCGTGCGGACTTCTCCCGGTTACCGCGCACACCCGCAAGGCCTACCTATGCCCTCCGTGGACCCAGGAGACCGATCATGACCCGCCCCCCCCTCGCCGGCGCCTACACCCTGGGCGATCGTCCCGTCGGCCGCGTCGGTTACGGCGCGATGCAGCTGGCCGGCC
>PLSW01000335.1 GCA_003165275.1 Caulobacteraceae bacterium
AATCATCGCGCAACTCTAACGGCAGGTCCGACGTAACCCGTTTGGGGCGGGGTGCTTGGGAGTTACGTCTAAATTTCATGCACACCCAAAGTTGAACAAAAATAACAGGTTGTGTTCCGCAGTGCGGCCCTTTCGCGGCGGAAACCGGCCAGATTGCGCCAATCTAGCGGCATTGGCCGGAACCAAATCGCCAAGGTCACGGTTCTGGGGATAGCAAGCCGGGCATTAGCCCGGCGGGGGCGGCGAGGGGACCATGTTCGGCTTCCGCTCCGTGACCCATGTCCGATCAACATGGTCCGTAGTGACCACTACGAGGGGTTATCCTCATGTCTAACGCTCGTTGGAATCGTTTGCGGCTGTTCGCTGCCTCCTCGCTTGTTTCCGTGGGGATCGGCGTTGCGCTTGCGCCGACCCAAGCGCTCGCCGCGGGTGAGTGCGGCGTGCCTGCGCTCGGCGCGGTGGCCTGCGCGCCCGGGACCTACGCCACCGGCATCACCTATGTCACGGTCACGCCGCTGACGGTGACCCTGCAGCAGACCCCGACCGCGGCGGTCAACACCACCACCGGCGGCGTCGCCATCTCGGACGTCGTCGCGGGCGACGCCCTGGTCCTCAATCGCAGCTTCAGCGGCACGCCTGCCGCGGGCAGCACCGCCCCGTCGCTGGTCAACCTGACCGGCAACGGCGTCGGCGTCGTCGGCGCCGGATCGGTCACGGTCGACCTCAGCGCCCCGACCACGGACACGGGCATCGTCGTCTCCGGCTCGACCAACGGCATCGCCGTGTCCAGCACCAGTACGACCGCCCCCGTCAACCTGATCCTGACCAGCGGCGCCGTCTCCGGCGCCTTCGGTTCGGGCGTCCTGGCCAACGCCAACGGCGGCGCCCTGACGATCAACACCGGCGCCGCGGCCATCAACGGCACGACGGGCGGGATCACCGCCAATCAGTTCGGCGTCGGCGCCGGGCTGACCGTCACCGCCGCGGGGCCGGTCACCGCGACCGCCGGCGACGGCGTTACGGCCAACCTCACCAATCCCTTCAGCGGCTCGGCCGTGCTGGTCAATGTCAGCGGCCTGATCACGGCGAGCGGCAACGGCGTCACCGCCACCAACGCCGGCACCGGTACGACCACCGTCAACCAGACCGCCGGGGACATCGAAGCCCACGGCGCCAACGCCATCAGCGCGACGGCGACCGGCAGCGGCTCGGTCACGGTGACCCAGTCCGGAACCATCGGCGCCGCGGCTGCGGTCGGCGTGGGCACCCCTGGCAATGGCATTTCGGCGACGACGGGAAGCGGCTCGATCACCGTCACCGCCAACGCGATCAACGTCGCCGGCGAAGGCGTCACCGCCAACAGCGGCAGCGGCAGCATCATCATCAACACCACCGCCGCCGGCCTTATCCAGGCTCAAGGCGACGCCATCCGGGCCACCTCCGGTTCCGGCGGGATCACCGTCAATGTGCATGGCAACCTGACCGGCGACACCAACGCCGACGGTGTCGGCGCGGGGCTGATGCTGACCACCGCCGGCGGCCCGATCACCGTGACCACCGACGCGGGGACCACCATTCAAAGCCTGGCCTCGCCGGCCGACATCGACGCAACCAGCGGCAGCGGCAACATCTCGATCACCTCGCACAGCACCCTGTCGTCCCCGCTGGGCTCGGCGATCGTGGCGAGCACGGGCGGGTCGGGTTCGATCGCCGTCACCTCCACCGGGCCGATCGCCGCGGGCCTCAACGCCATCAATGCGACGACGTCCATCACCGGCACCGGCGCGATCAATGTCAACAACTCCGGCGTTCTGGGCACGAGCGCGACGCACATCGGCGTCGACGGCATCTTCGCCGAGATCCTGAACCCGGCCAGCACGGCCGCGGTCAGGGTCATCGACAGCGCCAGCATCTTCGCGAACGGCGCCTACGGCATCGCGGCGATCAACCTGGGCGGCGGGGCGGCGACCGTGACCACCGGCAATGGCACGGCGGCGAACCCGCTGACCATCGATCCCGCCAGCTACGCCGTCTACGACACCTCCGCCACCGGCCCGGCGACCGCCTCCGTCGGCAACTACAACACCTACACCGTCGGCGCGGCCGGGACGGCGGGCTCGGCGGCGGTCTTCGCTCAAAGCGGCGCCGCGGCCGATGTGCTTGCGGTTCCGAGCGTCACCGTCGCCACCGGCTCCAACGATGTGTTGACGGTCACCGGCAACGACAGCCGCGGCATCTCGGCGGTGAACAACAACGGCCTTGCCGGAACCGGCAGCGTCCTGGTCACCACCGGCGCCAGTCAGGCGATCACGGTCTCGGGCAGCCGCGACATCGGCATCCTGGCCCTGAGCCAGGGCCTGGGCAACGTCACCGTCACCACCGGCAGCGGGACCATCGTGGTTAATGAAGCGGGTCTGGTCGGCAATGGCCTCTCGCCCCGGCAGGCCGGCATCGACGCCGAAAGCCACGGCGGCAATGTCATCGTGACCAACGGCTCCAACGTCACGGTCACCGGTAGCCTCACCGATCCCTCCACCGGCATCTTCACGTCGAACGCCGGGACCGGAACCATCAATATCACCAACAACGGCGGGGTGACCTCCAACACCGGTAATGGCATCAGCGCCCAGGCCGGAACCGGCGCGATCACCATCACCTCCAACGGCAATGTCCTGTCGCCGACTCTGGCCACCTCGACGTCCGCGGCCATCTCGGCCACGACCGGCGTGGCCCCGATCACCGTGACGGTCGGAACCGGCGCGGGGGTCACCGGCGGCTTCGGCGTCCTGGTCAGCGGCGCCTCCACCGTCCATGTCACCAACGGCGGAACGATCACGGGCGCCAACGCCACGGTCGGCGACGCCATCGACATCGTCGCCGCCGGCGCGACCACGGTCGTCAACCAGTCCACCGGAACCCTGACCTCGGTGGGCGCCACGGCGCTCTCCGCCGCGGTCTGGATCAACTCCGCCGGACCGCTGGCCCTGACCAACGCCGGTACGATCACCACCAGCCAGGCCGGCTACAACGGCTATGCGATCACCCTGCTGGGCACGGGGGCGTCGACCGTCACCAATTCCGCCACCGGCGTGATCAACGGCCGTCTGTCGGCGGCCAACGGCGCGGTCACCTTCAACAACGCCGGGACGTGGAACACCAACGGGACCAGCGCCTTCGGGCTCGGAACCAACGTTCTCAACAACTCCGGAACCCTCGCCGCCGGCCTCTACGGCACCGCCGCGGTTCCGGCCGCCAGCCTCAGCACCACGAGCTTCACCGGCCTGGGCGCGCTGAACAACAGTGGCACGATCACCCTGGTCAACGGCCTGGCCGGCGACACCCTGACCACCTCGGGGGCCTACGCCGGTTCCGGCGCCGCGGCGCTGGCGATCGACGTCCTGGCCGCCCCGGTCCCCGTGACCGACAGCCTGATCGTGGGCGGGGCTGCGACCGGCTCGACGGCGGTGACCATCGTCCCGATCGGCAATCCGGGACTGGTCAATGGCGCGGTGGTGGCCCACGCCAGCACCGTCGGCTCCTCGGCGACGGCCTTCTCGGTCGCGCCGGGCTCGGTCAACGAGGGCTTCATCCACTACGGCATCGTCTACAACGGCACGACGGGCGCCTATCAGCTGTTCGGCACCCCGAACAGCGCGGCCTACGAGACGGCGATGATCGGCGAGGTGGCCAACAACCTCTGGTACAAGACCTCCGACGCCTGGTCCGACCACATGACCGAGCTGCGTGACGCACACGGCGCCGGCGACCAGACCGAAAGCGGTCTGCACAGCTGGGGCGTGTTCAACGGTGGCGAAGTTGACCGCGACGCCAACCGCACCTTCTCGGTCTTTGGCGTCTCGTCGACCTACAACATCGGCTACAACCAGAACTACGTTGGCGGTGAAGCCGGTCTCGACGGGACCATGGCCATGTCAGGCGGTGCGATGGTCTACGGCGTCAGCGCTGGCTACATCGACTCCCACGCCGGCTTCGGCGGCACCGGCGACGAGCTCGACGCCCACAGCTACAACATCGGCGTCTACGCCGGATGGCAGATGGCCGGCCTCTTCATCAACGGCCTGGTTAAGTACGACAGCGGCCAGACCGACATGCGCGGCTACTACGCCGGCTATCGCGACAGCGAGAACTTCGACCAGTGGGGCGGCACCCTGGAGCTGGGCTATCGCTTCGGCATGGGGTCGGCCTGGTATCTCGAGCCGGTGGGCAGCATCTCCTATGTGAAGGGTGACACCCACGACTTCTCGGCGGGGGGCGCAAGCTTCCGCTTCAGCAACGATGACAGCTCCCGCGGCAAGCTGGGCCTGCGCACCGGCACCTCGATGGATCTCGGCTGGGGCTCCAAGATCGCGCCCTACGCTCACGTCGAGGCGATCGACGAGTTCAAGGGGAACGGCAACGTGGTGTTCACCGACGCCGGCCAGTCGGTCACCTTCAACAACAATGCGCCCAAGACCTACGGGGAGGCGGGCGTCGGCGTGGACCTGATCGCCCACAACGGCTTCACCGCCTTCTTCGAAGGCCATGGAGACTTTGGCGACGACATCCACGGTTACGGCAGCCGCATCGGCATCCGCTGGAAGTGGTAGACCCCGGTCCCGCTCCCCGCGGGCGGGTCCTCACCGGATAGACCTGAGCCCGGAGCGGTCACGCCGCTCCGGGCTTTCGTTTGCGGAGAGCGCGACGCGGGCGCCTGGCGATTGTCCCTGGTCATTCTGGCCGCGTGGCTATCGACAGGGTCGATCCGCGCGAACCTGCCCCGGCCGCCGAAACGCCATAGGCGCGGCGACCCTCCATTCCAGGCTTCGCCGTCCTGGGAACGCCATCGGCGGCGCCGAGGTTGTTAACGCAAAGACGATTAGAATAGGCGTCTGACGGAGCGGGCGGATGGTTGTTGTCGAGATGATGGTGTTGGGCGGTGTGGCGGTCGCCGGACTGGTTCTGGCGCTGTCTTCAATCGCCTGCATCATGGCGCTCAACCAGTTCCCGGAGTAGCCCAGGCGCCGCTTTGGGCTAACGGGGTCGAGGTCAAAAAAAGCGCGACGGCGGTCGCCGGCGCGCCTTTTTGTTGTCCGCGTGGGTTCAGGTTCCGGTCGGCACGCCGTTGACCGCGGGGGGCGGCGCGCAGTGGCCGGCGCGGGCCTGCACTACATAGAGAAGCGCGCGCCCCTGGGCGAAGGCGTTGTGTTCGGCCATCGGGTTGGTCACTTCGCCGGTGGTAAGGCTGATCGCCTGCTCGCCGCCGGCCGGTCCGCCCTGTCCCAGGCCCGCCTGGTTCCAGCGCGACAGCGCACCGCCGCAGGCCGCGACCGCCGCATTGGCCACGATGTCGGCGCCGTCGCGGGACCCGGCGAGGCTGTAGGCCCACCGGCGGACGCATTCATCGACGGGGGTCGCCGCGTCCACGGCGCCGCTGGCGGCGGGCGCGACCTGATTGCCGTTGGCGGTCTTGAATGGCGTGCAGATCTGGCTGTTGGCCGCATAGCCGCCGGAGCGTTCGCAGGCGCCCAGGCTCAGGGCCAACAGTACTGCCGCGCCGGTCATCAGGGTGGTTTTCATGGGAAGAACCTCAGTTGGAGGAAAGATCGCCGGCCTAGCGGGCGCAAACCTGGACCGGGCTCTGCACGAGGGCGCCGCGGTCGTCGTAGTAGGACCGCATTTCGGTGCGGCAGGCCCCCGGTCCAGCGGCGCCATAGGCGAGTTCAGCCGGGTCGGCCCCCGGCGCGGCGACAGGCTGGCCGCGGTCGTCATAGTAGACATAGCGCGCCGGGCCGCGTTCGCCCTCGTCCCGGTCGCGCGGGCCGTAATAGGCCGTGCGCCGATAGTGGCCGCAGCCGCTGCGGGCGATCTCGTGGCCCAGGACCGCCCCGCCGATGCCGCCGACCAGCGCGCCCCCGCCGCCGCGGGCGAGTGAGTTGCCGATCAGCGCCCCGCCCAGACCGCCCAGCACCGTGCCGGTCATCTTGCGACCGGCGCAGGAGGCGCTGGCGGTGGTGGGCGCGGCGGCCAGGGGCAGGGCCAACACCGTCGCCAGGGCCGCCATCAGGATCTGGTGTTTCATCGGATCATCCGCCATCGCAATCGATGTCCGCCTGGAACGCGCGGGACGATGGAAGGCTGCGGCAGGGGCTGAAGAATCGTTTTGGCCGGCGCTGTCGGCGCAACCGGTTCGAAATCCCCGCGCGGCGTTTAGGCTTAGGGAAACTCCTGCCCCGCATGCGCATTTACAACGAAGGAAATGCAAGGCCGCTGGAGAAGACTCGATGCGCTCAATCTTGTTGATGGTGCTGGGGGTTCCCCTGCCGATCATTCTTCTCCTGGCGATGTGCTCCCACCATTTTTGAGCGGCCCGACGGTCTATACGTCTTCGCTCGGGCAACCATAATGCTTCGCCGTCCTTGAGCGCCGCGGCCCATCACGGACGGGGAGGCCTGGGCGTTGGGTCAGCCCGGGGCCATGCTGCAAGGGCCGGTTTGGCCGGCGTGACGCCATCGGCCCCCACCTTTCCCCCAGTCCCGAACCAGCGCGCGCGTCCGTCGTCACGGAACGGATGCGGTCACCATTCGTTACCATACAAGGTCATTTGGCCACCGAGGCGGGCCGGTGGCTGCGCAGTGCCAGGGCGATGGATGGTGAATGTGACGGAGATGCTCCGGAGCCGATATGGCTCGACCGACGTCAGGCCCTCCGTCGATATCGCCGCTCCGATTTCGGCGAGCGCCAATCCGGAGAAAATATTCGTCGTCGACGATGAATATTTCGCGCGCGACGCCATACGGTTGTTGCTTGAGGATGAAGGTTGGGGCGTCACCGCATTTTCGTCCTGCGAGGATTTCCTTTCGATCTACAAGCCCGAACCGAATATATGCCTGCTGCTCGACATTCATCTCCCCGGCATCGGCGGCTTGGAGTTGATGGGTCGCATGGTTGAAATGGGCAACGCGCCGCCGATCATCGCCGTCAGCGGAAGCAGTGGCATTTCCGATGCCGTGCAGTCGCTGAAACAGGGCGCAATGGACTTTATCGAAAAGCCGGTCCAACGCGACCTGTTGGTGGCGAGCGTAAAGCGCGCCTTCGCCAAGGCGCGGCGTTCAAACCGGATTTGCGCATCGCGCGACGCGGCCCTTGGCCGCCTCACCGACCTCACGCCCCGTCAACGCGAGATCATGGACCTCGTCCTCGCCGGACACCCGAGCAAGAATATTGCGGCCGACCTTGGCATCAGCCAGCGGACGGTCGAGAGCCACCGGGCGGCGATCATGCACCGCACCGGGGCTCGTTCGATACCGGCCCTGGCTCAGTTGGTCATGTGCGACCGCTGCACTGCTGACAAGTAATATGAAAGATCGGGGACGCGTGAACGGGACGGTCATCCCCTGACCGAAAGCTCATCCGTACATTCCGAAGCTTTACGGCGCAGGTTGAATCTCTAATTTCGATGCACCGATGTTTGCGCTCCGTCCCTGCCAAGCTCTGGCGGGACATGGCTGTTTCGACCTATGCCGTCGCCGCGGCCAAGGCGGCGTTCTCGTCGGTGATGAGCCGGAGGCTGATCCCAGCCCCCCGGCGCAACCGTCTCACTGCGGCGACGGGAGCTTCTCTCGCCGGCCCAATTCAAGGATGTGTTAGAGATGAACTTCACCCGTCGAACGATCGCCGCCGCGGCCATGGCCTTGGCGGGCCTCCTGAGCCCGCTGGCAGTCTCCGCCGCCCACGCCGACCCGGCCGCCCAACTGACCGCCGACGGCTTCAGGACGCTGCATAAGCTCGAAGCCGTCGAGCCGCGCTCGCGCTTCTTCGCTGAACACGCCAAGGCGATCCTGGTCTTTCCATCGGTTGTGAAGGCCGGCCTTGTGTTCGGCGGCGAGACCGGCAACGGCGTGTTGATCGAGCAGGGCAAGCCGCACGGTTTCTATAACCTGACGGGCGGCAGCTGGGGCCTGCAGGCCGGCGCGGAGGACTTCGGCTATGTCGTCTTCTTCATGACAGACACGTCAGTGGACTACCTGAAGAAGAGCGACGGGTTCGCCGCCGGGACCGGCCCGAGCATCGTGGTGATCAACAAGGGCGCCGCCGCCGAGGCCGACACCACGACCCTGACCCACGACGTCTATGCCTTCCCCTTCAACGAGAAGGGCCTGATGGCGGATCTCACGCTTCAGGGGACGAAGATCACCCGTATCCACCCCAAGTAGAAACTCGACGCGGGTCCGTCCTTCGGGCCCGCGTCGCCGACCTCAGGGGGTCGGTGTTGACGCATCGGCGCCGGCCCTGGTCTCATCGTCAAAAAGCAGGGCGCGCCTGAGCGCCGTGAGTTGACGGGTGGCCGCCAGGTCCACGCGCTCCATCTGCTCCTGATACATTTCAAAGATCGCGTCGCGGTCGGGTTCCGCGGCGGCCCGCACGGCGGTCTCCAGGTTGGCGTACACCTCCGCGGCCGTCGCCAGAGAGGCGGGAAAGCGGGAAAACTCGACCATGGCCGGCGCGTCGGCCAAGGACTGGATCGGAAAGGCGGTGAGCATGTGTTCCGTGCCCAGCAGGGTGTGGCTTGCCGAGACCCGGGTCACCCGTCCGCGCCAGGCTTCGTCCTGCAGCAGGACATGCAGGTCGTGGATCTGCGTGGAGGCCAGGATGGCGAGGTTCAGCGCCGCCGTCCGGGTCGCCAGCGCCGTCCGCTCCTCCTTGCGCAAGGCTTCGGCCAGAGCCCTCTCCTCCCGGCGCCGCGCAGAGCGTGCGTCGTGGGCGGCGACCCAGCCCGAGCCGATGACGGCGGCGATCGCGCCGATCGCCTCGACCCAGGCCGCGGTTTCGGTCCAGATGGAGGGCTCACCGCGCATCGGGTGATCGCGGCGACGGCGCGCGGGGCGCCGGAACCCTTCGGCCAGACCTGCCCACACCGTTCAGGAGGAGACCCCGCCGAGGCCGGCGGGCGCCGCCAAGCGCTGGGTTAGCTTCGGGTAGTCGGTATAGCCATGGGCGCCGCCGCCGTAGAGGGTCTCCGCCTCCATCAGGGGATTCAACGGTCCGTTGGTCTGCAGCCGCTCGACGAGGTCGGGGTTGGCGATGAAAAGGCGGCCAAAGGACACCAGATCGGCGCGTCCGCTCTCGACCGCCTCGACCGCCATGGCCCGGTCGTAGCCGTTGTTGACCATCCAGGCGCCGCGGAAGCGTTTGCGTAGGGCGGCGTAGTCAAAGGGCTCGTTGTCGCGGGCGCCGCCGGTGGCGCCCTCGATCACGTGGATATAGGCCAGCCCCAACGGGTCCAGCCGTTCGACCACGTGGTTGAACAGCGGTTGCGGATCGCTGTCGTGGGCGTCATTGGCCGGCGAAACCGGCGAAATCCGCACCCCCAGCCGATCGGCGCCGATCTCGGCCGCGCAGGCCGCCGCAACCTCGGTCAGGAGCCGGGCGCGGTTCTCTATCGAGCCGCCGTAGGCGTCCTGGCGATGGTTGGAGCCGTCGCGCAGAAAGGCGTCGAGGAGGTAGCCGTGGGCGCCGTGCAGTTCCACCCCGTCGAAGCCCGCCTCGATGGCGCGTCCGGACGCGCTTCGGAAGTCCGCGATAATCCCGGGTATCTCGGACAGCTCCGCCGCCCGGGGCGTGGAGACCTCTACAAACCCTTGCCCGGCGATGAAGGTCTTGGTGTTGGCTCGGATCGCCGAGGGCCCGACCGGGGCCTGGCCGTCCTTCTGGAAGCTGGTGTGCGAGACGCGTCCCGTATGCCAGAGCTGGACGACGATGGTTCCGCCCTGGGCGTGGACCGCGTCGGTGACCTTGCGCCAGCCGGCCACCTGGGCGTCCGAGTAACAGCCGGGGGTGTCGGAATAGCCCTGCGCCTGCGCCGAGACCTGGGTCGCTTCGGCAATGATCAGACCCGCCGACGCTCGCTGGCTGTAGTATTCAGCGGCGAACTGGCTCGGGACCAGGCGCGGGCCGGCGCGATTGCGCGTCAGCGGCGCCATGACGATCCGGTTGTCGAGATGCAGGGCCCCAACGTCGGCGCGCTCGAAAAGGGCGCCGACGGCGCGCCGGTTGTGGGGTTCAGTCAAGGCGGCCTCCAGGCATTGGGCGCCGTCCACGACCAAGAACGGCCGTCGGGTCGATCGCCGTTGGCTTCACACGGTCCTCCCAGGCGAGGGGCGGTCCGAATCTCGGCCAGACCCTATTCCGCCAACACACCCCGCCGGCAGCCTCGGAATCCACTCACGGCGGAACAGGTGCGCGGCCATTGATTTAGAGGGCGACCCTCGGCGCCGCGAACCGTGGGCCGGCGACGGGGTTCGGTTCAGCGGGGCCGATAGCGCTTGGGTATTTGCCGACCCTGACGCGGGCCGCTTTCGCCCCCTATCGTGGCTCCAACTTCATCGCCCGACCCGTCCTTGAAGCCCACCGCGTCCCATGCTCGACAGGAACAGGATCCCATGACACCGACAAACACCGTGATCGCCGTCTTCGCTGATCACGCCGGCGCGGACGCCGCGATCAAGACGCTGGCGTCGTCCGGCGTGGACATCAAGAACCTCAGCGTGATCGGCAAGGGCTACCACACCGAGGAAACCGCGTCGGGCTTCTACAATATCGGCGATCGGATGAAGTTCTGGGGATCCCGCGGCGCCTTCTGGGGCGGTCTTTGGGGGCTGTTCTTCGGCGGCGTCTTCCTGACCATACCGATCGTCGGACACGTGGTCGTCCTGGGCTACCTCGCCGCCGCGGTGATCTCGGCCGTCGAAGGCGCCGTGGTGGTCGGCGGCCTGAGCGCCATCAGCGCGGCGCTGTTCAGCGTCGGCATCCCCAAGGACAGCGTCGTGCGGTACGAGACGGCGGTGAAGGCCGACAGCTTCCTGGTGCTCGCCCACGGCACGGCGGAGGAAATGGCGCGGGCCCAAAGCCTCCTGCGCGCCGCCGGACCCCTGAGCGTGGACGCCTACGTCGGCGTCGTCGAACCGTCGACGGTCTGATCCTCATCAAGGTGCGGCGCGCTCGGAGCGTCACAAGGTCGAGCCTTATCGTCGAATAGGCCCGCGCGCTCACGCGCCGCGCCGCCAGCCCGCCGCGCCCCGCGGCGTCAGGAGCCCGCATGACCCAGTCCCGCCATCCCGGACCCGACCTTGCCGGGGCGCCCGACCTGAAAGATGGGTCCGCCAGGCAGGTCTATCTGGTGGGGGGCGGCATCGCCGCCTTGAGCGCCGCGGTGTTCCTGATCCGCGACGGCGATCTTCCGGGCGCCCAGATCACCATCCTGGAGGAACTCGACACCATCGGCGGCAGCCTGGATGGTTCCGGGTCCGCCGAGGCGGGCTATGTGCTGCGCGGCGGACGCATGCTGGAGAGCAAATATCTCTGCACCTTCGACCTGTTTTCATCGATCCCGACCCTCGATCAGAGCCAGACGGTCACCCAGGAGACCTTCGCCTGGAACGAGACGATGAAGACGTCGTCGAAGTCGCGCCTGGTCAGGAGCGGCAAGCGCCAGACCGCGCCCGAGTTCGGTCTCAGCGAAGCCCACATCCTGACCATCGAACGGCTGGCCCTGGAGCCGGAGGGCCTGCTGGGCGACAGCAGCATCGCCGATCAGTTTGATCCGGCGTTCTTCACCACCGACTTCTGGTTCATGTGGTGCACGACCTTCGCCTTTCAGCCGTGGCACAGCGCGGTCGAATTCAAGCGCTATCTGGTCCGCTTCGCTCATATGGTCGACGGCTTCGATCGCCTGCAAGGCATCATGCGAACAGTCTACAACCAGTACGACTCGATGGTTCGCCCGCTGCAGAAATGGCTCGGCGAGCGCGGGGTGAAGATCGAGCTCGACACCCGCGTCACCGACATGATCCTGGACGAGACGGACGGCCTGACCCGCGTCAGCGCCATCAAGTACCAGCGGGCGGGTCACGGCGGCGAGATCGTCGTCGGCGAGAACGACCTAGTCCTCGTCACCCTGGGCTCCATGACCGAAGCCTCGGGCCTGGGGGCCATGGATCGGGCGCCGCCCCTTCTCGGCAAGGCCGACGGCGGCGCATGGACCCTGTGGGAGACCCTGGCGGCGGGGCGCCCCGCGTTCGGCAATCCATCGGCCTTCGCCGACCATATCGACGAGTCCAAGTGGATCTCGTTCACAACCACCCTGCGGGACCCGACCTTCCTGGCGCGGGTCTGCGATCTGACCGGCAATGTCCCGGGGGAGGGCGGGCTGATCACCTTCCCGGACTCCAGCTGGCTGGCGTCCATCGTCATTCCCCACCAGCCGCACTTCATCGGCCAGCCGGAGGGGGTCAGCGTCTTCTGGGGCTATGGCCTTTCGGTCGACAAGGTCGGGGATTTCGTCAAGAAGCCGATGTCCGCCTGTACGGGGGCGGAGATCATGACCGAGGTGTTGGGTCACCTGAAACTGGCCACTGACGCGCCTGAAATCCTGCGCACCTCGACCTGCATCCCCTGCATGATGCCCTTCATCACCAGTCAGTT
>PLSW01000175.1 GCA_003165275.1 Caulobacteraceae bacterium
TCGTCCCCGGCGGCGGCGTCGCCCTGCTTAAGGCGACAAAGGCGCTGGACGGGCTCAAGGGCATCAACCCCGACCAAGATGCGGGGATCGCCATCATCCGCCGCGCGCTGCAGGCCCCGATCCGTCNNCCGAAAACGCCGGCGTTGAAGGCTCAATCGTGGTCGGCAGGATCTTGGAAAGCGATTCGCCGACCTTCGGCTTCAACGCCCAGACCGAACAGTATGTCGACCTGGTCCAGGACGGCGTAATCGACCCGACCAAGGTCGTTCGCACCGCCCTCCAGAACGCAGCTTCGGTCGCGGGGCTGCTCATCACAACCGAAGCAGCTATCGCCGAGGCGCCCAAGAAGGCCGACGGCGCCCAGCAGATGCCGGGCGGCGGCATGGGCGATATGGGCTTCTAGGGCCTGCGTTTCCCGACTTGATCTTGAACAGAGGGGCCGCCGGTGGCGGCCCCTTTTGTAAATCGACGAAATCGAAGCGCCGGGTCGAGCCGGGTTCCTCAATCGCCAGGCGCCGTCGAAGGCTGAGTTCGGGCGTCAGATTGCGCGGCGCTGACAAGCGGCAGGGCTCGCGGCGCCTTCTGCCTCGGCGATCGAGCGCCGTCTCCAGAGGGTGGGCCACCGAGAGCTGTAGGTCGCCGACAAGGCCGCAGCGCGGCCGAGGCGGTGGCGATGCGGCCAGGCAGCCTAGACCAGGGCTAGGTGCGATGATCGCTCGGCGGCATTTCTCGCGCTCTCTCCACCCGAATGGCAGCTTTCAGAGGTTTGATTCCCGCAGCGAAGGAAATGGCCGCGAACCACGGAGAGCAGAAGCCCAATGGTCGAAGGATTGATCCTGGTTGTCGCTGGATCGCAACACTCAGGCCCGAATGCCTCCTAGGTCGTTCGCCGCAGGTTGCCATGAGCGCGCGAAAACCGTCAGGTAATCGTCATGGCGGAACCAGAAGCGAAACCAGAGCAAAGACAGCGCCGCGTGAATGTTGACCCACGCCTCGGCAGCGGGGCGTTTGCCGAGCTGCGACGTCGCGGGTTCAGCGAAGCGGACATCAAACACGCGCTTGCCAGCGTGAAACCCGAGCCGGGTACCGCGCCAATCCGCGAATAGGCCCGGGAGCTAGTGGCCTGTCGGCTGGGTTTCCAGGTGTAGTGCGGGCTTCTCAGCCAGCCGCAGCTTCGCTGCGATACGCGTACTTCACGGTCCGCTCCTCGCTCCGCAAGCTGGAGCGAGCGAGCAAAAGTCGACAATCTCTGATTGATGCTCGTGGATCCAATGCTTAGGCTGCTGCAGCAGGGGGATGTCATGGGCGCCCTGGACCGCGACGCTGCCGAGATCATCGACGCGCTTGGCGAAGGACATCTCCTGATTTTCTGCGGCGCGGGGATCTCATGGCCTGCGCCATCGGGTCTACCGTTGGCGAATGATCTAGTTTCGCGCGCTGCCGCGGCGTTGCTGGCGCCTTATGACCTGGCGCTTAGCCGCCTCGTGGTCCGACCTGAGGTGTTCTTCTCCTACCCCTACAGGATCAACCCGGCCGCGACGCTTGAAACGATCGGCCACCTTCTCCATTCCCGCAGCTTCAACGCCCTTCATGCCGCCTGCGCCGAGACGCTGCGAAAGGGCAACGTTGTCGTCACCACGAACTTCGATGGCCTGATCGAGGAGGCGGCCGTTCAAATGGGCGTCCCCTTCACGCTCGCCCCGGCGCGGACCGACGCCGTGCAGGGCGTCGTCTTCAAGATCCACGGTTCCCTAGGCGACTTGCGGTCGCTCACCCTAACCATCGATCAGGTCGGCGCCGGCCTCGGCCCGGCGCGCGCGGCGTACCTCCAGGAGTTGCTGGTCGGCAAGACCGTACTGGTTCTCGGCTACAGTGGTAACGATCCCTTGGACATCCTGCCGGTGCTACGCGAGGCGGCATACGGGAGGATCATCTGGCTCGACCACGCGACCGCGCTGCCGTTGCGGCGGGCGCATGCACCAAACGCCCTGATCAAATCCTTGCCCCGCCTGACGGTCTGGCGCGGGGACACGGAGGCCATCGTTGCGGGTCTCATTCCGATCAGCGCACACCCCGTGGCGCAGCCGCTGGTATCTCTCCAACCACCCGCACTCCCCGCTTTGTCAGACGCCCAGAAGATGCGCGTCGTCTCTCAGATCCTGATGCACCAGGACGACTACCAGAGAGTCTGCGATTTCGTCGCCGACAAGCCGCTGGCGGATGACCTCCACCTCAGGATTCTGCAGTTCGAGGCCGAGAGTTCCATCTCCGTTCGCCCTGCGGACTGGACGCTCCGGCGGGACACTATCCTCGACGGCCTGTTTGACGCCGCGCCGTCCGTGCAGGACCAGCATCTGCCGACGATGGCCAAGTACAATCACCGGGCGGACCGCCTGCAGGCGCTGTGTCGAATCGCGCTCTCGGCGCTCGGCGCCGAAACGCCCTCGCCCGCCCAAGTGGAGGCCGCGATCGAGACCCTCTACGAGTTGGTTTACAACCACCACTTCGCCAAAGCCCAAGCCTTGTCGGACGCGATCAGATCGGCCCTGACGCGATCCCCAAACGTCCTGCTGCAAGCGCGGCACATTGTTGAGGACGCCTATCTCACCAATCAGCTGGGCGTTGTGTCGGGCCCCGACCCCGCTGCGCTGCAACGGGCGCTGACCGCGCTCGACCGCGCCGCCTACCTACTTTCCCCTGAGATCTGCAACGACCAATTCTTCTACTGGCAGGCCCGCTCGAACGCCGGGTGCAGCCTCATGCTCCTGGGGCGCTGCGACGAGGCGAGACGCTGCTTCCAAGGGGCAAGGAGGTATTTCCGCGGCCTGAGTTACAACAACGAGCTCACCCAGATTTACTATATGGCAGTCTTGGAGCGCCGGACCGGCCGGCGACGATCTGCGCTACGGCGGCTCAGGGCGTTCCGGCGGTTGAACGAGGCGAGCGGCCGTGCCTACTGGCTGGGCTTCGCGAAGCGCGAACAGGCGCTCAACTTAGTGGGATCGAGCCGGTCCGCGGCTCGCGCGACGCGCCTGCTTGAGGAGTCGGCAAGGCACTTCGAAGACGAGGAAAACCCAGCGGAGGCCAGCGCCTCGCGACGGCTCTCCGCCGGGCTACCGCCACTCGCAGACTAGAAGTACTGATATATCAGTGATTTTCTTGATATTTTTTCCTCGGTTCACAAATCAACGTGCTAGTCAGCGGGTCGTGCAAGGCCCTGTATCGGCTGCCAGCCGTGATGCTGAACGAAGCCTACGATTTCCACAACGGCCTGAAATCCTTCACCCAGCTTCGCGGTTCTCAGCTAAATGGGACATGCCTCATCCATCCCGCCGTCTGGGCCAGGCCCGAAGGCTTCGAAGCGCACATTAAGCTCGCGGCCGATCAAATCGCGAACTAGGTCCTCGAAGTCAGCGGACGCTAGGTTGGAAAAATCGTAGGTCATTTGACGCTGCGCTCGGTCATTCCCGCTTATCTGGGAACAAGCCCGGCATCCAGCGCGAGGCTAGGGATGCGGGTAAGGCCAAGCGCAGGTTTGCTCGTGAGCTGTCCGAAAGAATGACTTCCATGTCAGCAAGAGCGCCAACAATGCGGCGCCCCTGCCGTTCGCCAACGCCGAGCAATGCGGCGATTTCGCTGCGAGGCAGTTCGCCGCGATAGAGCAGCGCTTCAAGGATGGCGCCTGACTTCGGCGGCAGCCCGCCGAGCCTGATTTCCTCTTCGACCCACAGCAGGATGCGCGTGCGGAGGCGATCCGGCTGCATCAAGCCTTCCATGAAATTGACCTGATCGAGGCTCGTCTGCAGAAAGAAGTCTGTGAATTCGACAAGCGCTTCCTGGCTGAGCGTGCCGCGACCGTCGAGGTCATTGCGGCGGCGCAGGTCGCAATTCGCAAGGTAGGTCTTATAGGCGTCGACGTTTCTGCCGAGGCCGCGGGCGATTGACCACAGCGCGCCGCTATCGAGCAATTCCAGAAACATGGCATGCGACATGAGGCGAATAACGCGACCGTTGCCGTCGAGGAACGGGTGGATCCACGCCATGCGATGGTGTGCGGCGGCGGCGGCGACAATCGCTTCCGCTCTGCCGAGCCGGCTATAGGTTTCTTCGAATGTCGCCATGAAGCGCGGGACAGCGCCTGGACTGATCGCGATGTGCTGCCCTACCTGAACATCGCGCCGGCGGAGTTCACCTGGCACGATGCGGATGCGTTCTCCTGACTGGGGGTCCTCGACCCAACACAGATCCTTGGGGAGTTCGTCGCAGAAACGGCAGTGCAATTCACGGATGGCCGCGGTTGTGAGCGCCCGGCCGCTAACACCACCACCATCGATCCACGCCTGAACAGCGATATGCGCTTTGGCTTCGAGCTGAAGGTCACGCTTTTTTCGATCGGCGCTGTAGTCGTTCTTCAGCGCGCGTTCGATGTCGATGGGATGTGTGTCGTGTCCCTCGATGAGATTGCTGTAGTAGCAGTTCATCGAGCGAACTAGGGCCGACAGCGATACGACTAAGCTCGGCGGCAAGCTGCGCCGAAATCCGGCGGATTTTTGGGCCAGCTCCAAAGCAAGATCAACAAGCGTGCCCCGCGCGCTGCAATCTTCGGCTAGGATGAGGGGACTCATCAAGCCAACGGATTCTCCACGATCTGCCGCCGCTTCTAAGTCCGCTTTCGTGTCCGGTTTTGAAGTCATAATTTTCTCGTAATATCAGATAGTTATCTGAATTTTACCGGCCAACTTCGCGCAAGATATGTCCGGTTCAAATGCCGGAATGTCAAGGGGATAGTGGACGAAGGCGGCAACTCGCCCCAGGAATTGGGTCAACCACCCCGTGTGCGAGAGAAGAGCAGGTTCAAGAATGGGTTTCAGCGCCTCCCCCGAAACCCTGTCCGCGATTTGGCAGGCCCTCAACGCGCCGCCGCCCAAGACGCTGAGCAGCGTTTCGCAGTTCTGGTCGGGGGTCGCCCGCGATGGTTGGGTCGGCGAAGGCGTGTTGGAAGACAATCTGCTTGTGATCGATCACCGGATTGATCGCCAAGGACTGAAGCTGCGCACGTTCACAGAACTGCTTGGGGCGCCGTGGCGGGTTGCTTTTCCAACACCGAAGAACCGCTTCGACGAACCTTACGGCCTACCGAGTCTGTCGGCCGTGGACGCCGCCGCCCTGCTCATCCTTCTGGAGCGACTTGGTTTTGGTGGTGAGCCCGAACACCTTTGCGCACAGCTGCACCCAACGCTTCGGAACGAGTCCTATCTCACCGGGCAAGGGCTGGATGTGCTCTTCCACGATAAGAGCCAACATCGCCTACCGCCGCTCATGCTCGCAACCGAGGGTACCGGTTGGCGGGGCTCGAAAAAATCAAAGGCTCGGTGGGTCAATGGCTACCGCGGCGAGTTGACCGTCGGCGGTGACGGCGCGCCCTTGCTGCTAAGGCGAAGCGTTTTCCCGCAGCGGACAACCCCGTGATCGCAGCAAATGAGGCCTTCAGCCTGCGCGATCCTGAAGCCCGCACAGCCCTGCGCCGCGCCTACGAGGCGTCCAGCGCTCTCTACTATGCCGGCCAGCCGGTCTTCGAAGACCTCCTCGGTCGCATCGCGGAGTGGGCGCCCAAGCTCTGAAGCTATGCTATGCTGGCGTCATGCTCATGTTCCAGTTCAGAGTCGATCTCGCCGATCGAGCACCGATCGAGAAATCCCGCGAACTTGAGGACGAAGGGCAGGCCGTCGCCTACGCCCGCCAGCTCCTGAGCGACTGGCCCGATTGCGCTGCGATCGACGTCATCCAAGCCGGCGCACTTGTTGAGCGGTTGCGGCCGCCTCGGCCTTAGTCGGCGGCGCCACGCTGACCCGTTTCAGTCGTTACATCATTTGGCGAGCGCGGAGCATGGTCGCGACGACGTGAACAGATGCCCCGCAGGACCGAAGCCGTTTGAGAGGCAATGATCCTCAATCGCGTTTGATAGGGGGCCCGGCGCCCGCCACGAGATCCGCCAGACCAATGCCGAGGGCGCGAGCAATTTGGAAAAGCGTCTTGGCGGCCGGATTGCGTTCGCCGCGTTCCAGGTAGCCAATGTAGTTTCGATGTAGTTCCGTCAGCTCCGCCAGCCCTTCCTGACTTAGCTTTCTGGCTTTGCGATGGCGACGAATTTCCCGCCCCAGCGCGACAAGGTCTTCATCCGCACTCACGCCGAGAGACTCGTCTCCCAGCCAAGCGGCCTCTACACACTGTCAGTGTGTATTTTTGGCGCTGGCCTGGTAGCTTTTGGCTACGCTGCGCGGACTGATTTGGACAAACTGAGAGCACGCATGGGCGCCAATCCGCCGGCCGTGGCCAATCCCATCGACCAGCACATCGGCCGGCGCATCCGCGAGAGGCGGCGAGCCCTCGGAATGAACCAGGCCACCTTGGCCAGTGCGCTAGGGCTTACTTTTCAACAGGTTCAGAAATACGAACA
>PLSW01000364.1:0-2049 GCA_003165275.1 Caulobacteraceae bacterium
CATAATCGCATCGTCGACGCGATCGAACAGGTAGCCGCTCAGGGAGCTGGGTCGTGACCGCCGGCTCGGGACTGGACCGCCGGGACTTCCATAAGTTCGCGGGGGCTGGAGTGCTTGTGGCGATTGGCCTGGGTCCCGCGGCGTCCTTCGCCCAGGGGCGGCCAGCCTACCCCGCCGACTTCCATGCCTATCTGAATATCGGCGAGGACGGTCGGGTGACGGTCTTTTCCGGCAAGATCGAGATGGGCCAGGGTGTGACGACCTCCCTGGCGCAGATGGCGGCCGAGGAGCTAGGCGTCGACCTGGACCAGGTCGACATGGTGATGGGCGACACTCAGAGCTGCGTTTGGGACATGGGCACCTTCGGCTCGATGACCACCCGCATGTTCGGACCCGCCCTGCGGGCGGCCGCCGCAAAGGCTCGCGACGTCCTGAGCCGCCTCGCGGCCGGCCGACTGGGCGTGCCCGAGAATCGTCTGGTGTGGGCGAGCGGCGTCGCCTCCGTAAAGGGCCAGCCGGCGCGGCGGGTGACTTACGCGGACCTCGCCAAGGACGTTCGTATTGCCGAGTCCGTCGACCAAGCAGCCGTGCTGCGAGCCGCGGCGGAATTCACGGTTATGGGCCAATCGCCCCAGCGCTTCGACAGCGCGGTCAAGGTCACTGGCGCGGCGCAGTATGCCGCCGACATCCGCCTTCCTGGCATGCTTTACGCCCGCCTCCTGCGCCCACCGATGCATGGGGCGAGCCTGCTCAGCGTGGATACGTCGGCCGCGGAGAAGCTGCCCGGGGTCACGGTGATCAAGAAAGAAGACCTGGTAGCGGTGCTGCACGACAAGCCGGACCTCGCCGCCGCCGCCCTGGCCCAGGTCCACGCGGAATGGGGCCGACCCGAGGCGCCTCTCACGCCGGACAGCATCTTCGATCACGTCCTCACCCACGCCGGCGAGCCGAAGGTGGTCGCCGCCGTGGGCGACCTCACCACGGCGCCGACGGCACGCAGCTTCGAGAGCGCCTTCCACAAGGGGTATGTGGCGCACGCGCCCATGGAGCCCCACGCAGCCTTAGCCGACGTCAGAGCCGGCGGCGCGACGGTCTGGGTCTCGACCCAGACCCCCTTCCCCACCCGCGATGCGGTCGCCAAGGCGCTGGGCCTCGATACCAAGATGGTTCGGGTGATCACGCCCTTCCTGGGTGGCGGCTTCGGCGGTAAGAGCGCCGGCGCCCAGGCCATTGAAGCCGCTCGCCTGTCGCAGATCGTCGGCAAGCCCGTGCAGGTCGAGCGCACCCGGGCGGAGGAGTTCTTCTACGATACCTTCGACCCGGCCTCGGTCGTGACCCTCGCTTCGAGCCTGGATTCGGCGGGTCGGATATCGCGCTGGGACTATGCGGTGTTCGCTGCCGGCGAGCGCGGAGCGACGACCTTCTACGACATCCCCAACCTGCGGATCCGTTCGGCCGGCGGAACCGCCTACGGCGGTGCGGCCTCTGTCCCCGGCCTGCATCCCTTCGGCGTCGGGCCCTGGCGCGGCCCGGGAGCGAACATGAACGTCTTCGCCACGGAGTCGCAGATCGACATCATGGCCGCCGCGGCCGGTGTCGACCCGGTGGCCTTCCGTCTGACGAACCTCAAGGAACCGCGTATGCGTGGGGTGCTGCAGGCTGCGGCCAAGGCCTTTGGCTGGACGCCGGCGGCGGGCCCCAGCGGGCGCGGCTTCGGCGTCGCCTGCAGCGCCGACGCCGGCAGCTGCGTGGCGACGATGGCCGAGGTGAAGGTCGATCGCGCCAGCGGCAACGTTAGCGTGGTCCGCATCGTCTGCGCTCAAGATATGGGGATCGTCATCAACCCTGAGGGCGCGAAGATGCAGATCGAGGGCGGCCTCACCATGGGACTGGGATACGCCCTCTCCGAAGAGTTGCGCTTTGCGGGCGGCGAGATCCTCGATCAGAACTTCGACACCTACCATTTGCCGCGCTTCAGCGGCGCACCGCTGATAGAGCCGGTGTTGGTCAAGAACGATGATCTTGCGCCGCAAGGCTGCGGCGAGCCGG
>PLSW01000364.1:2088-2710 GCA_003165275.1 Caulobacteraceae bacterium
GAGGAGCGAACGCTATGCGTATCGTCGCTCTCGAGGAGCATTTCCCGGTTCCGCATTTGGCCGGGCGTATTGATCGGTCAGCCGGTCGTGGACCGACCTGCCACAGCCCAACTGTCCGTGATCGCGGACACCTGATCCGCGACGCTGTCGGCCACTTCTCGAGGGCGACCCTGTCATTGTCCGTGAACCGGGAGCCTTCAGTTTTGATTTTCATGACTGGTGATCCCGCCCGCCTACCTACGTGATCCGGAGGCGCCGAAATGCCGGAACCTTGACGAAGTCGAGGATAACGGCGAACCCAATCGCTGTGGCTAGAACCGCTGCCACGGCCCAAGCCGGCAGGGGCGCCATGGCCAGGCCCGTGACAGCTAGGGCGCCGGCGATCAGGAGATCGGCGACGGACGAGGCGATCAGCCAGGTGCTCGGGCGAGAAGACCACAGATGCCGCCGCTCGCGGTTATTGTAGTTCGTCGCCTGATTGCCGGCGACGACCGTAACGAACGCCAACGTCCTTAAGGTGTCGATATTCCATCTCATCTGGAACGCGCCAAAGGCCAAGACGGCCGTGCAAAATGCGAGCTCGCCAACGCCCATGATGACGCCCGCCAGCGTCAGATTGCCG
>PLSW01000359.1:0-132 GCA_003165275.1 Caulobacteraceae bacterium
CCTCGCGGCCGTTGATGCGGTAGGTGGAGCCCGCGCCGCGGTCGATGCGGCGCGTGACCTCGATCACCGGATCATTGGCGAACTGCGGCGGGGCGGTGTGGTCGGAATTGTCGATGGTCAGCGAGACCTCGG
>PLSW01000359.1:157-13006 GCA_003165275.1 Caulobacteraceae bacterium
TTGCCGCAGCCGTTCGGCCCGACGACGCCGGTCAGCCCCGGCTCGATGCGAAATTCGGCGGGCTCGACGAAGGACTTGAAGCCCGAAATACGCAGTCGCTGGAATTGCACGCTGTTTGGCCTAGAACCCCGGCCAGCTGCGCCGGGGCTTGGCGGCGCCGATGGCCGCGTCGAGCTTTTCCAGGGTGGTCTCGCCCTCGATGGTCTTGCCGTTGATCACGAAGGTCGGGGTGGACTGGATGTGGTCGCGGGTCTCATAGAGCTTCACCCGGGCGACCAGGGCCTCGTTGGCGGCCTTGTCGTTCAGGCAGGCCTGCAGCTGGGGCTCGCTCACCCCGCCGGCCGTGGCCGCCGCCATCAGGTTCGCCCCCACGTCGCCGGTCTGGTACATCTGCGCCTGGCCGTGGAAGAACTGGTCGACCACGGTGAAATACTTGTCCCGGCCGGCGCAGCGGGCGGTGATGAAGCCGGCGGCGGCGACCTCGGTGGGCGGGGTCAGGAACTCGCGCAGCACATAGCGCACCTTGCCGGTGTCGATGTACTTGGCCTTGAACGCCGGGAAGACGTCGTTGTTGAACCGGGCGCAGTGCGGGCAGCTGGCCGAGGCGTATTCGATCACCGTCACCGGCGCCTTGGGCGAGCCCAGGGTCATGTCGTCCTTGGCCACGGTGGTGAGCGGCGCGGCGAGGGCCCCGCCGGCCACCGCCAGGCCGGCCGCGAAGGCCAGGCCGATGACCCCGGCCCGGACGGCGGCGAGGCTGTTTGCGACCCTAGCCATCTACTTGGCCGTCTGGGCCGAGGCGATGGCCTTGTCGAGGCTGGCCATGGTCTGTTCGCCGTCCAGGGTCTTGCCGTTGATGATGAAGGTCGGGGTGCCGCTGATGTTGTCGCGCTTGATGTAGGTCTGCACCCGGTCGTTCAGGGCCTTGAGGCCGGCCTCGTCATTGATGCAGCTCTCGAACTTGGCGTCGCTGATCCCGGCGGATTCGGCGATGCGCTGCAGGGTCCCGTGCACGTCGCCGGATTCGAACATGGCTCGCTGGCCGCGGTAGATGGCGTCGAGGACGCTGAAATACTTGTCCTTGCCGGCGCAGCGGGCGGTCATGAAGCCGGCGGCGGCGACCTCTTCCGGCGGGGTGAGGAATTCGCGGAACACGTAGTGCACCTTGCCGGTGTCGATGTACTTGGCCTTGAACGCCGGGAAGACGACGTTGTTGAATTCCGCGCAGTGGGGGCAGCTGGCCGAGGCGTACTCGATCATGGTCACCGACGCCTTGTCATTGCCCATGCTCATGTCGTCGCTGGTCACCGCGCCGCCGCCCTTGGAACAGGCGGCGAGGCCGAGGATCGCCAGCGCGACGAGGGCGAGGCGGGGGTGGATCAAGCGCATGGGCGAATTCCTGTCTGACCGGGCCCCCCGGCGAGGGGCGTCATTTTAAGCGCGATTCTTACGACGCCGCCCAGCGTGACGCCAGATAGCGTCGAAATCGGGGTGCGACCAATTCGGCGGTCGCCCGCGAATGCGCGCACTTGGATCGGTGGCGTCAACGCTTCCATGACCGAAATCAACGAGAGGCCTTCTCCCCTCGCGGGAGAAGGTGGCCGAAGGGCCGGATGAGGGGCCGCGCCGGCGTCGAAGCCGCGTTATCGACACCCAATTGGATGGAGGCGTAAGGCAGTCCAGTGCCTGGTCGAACCTTCAGACGGGTCGAACCGCCGCCGAATTGGGGACTCAACCCGCGTTCGCTCGGACAGGCCGGCGCGGCCCCTCATCCGTCGCGCATTCGCGCGCCACCGTCGAGAGCGGCGTTCGCCTCCGGCGAACGCATCGGGCGCGTAAAGCGCGCCCGCGCTCTCGACCCATCGAGGGGAGAAGGCCTCTCTCACCTGGCCCCTACGCCTCTAGCGGGACCAACACCCTACCCGCCCCGCCGCATCACCTCGCGGCCCAGCCTGAGCAGGGCGGCCTTGAGCTTTGCGTCGCCGACCGGGGCGAGGCCGGCTTCCAGTTCGGCCTCGACGGCGGCGTCGAGGGGCTGGGCGCGGCGGCGGGCGTTCGCCTTCTGCGCCGGGCTGGTGGAGGTGGCGCGGGGCTTGACCACGCCCTGGACGATCCGCAGCTTGGCCACCGCGCCGGCGCCCAGGAAAAGGTTCACCCGGGCCAGGATGTCCGGCGCCTGGTGCTGGATCAGGGCGGCCGCCGGGCCGCCAACCTTCAGCTCCAGCACCCCGCCGGCGCCGCCCCGGGGCCGGCTGAGCTTCACCGGCTCGGTGGTGCGGGCCAGGGCCTCGCCGACGATCTCCGGCCAGCGGGCCTGCAGCGCGTCGGGACCCTTGCCGAACCGTTCGTCCAGGACCTTGATCAGCTTGCCCAGGGAGCGCCCGGCCAGGGGCGGCGCGCGGCGAACGGGCCGGGTGCGCTTGGTCGCCAGGATGCGGGCGGTGTCG
Source organism: Caulobacteraceae bacterium (assembly GCA_003165275.1). GTDB lineage: Bacteria > Pseudomonadota > Alphaproteobacteria > Caulobacterales > Caulobacteraceae > Poindextera. The sequence continues at coordinate 2,605 of PLSW01000359.1, forward strand.
GCCGGCGAGGGCAGGGGGCGGGACATGGCGTCAGCATAGCCGATCACGCGGGAGATTTCGACGTCGCGCGGGGGCGTGCGTCCCCGCGCCGCTGCGGTTTCGGCTTTCACCCCCCGCCCCGCCGGGCGTAGCGTTCCGCGATGACGGTTGAGACGAATCGATGCGGCTGGCGCGGCATGGCGGGGGATCCGCTGTACGAGGCCTATCACGACACCGAATGGGGCGTGCCCGAGTGGGACAGCCGGGCCCTCTGGGAGAAGCTGGTGCTGGACGGCTTCCAGGCGGGCCTCGCCTGGATCACCATCCTGCGCAAGCGCGAGGCCTTCCGCGCCGCCTTCGACAACTTCGACCCCGAGAAGGTCGCCCGCTACGGGGATGCCGACCGGGCCCGGCTGATGGCCGACGCCGGCATCGTCCGCTCCAACGCCAAGATCGACGCCGCCATCTCCGGCGCCCGCATCTATCTGGACATGCAGAACCGCGGCGAGGACTTCTCCGCCTTCCTGTGGGACTTCGTCGGCGTCGCCCCCATCGCCAACACCTTCCGCGCCATCGGCGAGGTCCCGGCACAGACCCCGGAGGCGCAGGCCATGGCCAAGGGGCTGAAGGCCAAGGGGTTCAAGTTCGTCGGGCCGGTGATCGTCTACGCCTTCATGCAGGCCACCGGCATGGTCAACGATCACCTGACCACCTGCTTCCGGCACGGGCCCATATCGCTTATGAAACCGCCCCATGCCCCCGGCTAGACCCACCACCGGCTGCGACCTGATGCTGGAGCGCGCCTGCCCGGCCCCCGTGTGCGGGGTGGACGAGGCGGGTCGGGGCCCCTGGGCCGGGCCAGTGTCGGCGGCGGCGGTGATCCTCGATCCGCGCAGGCCCATCGAGGGCCTCAACGACTCCAAGAAGCTCACCGCCAAGGCCCGCGACCGGCTGGAGGGGGAGATCAAGCAGCGGGCCAGCGCCTGGTGCGTGGCCTTCGCCAGCGTCGAGGAGATCGAACGCCTCAACATCCTGCAGGCCACGGGCCTGGCCATGCGCCGGGCGGTGGAGGGGTTGAAGACCGCGCCGGCCTTCGCACTGGTTGATGGAAACTACGCCTTCGACCTGCCCTGCGCCCTGAAGACGGTGGTGGGCGGGGACGGGATCTCCGCCTCCATCGCCGCCGCCTCGATCCTGGCCAAGGTCGCCCGCGATCGGCTGATGATCGAGATGGACGGCCTCTATCCCGGCTACGGCTTCGCCGCCCACAAGGGCTATCACGCCGAGGTCCACGTGGCGGCCCTGCGGCGGCTGGGGCCCTGCGCCATCCACCGCCCCAGCTGGGCGCCCATCCGGCGCATCCTGGCCGGTGAGGATCCCATGGCTGAGGGCGGACGGATCGCCCTGGCGGCGGCGGCGGAGCCGGATGAGGACGCCCCCTATGAGGATGCCCATGTCGAGGCCTGAGGCCTTGGCCTTGGCGGTATCCCAGGCCCGGCTGCAGGCCCTGCTCCGCGACGCGGCGCACCGGTTGCGCAGCATGATCCGTGGGCGCGAGGGCTGGCTGGTGGTGATCTCCGGCATCGTCGGCGTCGCCGCGGGCCTGTCGGTGGCGTTGATGGGGACCATCTCCGACCATGCCCACCGGATCCTGTTCGGGCTGCAGGGCGAGCGGCTCAGCGCGGTGCACGAGATCCGCCAGGGCCTCGGCGTGCCGATCATCGGCGGCCTGATCCTCGGGACCCTGACCCTTCTCTGGCGGCGCCGGCGGGCCCAGTCGCCGATCGACCCCATTGAGGCCAACGCCCTGCACGGGGGGCGGCTGTCCATGCGCGACAGCCTGTGGGTCACCTTCCAGACCCTGCTCTCCAACGGCTGCGGCGCTTCGGTGGGGCTGGAGGCGGCCTATGCGCAGATGGGCGGCGGACTGGCGTCCAAGCTGGGGGTGGCCCTGCGCCTGCGCCGCAACGACCTGCGGGTGCTGGTAGGCTGCGGCTGCGCGGGGGCGATCGGAGCCGCCTTCGGCGCGCCGCTGACCGGCGCCTTCTACGCGTTCGAGCTGATCGTCGGCACCTATTCGGTGGCCAATGTCGCCCCCATCCTCACCGCCAGCCTGGTGGGGGTGCTCACCGCCCGGGCTGTGCGGGCGGTGAGCTATTCGGTGAGCCTGCCCACCGCCGCCCCCATGGCGGTGCAGGACTATCTGGTGATGATCGCCCTGGGGATGATCTGCGCGGCCCTGGGGGTGCTGATCATGCGGCTGGTCTCCTGGGTGGAGAAGGGCTTCGACTTCGCCCGCCTGCCGAGGGCCTTTCGCCCGGCGGTGGGGGGCTGCATCATGGCCGGCCTGGCCCTGGTCACCCCGCAGGTGCTGGCCGCCGGCCACGGCGCCCTGCGCATGGACCTGCCCGCCAAGCTGGGGATCGGCGCCCTGGCGTTGCTGATCTGTCTGAAGGTCCTGGCCTCGACCATTTCCCTGGGCTCGGGCTTCCGCGGCGGCCTCTTCTTCGCCTCCCTGTTCCTGGGCGCCCTCACCGGCAAGCTGTTCGCCGCGGTGATGACCGCCTATGTGCCCAGCATCGCCGTGGAGCCCACCGTCTGCATCCTGGTGGGCATGGCGACCCTGGCGGTGGCCGTGGTCGGCGGGCCGCTGACCATGTCCTTCCTGGTGCTGGAGACCACCGGCGACTTCGCGGTGACCGCTATCGTGCTGGCGGCCAGCGTGGTCACCAGCCTCGTGGTTCGGGAGACCTTCGGCTATTCCTTCTCCACCTGGCGGCTGCACCTGCGCGGCGAGACCATCCGCGGGGCCATCGACGTGGGCTGGATGCGCTCCCTCACCGTGGGGCGGATGATGCGCCGGGACCCTGAGACGATCTTGGGTGAGGCGGGGCTGGGCGAGCTGCGCCGACGCTTTCCCCTGGGCTCGACCCAGCGGGTGGTGGTGGTCGACACCGACGGCCGCTACCAGGGCGTGGCCCTGATCGCCGAGGCCTTCGCCTCCGCCGACAAACCGGAGGAGGACGCCAAGCTCACCGTCGCCGACATCGCCCATTGGCGGAACACCCCGCTGACCCCGGAGATGAACATCAAGGAGGCGGTGGCCATCTTCGACCGCAGCGAAAGCGAGGCCCTGGCGGTGGTCGACAGCCGGGACAGCCGCAAGGTGCTGGGGCTGCTGACCGAGGGGTACGCGCTGAGGCGGTACGCGGAGGAGCTGGACAAGGCGCGGCAGGGGCTGGCGGGGGGGGCTTAGGGCGGCTGCGCGCGTTTGCGTGCTTCGACACGCGCGCGAAGGGCGCGCTACTCAGCATGACGTAAACCTTTGCGGCCCATCCCTCTTCGTCATCCTGAGTAGGGAGCGAAGCGACCGTGTCGAAGGACGCACGGCGGTTCTGCAATCCAATATCCCCACGCCCCGCAGAGCCCGTTAACCTTACCTTCTCACCTCAAATTAACCCCGCCTGCCCAAGGGTCCCGGATTCAAGCGCAGGAGCGTCGGATGACTTTCGGGGCCGAAAACATCATCGAGGGCGATTGCATCGCCAGCCTGGCGACCCTGCCGGACAAGTCGGTGGACCTGGTCTTCGCCGACCCGCCGTACAATCTCCAGCTGGGCGGGGACCTGCTGCGTCCCGACAACTCCAAGGTCGACGCCGTCGATGACCACTGGGACCAGTTCGCCTCCTTCGCCGCCTACGACCAGTTCACCCGCGAGTGGCTGAGCCAGTGCCGGCGGGTGCTAAAGGACGACGGCTCCCTCTGGGTGATCGGCAGCTACCACAACATCTTCCGGGTCGGCGCGGCGCTGCAGGACATGGGGTTCTGGATCCTCAACGACGTGATCTGGCGCAAGACCAACCCGATGCCGAACTTCAAGGGCACCCGGTTCACCAACGCCCACGAGACCCTGATCTGGGCCGCCAAGGGCCGCGGGCCCAAGCGCTACACCTTCAACTACGACGCCATGAAGATGGCCAACGACGAGCTGCAGATGCGCTCGGACTGGACCCTGGGCCTGTGCACCGGCGAGGAGCGGGTGAAGAACCAGGAGGGGACCAAGGCCCATCCGACCCAGAAGCCCGAGGCCCTGCTGCACCGGGTGATCCTGTCCTCCACCAAGCCCGGCGACCTGATCCTCGATCCCTTCTTCGGCGTCGGCACCACCGGCGCCGCGGCCAAACGCCTGGGCCGGCGGTTCATCGGCCTGGAGCGGGAGCCGGAATACGTGGAGCTGGCCAAGGAGCGGATCAGCAAGGTCAATCCGGTCAGCCTCGCCGACCTGGACGTGATGGGCTCCAAGCGCGCCGAGCCGCGCATCCCCTTCGGCCAGATCGTCGAGGCGGGGCTCCTGCGCGCCGGCGACCGGTTGTACGACCCCAAGGGCGAACGCAGCGCCCGGGTCCGCGCCGATGGTAGCCTGGTGGTCGGCGACCTGGCCGGCTCGATCCACAAGGTCGGGGCCATGGTCCAGGCCGCGCCCGCCTGCAACGGCTGGACCTACTGGCACTTCAAGTCGGACCGCGGGCTGACGCCCATCGACGTGCTTCGGGAGAAGGTGCGAGCGGGGCTGGTGGAGACGGCGGGGTAGGGTTTTCCCCCAATATCGTCGCGGAGAGCAGCCAGCTGACCGCCTTGCTCACGGTGGGTTCCTGACCGCGTCTGCTCAAGGACCGGCCACAGGCCGGCCGCATCGCGGCGCGCGTCCTTGACCAGACGCGAATAGGGCGCGGGATCACAGACAAGAGGTTTGGGGGGGCGGGTTCAGGGCGTCAATTTCTCGCCTCCCGGGCGCGTTGCAAAACGGCGGCTGCGTGGCTCGCAGGGCGAGGCCAATTGACGGCGCTCCAAGATGGTCGAACTTTGGCGCGGAATGGCGAGGATGAATGTTGGAAGACCGCGCCGGCTTGCGCCCGCCATACGACGCGCAAGTCTCGTGCATGATTTCAACAAACGCCGGCAATTGAGGTGGAGCGATCTTCATGACCGACCCTGGCCAGATCATCGACGAGATCCACACCGCTTCCATCGCCGACGAGCTGGCCAACCGGCTGCGCGTCGGCGTGCGGTTGCTGTCGGAAAACCAGATCCAGCTGGCCGATTTCTTTCGCCTGCTGCACGAATTGGCGCTGGCGACCGGGGAGGAGACCTTCACCCTTTCGTCGCGACCCATGGTGGCCGGCACAGCCGAGTTTGTCTTTTCCAGCGCCGCCCACTGCGCCACCATCGGCGAGGCCATGCACGCCATCGCCCGGGCCTACAACATCCTGCACGGCGACGCGTACAACGTCGTCAAGTCGACGGCTGGCGGCATCACCTACGCCATTGACGACGAACGGTTTCCCTACACCGTGCCGCGGGACGCGTTCGTTTGCCTGTCGCTGGAATGTACGCTCATCGTCCTGCACTGCGCCCTGTGCCATTTCGCTGGCGAGGATCTGTCTCCGCGGCTGAAACAGGTCTTCACCGGCCGTTCGCCGGGCCAGACCTGGGCCAACCAGGCGTTGGCGTTCTGGTCGACGCCGATCCGCTATCGGGCGCGCCGCTATGGTCTCAGCTACGACCTATCCGTCGCCGGTCTGCCCCTGGTGCGGCATCGCGACTCGGTGCGGCCTCAGGTGGCCATCCACAGTCGCGTCATCAGCCTGATCGAGGCGCGAGGCGCCCCAGACGGGCCGCCGCCGACGATCGGCCAAGAGGTGGTCCTCGCCCTGCGCGACGGGCTGCAATCGCAGGAAGAGGTCGCCGCTCGGCTGGGGGTAAGCGTCGCCACCCTGCGCCGCCGGTTGGAAGAAGAGGCCACTAGCTTCCGAGGCCTGCGCTGCCAAGTGCTTGACGAGCGGGGACGTCAAATGCTTGTCGAGGGCGGCGAGATCGGCGCGGTCGCGGAGGCTCTGGGCTATTCCGACGCGCGTAGCTTCGCGAGGGCTTTCCGCCATTGGAATGGGGTGACGCCTGCGACCTGGGTGAAGATGTCTCGCGCGGCGCCGGCCGGCCGGGATCGTACCTAGCCGCTTTCCAGCCGCCCTTCGACGCGCCTCCGTAGAGACGCGCCGGCGTTGATGGCAGCCTTTTCACCCTCCAGAATTGAGCGAAATTGTAACCTTCCGCCTGAGCGCGCGCGTCATTTACAACGCCGGCGGCCTCGGAGATTTATTGAGCGTTGAATAAACCGAGGGGTTGATCTGCGCGGATCGAAGCCCGTCGCCGGCGAAAGGCCGACGGCGAAGCCCGGCTGCGACAGAAGCCTCAAAGCGGCGCGCCGCCAGACCGGCGCAGTCGGCAAAAGACCATAGGGGGAAGACATGACCTACAATTTCCACATGCGCACGATGCTGCTCGCGGGTGTCGCAACCGCCGCCCTGGGTGTGGCGACGCCGGGGTTGGCCCAGACCGCCGCCGCGCCTCAGGCCAAGGCCGACAGCCAGCCATCGAGCGAGGTGGTGGTCACCGCCCGCCGGCGCGAAGAGAATCTGAAGGACGTGCCGATCGCGGTGACCGTATTCAGCGCCAGGAAGCTGGAGCTGTCGGGCATCCAGGACATTACCGGCCTGCAGCAGAGCACGCCCAACCTGACCATGCAGGTGGCGCGCGGCTCCAACTCCAGCACGACCGCCTATATCCGCGGCATCGGCCAGCAGGACCCGCTGTGGGGCTTCGAACCGGGCGTCGGCCTCTATATCGACGACGTCTACGTCGCTCGCCCGCAGGGCACTGTGCTGGACATCTACAATGTCGACCACGTCGAGGTTCTGCGCGGACCGCAGGGCTCGCTCTACGGCCGCAACACCGTCGGCGGCGCGGTCAAGTATGTGACCGCCAATCTGCCTTCGGAGGCGACCTACGACATCAAGGGCCAGTACGGCAGCTACAACGAGCGCGACGGCTATTTCACAGGCTCGACGCCGGTCGGGGACATGGTGCGGATCGGCGTGGGGGCCGAGATCTCCAAGCACGACGGCTACGGCAAGGACCTGCTGACCGGCGCGGCCAACTACAATAAGGACGTCAACGCCGAGCGGATGACGGTCGAGTTCCGGCCGACCAGCAAGCTGTTCTTCCGACTCTCTGGCGACAGCTTCGAGGACAATTCCAACGCCCGCCAGGGCCATCGCGAGGTGGTCGGCGACAACGGGCCGGCCCAGGGCGCGCCGAGCGTGCCGGTCACGTCCAATCCGTACGACGACTATTCGGGCATGTCGCCGAAGAACAAGGTGACCAACAGCGGCCTTTCCTTCCTGGCCCAATATGAGGCCACCGACCAGCTGACCTTCAAGTCGATCACCGCGTCACGCCACGGCTACACCCGCACCAACATCGACTTCGCCGACGTTCCGGGTCCAGAGTTTCAGGTGCCGGGCAGTTACAACGACGAACAATTTTCGCAGGAGTTCCAGGCCCTCTTTACGGGCCAGCGACTCAAGGGCGTACTCGGCCTCTACTATTTCGACGCCCTGTCAGGGGGTGACGCCGACGCCATTCTCGGCAATCTGGGCCTGACCCTGAACTTCCACGGAGACGTCACCACCAAGTCCATCGCCGGCTTCGGCGACTTCAGCTACGACCTGACCGATCGGCTGCAGGTCTCAGCCGGCCTTCGCTGGACCCAGGACCAGCGGACCGGCTTCGTCTACCGCTACTTCGAAGCGGGGCTAGGCAGCCCCGAATTCGGCGGCAACGGTGTGCCTTTGCCGTCCGGCGTGCCCGGCATTGGCCCCAATCCGCGTACGGACTACACCAATAGCCATACCTTTAGCGACGCCACGCCGCGCCTCAGCGTCAGCTACAAGCTGACCGACGCCCTAACCAGCTACGCTTCCTTCGGCGAGGGCTTCAAATCTGGCGGCTTCGACATGCGCGGCGACGCCTTTCTGTCGCCGCAGACGGTCAACGGCTACAACCCGGAATATGTCACGTCCTACGAGGCGGGCCTGAAGGGATCGTTCTTCGACCACCGGCTGGCCCTGAGCACGGCTATCTACTACGCCGACTACACCAACATGCAGGTCACGGTGCAGGTGGCCGCGACGCCGCCCGCCATCGGCATCGCCTCGGTGGTCGACAACGCCGGCAAGTCGCATGTCGACGGGTTCGAACTGGAAGGCCGCGCCGCGCCCGGGGGTCCGTTCAGCGCCAACTTCTCCCTGGGCCTGACCGACGCCAACTTCGTCAAGACGCCGCAACTGACGGCGAGCCTGATCGACGTGTTCCAGAACGCGCCCCGCTGGACCGGCTACGTCCAGCTGGTCTACGCCGCTCCGCAGGAGGTGCTGAACGGCCATTTCATCGCCAATGTCAGCGCCAGCTATCGCAGCCAGACCTTCCAATACAGCTACGCCATCCCGCAGATCGACCAGCCGGCCTATACGCTGGTGGACCTGAATGCGGTCTGGACTTCCAATTCCAAACATTGGGAAGTCGCGTTGCACGGACTCAATATTGGCGACGTGCACTATCGCACCGGTGGTTATTATTTCCCGGGCGCCTGGCCGTCCTCGATCTATGGCAACACCGTCACCGCCTTCTACGGCAATCCGCGGACCATCCTGTTCTCGCTGAACTATAAGTATTGACGGCGCGGGCCTCGTTCCCCCTCCTGGCAAGTGAGATCGGCGCCATTGGAGGGTTCATGGAGCGCGACGAAGGTTCGGCGCCGTCCCCCCGCCGCGGGCGCGGCCGGCGCGCCGGTGTCCGCAGCGGGGATGCGGACACCGGCATGCGAATCCTCGACGCGGCCGAGCGCAGCTTCGCGCTTCACGGCTTCGACGGGGTCACGGTCCGGCACATCGCCAAGGAGGCCGCGGTCGATACGGCCCTGGTCTACTACTACTTCGCCAGCAAGCGGGACCTGTTCGACCAGGTCTTCGAACGCCGGGCCGCCGTGGTCAATCGCGACCGGCTGGCGTCGTTGGAGGCCTACGATCTGAACCCGGGCCCGGACGGGCCGACGGTCGAAGGCGTGTTCTACGCCTTCCTGGCGCCTGTGCTCCGGCGCGCCGCCGATGGCGATCCGGGCTGGCGGGCCTATTTCGCCATCCTGGCCCTGGTCAACAACACCCCGGCCTGGGGCGGCGAGACCATGACCCGCTTCTTCGATCCGGTGATCCAGCGTCTGGCCCAGTCGCTGCGTAAGGTGCTGCCGCAGGTTCGCGAAGACGACCTTTACTGGAGCTACCATTTCCTGTCCGGCGCCCTCACCCTTTCACTGTCGATGACCGGTCGGATCGACAGGTTGTCCGGCGGCGCCTGCGAGTCCGGGGATTTCGACGCGATCAACGCCCGCCTTGCCCGGTTCGCGGCGGGCGGGCTGCTCGAGGTTGCCGACCGGCGCGGTTGAAGACTTTCGACGTCTAGCGCACGAAGCTCGCCCCGTTCACGTCCAGCACCGCCCCGGTCATCGACGCCGGCGCCTCCAGGGCCAGGTATGCGGCGACGCTGGCCACCTCGGCCGGGTCGGCGACGCGCCCCAACGGGATGTCGGCGAGGAGCTTGTCGCCGCCGCGGCTGGAGAGATAGTCTTCGGCCATGCCGGTCATCACGAAGCCGGGGCAGACGGTGAAGGCCAGGACGCCCTGCGCCGCATAGCCCCGGGCGATGGACTTGGTCATCGCCACCATCCCGGCCTTGGAGGCCGCATAGTGCCAGTGGGCGGGGCTGTCGCCGCGGTAGGCGGCGCGGCTGGCGATGTTGACCAGGCGGCCGGGGGCGCCGCGCTCGCGGTAGTGCAGGATGGCCCGGCGGCAGAGGTCTGCGGCGGCCTGCAGGTTGATCTGCAGGGTCCGCGACCAGGCCGCGTGCCAGTCGTCCACGCTCGCGTCGACGGCGATGGGCTCGAACACGCCGGCGTTGTTGATGACCACGTCGATGCGGCCGCCCAGGCGGTCGAGGGCGCGGTCCCACAGGGCGCCGGCGGCGGCGGGGTCGGCGAGGTCGGCGCCGATGGCGGTTTCGGTGTCCTTGCTGCCGTGGGTTACGACGCGGGCGCCCCGGGCGGTGAGGGTCTCGACGATGGCGGCGCCGATGCCGCGCGTGCCGCCGGTGACCAGGATGTGGGGAGGGGAGGCGGGCATGGGCGGGGGTCCTTGTTTCTATTCGTTGGTTTGGCGAGGGAGGTCGTGGCACAGTGCGGCGGACCGACGCCCCCTCCGTCAGTTCGCTTCGCTCACTGCCACCTCCCCCGCTGCGCGGTGGAGGAAAGCGAAATCTTGTGCTCCACCGCGTAGCGGGGGAGCTGTCGGCGAAGCCGNNGGGGCCGTCGGGCCGCCGCAACCCTACACCAGCCGCGACAAACCCGCGCTCGCGGCCTTCAGGAACACGCTGGGCAAGGCGCCTAGATCCGCCCGCGACGACCATTCGGCGCCGGCCACATCCCCGTCCGTCTCGCAGCGAAACACCCGCAGGGTCAGGGCGAAGTGGGTGAAGA
>PLSW01000359.1:13031-38345 GCA_003165275.1 Caulobacteraceae bacterium
GATGCGGTCGCCGCGCAGGATGACGAAGGCCGCGCCGTGGCGCCGCGGCCGCTCGGCCTTGGCGGTCTTGCGCGGATAGGTCTCCGGCGCGCCGCCAGCGCGGGCCGCGCAGGCCTCGAAAAGGGGGCAGCGGTCGCACAGGGGCGCCTTGGGTCGGCAGACGGTGGCGCCCAGGTCCATCAGCGCCTGGGNNTTGGCCGGCCGGTCGAAGGCGATGGCGGCGACGGCCGCGGCCGTATAGGCGCCGACCCCGGGCAGGGCGAGAAGGCCGGCTTCGGTGTCGGGAAACACCCCGCCGTGGTCCCGCGCCACGGCCCTCGCGCAGGCCAGGAGGTTGCGGGCGCGGGCGTAGTAGCCGAGGCCCGCCCAGGCGGCCATGACCTCGGCGTCGGGGGCGCTCGCGAGGTCGCTCACCGTCGGCCAGCGGCGGGTGAAGTCGAGGAAGTAGGGAGTCGCGTGGGGGACGGTGGTCTGCTGCAGCATCACCTCCGACAGCCAGACCCGGTAGGGGTCGGAGCGGGCGCCCCGCGCGCCGGCGGCGGGGCCCGTGCGCCAGGGCAGGCTGCGGGCGTTGGTGTCGTACCAGGCGAGCAGTCGGGGGCGGAGGTCGGGGGGTGTTTTCGCCACCGCGATCACCCTGCGTGCTTCGACACGCGCGCGAAGGGCGCGCTACTCAGCATGACGTCTTTCATTGCAGCCCACCCCTTTACGTCATCCTGAGTAGGGAGCGAAGCGACCGTGTCGAAGGACGCAGGGTGGGCGACGCAACTCACCTTCAAGACCAACCTTCAGCCCTCGTCCCTGGCGATGTACCCCGGCCATTCCACCGTCGCCGGCCGGCCGTCCACCGTCAGCTCGGCGCCGGCGATGCGGTCCAGGCGCAGCAGGGCCATCACCCGCCCGTCGGCGCCCGAGCGCACCTCGCCGGCGCGAAGGGTCCCCGCCAGCACCTCGGCGCCGAAGGCCGGCGGGGCTCCGGCGAACCGCAGCGGCAGCATCCGGGTCTTGATCGCGCCCCGCCGCTTCATCCGCGAGGTGGTCTCCTGGCCGACGAAGCAGCCCTTCTTGAAGTCCACCCCGGCCAGGAGGTCGAAATTGGCCTCGATGGGGTAGGTGGTCTCCGGCGGCGCGTCCTGGTCCGGATCGGGAACCCCGAGGGCGAGGCGGTGGGCGTCGTAGCCGGCCTCGCCGAGATCGCGGGCGCCGGCGGGGGCGGCCTGGCCGTAGCCGCGCCAGCCGAGGGCCGGCAGGCGGGGATCGGCGCGCCAGTCCTCCCCCTGCGGCGCTTCGCCCCAGAAGGCGGACACCCCGCGCGGGTCGGCGGCGATCTCCACCTTGGCCCGGAGGCGATAGAGGGTCAGGCGCTGGATCAGGGCGTCCCTGCGGTCGGCCGCGACGTCGATCAGCACGCCGTCGTCGGCGCCGACGATGAAAAGGTCGAACAGCAGCTTGCCCTGGGGCGTCAACAGGGCCCCGAACCGCAGGTCCCCGGGGGCGAGGCTCTCGACGTCCTGGGTCAGCAGGCCCTGCAGGAAGTCGCGCCAATCAGGGCCGGCGATGCGGACCAGGGCGCGGCCGGGCAGGGCGGTGAAGCCGGGGCTGGGGGCCGCAGCGGTGGAGAGATCGGCGTCCATGGCCCAGATGTGGCGCCGCGTCCGCTCGCGCGCCAGCCTCCATGCGACTATAGAAGGTCCGATGGCGGATAAGCCCTTTCCGATTCTCTTCGTGACCGGCAACCGGATCGGCGATGCGATCCTGTCGTCGGGGCTGATCCGGCGGCTGCACGACGAGATTCCCAACGCCCGCTTCACCATCGCCGCCGGGCCCATCGCCGCGCCGATGTTCGAGCAGGTCCCGAACCTCGAGCGGCTGATCCCGATGCAGAAACGCAAGCGCGCGGGCCACTGGTTCGGCCTGTGGACCAAGGTGCGCGGCCGGCGCTGGGGGCTGATCGTCGACCTGCGCGGCTCGGGCCTGGCGCGGGTGCTCTCCAGCCGCAAGCGGGCCATCTACCGGCGCGTGCCCGGCGCCGAGCCGGTGCACAAGGTGATCGAGGCCGCTCGGGTGCTGCGGGTGGAGGACGAGCCGCCGGCGCCCTTCCTCTACACCAGCCCGGAGATCGAGGCGGCGGCGGAGGCCTATCTCGGCGTCGGCGGCCCGATCCTGGCCATCGCCCCCGGCGCCAACTGGGTGGGCAAGACCTGGCCGCCGGAGCGGTTCGCCGAGGTGGCCACTCGGCTGCTCAGCCACGATGGCCCCCTGGCCGACGGGCGGCTGCTGATCGTCGGCGACAGCGCCGACCGGCTGGCCGCCCAGGCCATCAAGCACGCGGTCTCCCGCGACCGGGTGATCGGCGAGCCGGGCCAGCTGGACCTGCTGACCACCTACGCCTGTCTGAAGCGGGCGCGCCTGTTCATCGGCAACGACTCCGGCGCCATGCACCTGGCGGCGGCCGCCGGCGCCCCGACCCTCGGGCTGTTCGGCCCCTCCGACGACCGGCTCTACGGGCCCTGGGGTCCGAAGGCGCGGGCGGTGCGCGGGCCGCGGGATTTCGAGGCTTTCAAGCGCATCGACCCTGACCTGAGCCAGGTGGTGGGGCATATGTTCGACCTGCGGGTGGACGTGGTGCTGGCCGCGGCCAAGGATCTGCTGATGGAGACGGAACCCCGCCATGGCTGAGACCTTCGACCTGATCGTCGCCGGCGGCGAGGTGGTCAATCACGCGGGGCGCGGCCTCGCCGACGTCGGCGTGCGCGGCGGCAGGATCGCCGCCATCGGCGACCTCGCCCAGGCCTCGGCCGGCGAGCGCATCGACGCCAAGGGGCTGACCATCCTGCCCGGGGTCATCGACACCCAGGTGCATTTCCGCGAGCCAGGGCTGGAGTGGAAGGAAGACCTGGAGACCGGCAGCCGCGCCGCGGTGCTGGGCGGGGTTGTCGCCGTCTTCGAGATGCCCAACACCGAGCCCACCACCACCGACGCCGAGGCCATGGCCGACAAGCTGGCCCGGGCCAAGGGCCGGATGCACTGCGACCACGCCTTCTATGTCGGCGGCACCCACGAGAACGCGCGGTTCCTGGGCGAGCTGGAGCGGCTGCCAGGCTGCTGCGGGGTCAAGGTGTTCATGGGCGCCTCCACCGGCAGCCTGCTGATCGCCGACGACGAGGGGGTGGCCAATGTGCTGGCCCACACCAACCGCCGGGCGACGTTCCATTCCGAGGACGAATACCGCCTGGCCGAACGGCGCAGCCTCGCCCGCACCGGCGACTGGACCAGCCATCCGGAGGTGCGCGATCCGCAGTCGGCCATTCAGTCCACGGAGCGGCTGGTGCGGCTGGCCCGGGCGGCGGGCAAGCGCATCCATGTGCTGCACGTGACCACGGCGGCGGAGATCGACTTCCTGGCCAGGAACAAGGACGTGGCCACCGTCGAGCTGACCCCCCAGCACCTGACCCTGGTCGGGCCGGAGGCCTATGAGCGGCTGAAGGGCTTCGCGCAGATGAACCCGCCGATCCGCGACGCCTCGCAGCAGCCGGGCCTGTGGCGGGCCATCGAGATGGGCGTCGCCGACGTGCTCGGCTCCGACCACGCCCCGCACACCCGGGAGGAAAAGGCCCGGCCCTATCCGGCCTCGCCCTCGGGCATGCCCGGGGTGCAGACCCTGGTGCCGGTGATGCTGACCCATGTGGCCGAGGGCCGGATGACCCTGGAGCGGTTCGTCGACCTGACCTCCGCCGGCGCCAACCGGGTGTTCGGCACCGCCGGCAAGGGGCGGCTGGCCGAGGGCTACGACGCCGACCTGACCATTGTGGACCTGAAGGCCCGCCGGACCATCCGCCACGAGGCCATGGCCACCCGCTCCGGCTGGACCCCTTTCGACGGGTTCGAGGCCAAGGGCTGGCCGGTGATGACCATCGTCCGGGGACGGACGGTGATGCGCGACGATGAGGTTGTGGCCGAGGGGACGGGCGAGCCGGTGCGGTTCGTGGAGACGCTGGGGTAGCGAGCGGCGGGCCCCAGCGCCTCTCCGCTGGCGGGGAGCCATGCGAGGGCGGGTGCCGTCGGACTATTGCGCCAGGATGTCGGCCAGACGGTCGAAGCTGATTCCCATGCCGCGGGTCATGCCCGACTGCAGCGCCGCGTCCCGCTCGGCCTGGCTGTCGAAGCACAGGCGCATGGTCAGGCGGGCGCGGCCGCCCTCGTCGGACAAGGTGTTCACGCACAGGAGCTCACCGGGCCGGCCGTCCATCTGTTCGGTGTGCGACCAGGCGTGCGGGGCGTCGACGGTGCGGAATTCGCCGGTGGTCCCGAACTCCCGGTCGCCGGCCTCGCTGCGCCAGCGATAGCGGTAGCGGCCGCCGACCCGCAGGTCGATCTCGCACACCGGCATGGTCCACCCCGGCGGCCCCAGCAGCCAGCGACGGACGAGGTCGGGCTTGGTGTGGCAGTCGAACACCAGGGACGGGGCGGCGTCGAAGAGCCGGCTGACGAGGATTTCCTGGTCGGTGGGCGTGGCGACATTGATGGGCTCGGTCATGGGGTCTCCTCTCTCAGGTTTCGGTCTTGGCCGGGGCGGCGGGTTTCATCTCGTCCAGCAGGGCGTCGAGACGGGCGTACTGGCCCTCCCAAAAGGCGCGGTAGCGTTCGATCCAGGCGACCGCGTCTTTCAGGGGCGCCGCCTCGATCCGGCAGGGACGGCGCTGGGCGTCCTTGCCGCGGCGGATCAGGCCGGCGCGTTCCAGCACCTTCAAGTGCTTTGAGATCGCCGGCTGGCTCATGGCGAAGGGCTCGGCCAGTTCGCTCACCGAGGCCTCGCCGGTGGTCAGACGGGCCAGGATGGCGCGCCGGGTCGGGTCGGCCAGGGCGAAGAAGGTGGCGTCGAGGGCCCCCGGGGTCATCTATATATAACTCATCAGTTCCATAACAATATGGTTATGGAAAGCGGGGCGAGTGTCAAGGCGGTCGCGCGCCGGCCATGGGTCTTTCATTTTACAAACCGCCCGGCCGTGGTTAGGCGAGAGCATGGACGACGGCCTGCTCACCCCGATGCGCGATCCCCGCTACGCCCCCCGCCGGCTCGAGGTGGAGCGGCGGGATGACGGCGCGGTGATCCTCACCAACCCGACCCCCTTCTCGACGGCGTTCGACACGGTCAACGGCGCCCTGGACCACTGGGCGGTCGCGGCGCCTGACCGGGTCTGGCTGGCCGAGCGCAGCGGCGACGGCTGGCGCACGGTGACCTACGCGGAGGCGCGGGAGCGGACGGCGCGGCTGGCGTCGGCGCTGAAGGAGCTGGGGTTCGGGCCGGGCCGGCCGCTGCTGATCCTGGCCCGCAACGGGATCGAACACGCCCTGGTCGCCTACGCCGCCATGCGCATCGGCGCGCCGATCGCGCCGGTCTCGCCGCAGTACGGGCAGAAGGGCGCCGACCCGTCCCGCCTGGCCCACGCCGCGGCGCTGTTGAACCCGCACGGGGTGCTTGTCGACGACGCGGCGGCGGTGGAGGACGCCCTGGCGTCGGACGCCCTCAAGGGCGTGCTGACCATCGCCGTGCGCAACGCGCGACCCGGCGACCACCCGATCGAGGCCCTGCTGGCCGCGGGTGAGCAGGCCAACATCGCCGAGCCCGGCCAGCCGGCCAAGCTGCTGCTCACCTCGGGGTCCACGGGCCGGCCCAAGGCGGTGATCGGCCTGCAGCGGAACATCGCCTTCAACGCCGCCCAGATCGCCGCCGTCTTCGTCGATCCCGATCCGCCGGTGGTGGTCAACGCCGCGCCCTGGAGCCACAGCCTGGGCGCCAACGCCATCCTGCACATGGTGCTGCACCGGGGCGGGACCCTCTACATCGACCACGGCCAGCCGACGCCGGCGCGTTTCGGCGAGACGGTGCGCAACCTGCGCGAGGTGGCCACCACCTACCACAACATGGTCCCCGCCGGCTGGGCGCTGCTGGCGGACGAGCTGGAGCGGGACGACGTCCTGGCGCGGCGGTTCTTCGAACAGGTGCGGCTGATCCAGTATGGCGGGGCGGGCCTGGCCCAGACCATCTGCGACCGGATCCAGGCGGTGGCGATGCGCACGGTGGGGGAGCGGATCAGCCTGGGGAGCGGCTTCGGCTCGACGGAGACCGGGCCCACCGCCTGCAACGTCCACTGGCCCAACCTGCACGCGGGCATGATCGGCCTGCCGGTGCCGGGCACCGCGGTGAAGATGGCGCCGGAGGGGGAGAAGTTCGAACTGCGGGTGCGCGGGCCGCAGGTCTCGCCGGGCTATCTGAACGCCCCGGCGGGGACCAATCCCTTCGACGAGGAGGGCTTCTATCGCCTGGGCGACGCGGTGCGGATGCTGGACCCCGCCCGCCCCGAGGCTGGCCTGCTGTTCGACGGGCGGCTGGTGGAGAACTTCAAGCTGGCCTCGGGCACCTTCGTCGGCGCGGGCGCCCTGCGGCTGGCGGCCCTGTCGGCCATGGGCGGGGCGGCGTCGGACGCGGTGGTTTGCGGCGAGGGGCAGGAGGGCGTGGGCCTGCTGCTGTTCGTCAATCACGGCTTCGGCGACGGGGCGTTTGATCCGCTTCGCGCCCGCCAGGCGATCGAGGCGGGCCTGCGGGCCTTCAACGCCGCGGCCAAGGGCTCCGGCGGTCGCATCGCCCGGGCGCTGATCGTCGACGGCGCCCCGGACGCCCACAGCGGCGAGATCACCGATAAGGGCTACATCAACCAGGCCCTGGCCCGCACCCGGCGGGCGGCGGAGGTGGAGCGGCTGTTCGCGCACACGCCGGACGCCGCGGTAATTGATCTAACCGATTGATCGGGCCGTCCCGCGGACGCATCGTTCGGTCGATTCAGCCAGGAGAGTCCCCATGAACGGCGCCGACGCGGTCATCGCCACCCTTGCCGACAACGGCGTTGAAGCCTGTTTCGCCAATCCCGGCACCAGCGAGATGCAGTTCGTCACCGCCCTCGACCGCGAGCCGCGGGTGCGGCCGGTGCTTTGTCTGTTCGAGGGGGTGGCGACGGGCGCGGCCGACGGCTACGGGCGCATGGCCGGCAAGCCGGCTGTCACCTTGCTCCACCTGGGCGCAGGCTACACCAACGGCGCGGCCAATCTGCACAACGCCCGGCGGGCCTACACCCCCATCGTCAATGTCATCGGCGACCACGCCACCTATCACCGCAAGTTCGACGCGCCCCTGACCTCGGACATCGCCGGCCTCGCGGGTCCCAATTCGATCTGGCTGAAGACCGCCGAGACCGCCGACCAGGCCGCCGACCTCGCCGCCCAGGCCGTGGCCGCCAGCTATGGCCCGCCCGGGGGGCCGGTCAGCCTGATCCTGCCGGCCGACTGCGCCTGGTCGGAGGCGACACACAAGGGCCCCACCATCACCCCGCCGCACGCGCCGCCTCCCGCCGGCGAGGTGGTCGAGGCCATCGCCCGGGCGGTGAAGGACGCGGTCAAGCCGGTGCTGCTGCTCGGCGGCTCGTCCTGCACCGAGCGGGGCCTCGCCGCCGCCGCGCGGCTGCAGGCGGCGGGGACGCGGATCATCACCGACACCTTCATCCCCCGCCAGCGCCGCGGCGGCGCCCGCTTCGCCCCCGACAAGATGATGTATTTCGGCGAGATGGCCATGGCGGACCTGGCGGGTTGCGACCTGATGGTGCTGGTCGACACGGTGCAGCCGGTGGCCTTCTTCGCCTACCCGAACATGCCCAGCGTGCTGGTGCCCGAGGGCTGCAAGCCGGTCACCCTGGCCCGGCGCGGCGAGGACGGGGCGGCGGCGATGGAGGCCCTGGCCGAGGCCCTGGGCGCCAAGGCGGCCCCGGCGGCGGCGACCCAGCTGTTTCCCGACAGGCCGACCGGGGACATCAGCCCCTATACGGTGGGCGCCTCCATCGCCCGCCACATGCCGGAGGATTCGGTGATCTCCGACGACGCGGTGACCTCCGGCCTGCCGGTGTTCATGCAGACCAAGGGGGCGCGGCCGCACGACTGGCTGTCGCTGACCGGCGGCGCCATCGGCCAGGGGATTCCCGTGGCCGTGGGGGCGGCGGTGGCCTGTCCGGGGCGCAAGGTGCTGTCCCTGAACGGCGACGGGGCGGCCATGTACACGGTGCAGGGCCTGTGGACCATGGCCCGCGAAGATCTCGACGTGACCGTGGTGATCTTCGCCAACCACACCTACCGGATCCTTGGCGTGGAGCTGTCCCGCACCGGCGCCGGCGCCCCCGGCAAGGCCGCGGCCTCGCTGCTGGACCTGGGCGATCCGCGCATCGACTGGGTGAAGCTGGCCTCGGGCCTTGGGCTGTCGGCCGTGCGCTGCGACACGGCGGAGGGCTTCGACGCCGCCCTCGCCGCGGCCATGGGCGAGCCGGGCCCGTCGCTGATCGAGGTCGTGCTGGCTTAGAGTCCTCCTCCCACGAGGGGAGAAGGTCTCGCGCTGCCGCCCCATGAAAAAGGCCCGCCGGCATGACCGGCGGGCCTGATTTCAGGTGGCTGAGGCGCTGGGCCCGGACCGGCTACTTCTTGACGTTGGTCGGCAGCTGGCAGCCGCCGGTGCCGAAGCCCGCCGCCTGGGCGCAGTTCAGCACGCCGGTCGGCGATTCCGAAGCCTTCGGATACTGGATCACCCAGCCCGGGCCGCCGTCGGCGCAGGAGACTTCGATGTAGTCCGACTGATCGCCGGAGGCGAAGGCCCGCGCGCCGTTGACGACGCAGGAACCCTTGTTCAGGCCCCGCAGCTGGGCGTTGAGCTTCGGGATCACCGCCGATTCCGGGGTGAAGGAGCACTTGTAGCCCTCGGTGATGGCGCGGATGCAGTCGAACACCCGACCCTTGCCGCCCCGCAACGGGAAGACGCCCACGCCGCCGTCCGGACGGTTCGAGCATTGCAGCTCCACCACCTCGTTGGCCGCGTCCTTGGCGGGGAAGTCCGCATACTTGCTGACGTCGCAGTTGAAGCCGGCCTTCTTGGCGATGTTGCTGTAGAGGGCGCTCTGCTGGGTGAGGGCGGCGCGGGTGTCGGTCATGGTGCAGCCGCCGGCGATGCCGGAGGCGACCGCGCAATCGATGGTCTCCTTCAGGTGACCGGTGGCGTCCGAGTGCAGGATGTAGCCCTTGCCGTCCGTGCAGGCGACTTCGAAGTAGTCGGTGCCGGCCGTGTCCGTGGCGACGTAGCGCTTGTCCTTGGGGGTGCACTTGCCGGTGGCGGCGGCGAGGCCGTCGACGACGGCGAGCTGGCCCGCCGGGCTGGTCAGGGTGCACTTCACCTTGGAGTCGGGGCCGAAGGCCAGGCAGGTGGTGGCGCTGATCGTCGGCCCGCCGGTCTTCAGCGGAACCTGCAGGATGTAGCCGGCGCCGTCCTTGCAGGCGACTTCATAGTAGGTCTGGGTGGCGCCCAGGCCCACCGTGCGGGCCTTGTCGATCTGACAGGCGTGGCCGGTCTGGGCGATCAGGGGCTGCAGGCCAAGTTCGGGGTGGGCGTTGGCCGGCAGCTTGCAGGCCAGGGGGGTCGGCTTGCCGTCGGCGCCCGGCTGGGCGGCCATCATGCAGGTATAGGCCGTTGGCGCTTCGGTTCCCTTGGTCTTGGCGATGAGGACGTAGCCCATGCCTTCCTGGCAGGCGACCTCGTAGATCTTGGCCGGCGACTTGTCGGACGTCATCACGTCGCCGCCAACGCGGGTGGCCGTGGGGGTGCAGCTAAGGCCCGCCGCCGCAATCAGCGGCGTGACGGCTTCGGTCGCCGCGTCCTTGGCGGCGAATGTGGCTGTGGCTGCGATCACCGCGGTCAGCGCAAGCGCCGCCGAAACGCCAATAGCTAGGGGTCTCATCAAACTCTCCTGGGGGGCTCCCTTACTTGGGGCAAGCTTAAACGCGCGCGCGTCTTGTCGGTCAAGGTCGATGGGCTCAGTGTGGGCAGCGCCGCGCCGTCGCCGGACGGCGCGCGGATCTGATCGGGGGGCGGGATTTGGCTGACGGCGTGGATGTGGAGACGGTGGCGGGCGACGTCCATGAGCGACGGGCGGCCCTGACCTATCCCCTGGAGCGCGCGCCGGAACTGGGCGAGGCGGTGGAGATCCGGCCCGGCGTGCTGTGGATGCGCATGCCCCTGGGCGGCTCCCTGGCCTTCATCAACGTCTGGGCCCTGCGCGACGGCGAGGGCTGGGCCGTGGTCGACACCGGCATGCAGACCAGCCCCACCTCCCAGGCCTGGCGCAAGGTCTTTGCCGGGGCCCTGGGCGGCCTGCCGGTGACCCGGGTGTTCGTCACCCACCTGCACCCGGACCATATCGGCCTCGCCGGCTGGATCACCCGCAAGTTCTCATGCCGGCTCTGGATGACCCGGCTGGAATATCTGCAGTGCCGGATGCTCATCGCCGACACCGGCCGCGAGGCGCCGCAGGACGGGGTGGACTTCTATCGGGCCGCAGGCTGGGACGACGAGTCGCTCGATAACTACAAGTCCCGCTTCGGCGGCTTCGGCAAGGCCATCTACCAGCTGCCGGACAGCTACCGCCGCATCCGCGACGCCGACGAGATTCGCATCGGCGACCATGTCTGGCGCGTGGTGGTGGGCTCGGGGCATTCGCCGGAGCACGCCTGCTTCTACTGTCCCGAGCTGAAGCTGATGATCTCCGGCGACCAGGTGCTGCCGAAGATCTCGTCCAATGTGTCGGTCTTCCCCACCGAGCCGGACGGGGATCCCCTGAAGGAGTGGCTGTCGTCCCTGGACCGGATCAAGCGGCTGGTGCCCAACGACGTCCTGGTGCTGCCGGCGCACAACGATCCCTTCCACGGGCTGCACGCCCGCCTCGACCACCTGATCCGCGGGCACGAGCGGGGGCTGGAGCGTCTGCGCGGGGCGCTGGCCCAGCCCAAGCGGTCCATCGACGTCTTCGGCGCCCTCTTCGCCCGCAAGATCAACCAGGACCTGCTGGGCATGGCCACCGGCGAAAGCCTGGCCCACCTCAACTGCCTGGTCGGCCGCGGCGAGGCGGTGGCCGAGCGCGACGCGGACGGGGTGGTCTGGTTCCGGGCGGTGTAGAGGGGTAGCGGGTGATGGAAGCGGCTTGGGTGCGACGGGCCGACGCCCCCTCCGTCTCAGGCTTCGCCTGAGCCACCTCCCCCGCTACGCGGTGGAGGACATGGCGCTTCCTGGATTTCCTCCACCGCGTAGCGGGGGAGGTGGCAGTGAGCGTAGCGAACTGACGGAGGGGGCGTCGGTCCGCCGCACAGCGTCGCCTCGATCTAACTTGGGGCTTTAACTCGTCGTCGACGTCCAAACATCAAGCGCAGCCCCCTCCACCAAAGGGGCGCGCCATTCGGGAGAAACACCATGTCCCTTCAGGGCAAGACGCTGTTCGTCACCGGGGCCAGCCGGGGGATCGGCCTAGCCATCGCCCTGCGGGCGGCGCGGGACGGGGCCAATGTGGCCATCGCCGCCAAGACCGCCGAGCCGCACCCCAAGCTGCCGGGCACCATCTACACCGCCGCCGAGGAGATCGAGGCGGCGGGGGGCAAGGCCCTGCCGCTGATCGTCGACGTGCGCGATGAGGCCAATGTGCTGGCGGCGGTGGAGAAGACCGTGGCGGCCTTCGGCGGCATCGACATCTGCGTCAACAACGCCTCGGCCATCAGCCTGACCGGCACCCTCGCCACCGACATGAAGCGCTATGACCTGATGCATCAGATTAATACGCGGGGGACCTTCCTGGTCTCCAAGGCCTGTATTCCGCATCTGAAGCGGGCGGCCAATCCCCATGTGCTGATGCTGTCGCCGCCCCTGGACATGGCGCCCAAGTGGTTCGCGCCGCACGTGGCCTACACCATGGCCAAGTTCGGCATGTCCATGTGCGTCCTGGGCATGGCCGAGGAGTTCAGGGCCGACGGGGTCGCCTTCAACGCCCTGTGGCCGCGCACGGGCGTGGCCACCGCCGCCATCCGTTTCGCCCTGGCCGGGGACGAGGGGATGAAGCAGTGTCGCACCGTCGACATCATGGCCGACGCCGCCCACGCCATCTTCGAAAAGTCCGCGCGGGACTTCACCGGCAACTTCCTGATCGACGATACTTTCCTCTACGGCGAGGGGGTGCGCGACTTCGACCCCTACAAGGTCGATCCCACAGCCCGGCTGATGCCGGACTTCTTCGTGCCCTCCGACATCGCCCCGCCGCCGGGCGTGGTCATCGGCTGATCCATGGCGCTCATCGTCAGACCCGCCGCGCCGACCGACGCAACCCTGATCCACGCCCTGATCCGCGAGTTGGCGGAGTACGAACGCTTGCTGGACGAGGTCCGCGCCACCGAAGCCGACGTGGCCGCGGTGCTGTTCGGCGACGCCCCCCGCGCCTTCTGCGACATCGTCGAGGCGGACGGGACGGCGGTGGGTTTCGCCCTGTGGTTCTACAACGTCTCCACCTTCGAGGGGCGGTACGGGATCTACCTGGAGGACCTGTTCGTCCGTCCCGAGGCGCGGGGGCTGGGCGCCGGCAAGGCGCTGCTGCGGCGGCTGGCGGAGCGCTGTGTCGCCGAGGGGCTGGCGCGGCTGGAATGGTCGGTGCTGGACTGGAACGCGCCGGCCATCGGCTTCTACGACAGCCTGGGCGCCGGGTCGCAGACGGAATGGACCGTGCGGCGGCTGACGGGGGATGCGTTGGCGCGGCTGGCGGAGGGGTAGTCGTGAGCGCCCCGCCCAAAACGGTGCTGACGGTCACTGCGGAGGAGGAAGCCGCCATCCGCGCCGCTGTCCGCGGGGTGGACGCCGCCGCCCTCGGCCCCGGCCGCACGGTCGCCGCGCCGGGCGATGCGGCGGCCCTGGCCTTTCTCCTCGCCGATCCGGCCGTGTCCGGGCCGATCTACGACATCCCGCGCCCGATCACCCGCCGGCGCATGGCCGACTGGATCGAGCGGAGCCTCGAGGAAAAGCAGGCGGGGACGGGTCTGCTGTTGCTCACCCTGGGGCCGGCCGGCGAGGTGGCGGGCTATTCGAAGATCACCGTCTGGCCGGACCGCAGCGCCGCGGAACTGGCCGGCGCCGTTCGCGCCGACCGGCAGGGCTCGGGCCGGGGCGCGGCGGGGGCGGGCCAGATGTTCGGCTGGATCTTCGAGACGCTGCGGGTGCGGCTGATCGGCCTTACCGCGGCCCTGGACAATGTGCGCTCGGCCAAGCTGATCGACGCCTCCGGCTTTCAGCGCATGGGCGAGCGCGACGCGATCCGCCCCGACGGCACGGTGCGCCGCTCGATCTACTGGGAGATGACCCGCGAGGCGTGGCGGGCGAAGTGGGGCCAGTGAACCGCTAACACCGCGTTGATGCGGTGCGATGGCGGCCTTCTCCCCATGCGGGAGAAGGTGGCGCGCAGCGCCGGATGAGGGGGCGCACCGGCGATTGCGGTGGCGTGTCGACAACGCGCGGAGGGGCCGGCGCGACCCCGTCCGTCCGCCTTCGGCGGCCACCTTCTCCCCCAAGGGGATAAGGCTTAATCCGTTGTTTTGTTTAAATTAAAACCGCCCTGCTATCCCGCCTGCACCGGCACCGGGCCGCCCATCTGGCGGTTGGGGATGACGGAGTAGAACTTCTCCTGCATCTGCGGGAAGCACTCGGCGATGATCGAGGAGGGGCTCCAGCCCTCTTCCTTGTTCAGGTTCATGATCGGCCGGGGCTGGCTGTAGAGCTGGATGTCGTCGCCGCGGGCGCCGAAGATCTGGCCGCTGACGTGCTTGGCGTCGTCGGCGCACAGGGCCACCGACAGGATCGCCGGCTGGTCGGCGCGGATGGTCGCGGCCATCGTCTTGCGGCGCTCGGCGGCGGCCTCGTCCTTCACCGGCACCGACTGGGTCATGCGGGTCCAGGCGACGGGGGCGATGACGTTGGAGCGCACGTTCTTGGCCGCGCCCTCCATGCCGATGATCCGCGACAGGCCGGCGATGCCCATCTTGGCCGCCCCGTAGTTGGCCTGGCCGATGTTGCCCAGGAGGCCCGAGGTGGAGGTGTACAGCACATAGGCGCCGTCCTGCTGCTCGCGGAAATGCTCGATGGTGGCGCGGCAGACGTTGAAGGTGCCGCGCAGGTGGACGGCGATCACCGCGTCCCAGTCGGCCTCGCTCATTTTGTGGAACATGCCGTCGCGCAGGATGCCGGCGGGATTGATCACCGCGTGCAGGCCGCCGAAGGTGT
The DNA here is from genome assembly GCA_003165275.1 of Caulobacteraceae bacterium. GTDB lineage: Bacteria > Pseudomonadota > Alphaproteobacteria > Caulobacterales > Caulobacteraceae > Poindextera. Next base: position 27,202 of record PLSW01000359.1, read on the forward strand.
CCAGCGCCTGCTGCACCATGCCCTGGACGCTGGCGTAGGAGGTGACGCTCTCGGAGTTGGAGACCGCCTGGCCGCCGGCGGCGATGATTTCCTGCGCGACGGTCTCGGCCGGGCCGGCGGAGCCCTCGTCGGCGCCGTTGAGGGAGCTTCCCAGGTCGTTGACCACCACCTTGGCGCCCTCGCGCGCGGCGATCAGGGCGCACTCGCGCCCGATGCCGTTGCCGCCCCCGGTGACCAGAACAACCTTGCCGTTGAGCACGCCCATGTGAATCTCTCCCGTGAAATGAATTTCGCCGAATTGCTGGGGATGCGTAGCGCATCAGGGACGGGAGTTGAACAGCCCAATCTCTTCCGTCTTGGCCGGGTTTATCCCGGCCACAAGGGAACACGAACAGGACGAGGTTCGCGCCGGCGCGACGATCGCGCCAACTGTGTTCCCCTACCCCCGGGACAAGCCCGGGGGTGACGGCGGGGAGAGATGACGGGAGGGGGGCTCTCGCCTCACGCCAGCCGGTCCGCCTTGCGCAAGGCCGGAAACAGTTTCGCCCAGACGCCGGTGACGATCAACGCGCCGACGCCGCCGAACACCGCCGCCCCCACCGGGCCGAGGAAGCGGGCGGCGACGCCGCTCTCGAACTCACCGAGCTCGTTGGAGGCGCCGATGAACAGGCCGGAGACGGCGGCCACCCGGCCGCGCATGTGGTCGGGGGTGGTGATCTGCACCAGGGTCTGGCGGACGAAGACGCTGAGCATGTCGGCGCCGCCCAACACCGCCAGGGCGATGACGGAGACGACCATCACCTTGGAGAGGGCGAAGACCACCGTCGCCGCGCCGAAGGCGGCGACGCCGGCGAACATGATCAGGCCCGCCTTGTGCTGGATCGGCCGCATCGACAGGGTCACGGCCACGGCGACGGCGCCCACCGAGGGGGCGGCGCGCAGGATGCCGAAGCCCAGGGCGCCGACGTTCAGCACGTCGCGGGCGTAGACGGGCAGGAGGGCCGTAGCGCCGCCGAGCAGCACGGCGAAGAGGTCCAGGGAGATGGCGCCGAAGACGATCTTGTTGGTCCAGACATAGACGAGGCCTTCCTTGGCCAGGGTCCAGCGCGAGCCGGCCTGGGCGGCGGGCCGGGTCTGGCCGCGGATCATCAGCAGGCAGAGGGTGGCGGCGATGTAGAGGCCGAAGGAGACGCCGTAGGAGGCCCGCACCGAGATGGCGCAGAGCAGGCCGCCGAGGGCCGGGCCGAGGATCGAGGCGCTCTGCCAGGCCAGGGAATTCCAGGCGATGGCGCGCGGCAGCAGCTCGCGCGGCACCAGCATGGGGGCCAGCGCCGTGTTGGAAGGGCTGAGGAAGGCGCGGGAGGCGCCGAAACCGATGGCGACCAGGTAAATCGGCCACAGGGCCTTGGTCCCGCTCATCGAGATCACGATCAGGGCCGCCACGGACACGGTCTCCAGTCCCATGCAGATGGCCGAGATCAGCCGCCGATCCTGGCGGTCGGCGACGCCGCCGGCGGGGATGGCGAACAGAAACAGCGGCGCGAACTGGGCCAGGCCGATCATGCCCACGGCGAAGGCGGCGTGGCGCACGTCGTTGGTCACCCGGGCGATCTGGTAGATCTGCCAGGCGATGGTCACCGCCTGGGCCTGGGCGGCGAGGCTGCCCAGCCAGCGCGAGGTCCAGAAGGCCATGTAGGAGCGCTGGCGCAGCAGATCGCGGGCGCCGGGGGGGCGAGTCGGAAGGATTTTGGAGGTCATGCCCCGGCCATGTTGGCGCGCGCGGGCTCGCCCGGCAACGGGCTTTGCATTGACGCGGACCGCATTCGGCCTTATGGCGCGCGCCCTGGAATGGTTGTCGGATCGCCGGCGCCCTGCTCAAGGCCCTTTTCGCCATGCGACGCCTGCGACGAACCACCCCGCGGACCCCGCTCCGCCGCCTGGCCCCCCGGTCCTGATCGCACGCGCGTCACGGTCGGGGATCAAAACCCGACCCATTCCCGTTTCGGACGTTCCATGACCGTCACCTGTTCAAGCCTCGCCGTCAGCGCCCCGACGACCCCGTTTCCCAAGCTCGTCCCCGAGACCCCCACCGACGCCGCCGAGGTCGAGGCCCTGGTCGACCGCGCCTTCGGCCCGGGGCGTTTTGTCAAGGCCGCCGAACGACTGCGGGAGGGCCGCAGGCCCCTGTACGACCTGTCGTTTGTCGCCCGGGAGGACGGCCGGCTGGTGGGCATGGTGCGCCTGTGGTCGATCCGCGTGGGGGGCACGCCGTCGATCCTTCTCGGCCCCTTCGCCGTCGACGCGGCCCATCGCGGCCAGGGGCTGGGGGGAATCCTGATCGAGCGGGCCTGCCGGGCAGCGGCGCAGGCTGGGCACGACGCGGTGCTGCTTGTGGGCGACCGGGCCTATTTCGCGGCCCTGGGCTTTGAGCCCGTCCCCCCCGGGCGGATTCGCGTGCCCGGACCGGTGGACCCGCGGCGGGTGCTGGTGCGCGCCCTTCGCCCGGGCGGCGCGGACGGGCTCGCCGGCGCGGTCGCGCCCGCGAGCCCTTGATCGATCGCAAGGCGGTCGCGCCTCGGCCGTGATCTTCTGACCGTCAAACAGGTCTGGAGATCGGCCATGTCCAAACGCCTGACCGGCGCCGTTCTCAGCGCCGCGATGATGATGGCGGCGACGGCGACCTCGGCGGGCGCCGCTGATCGCGACTTCTGCCGCGACTACGCCCAGGCCGCCCTGCGCCAGGTGCGCGGCGCCCTGCACCACGAGCGCTGCGCCATGCACATGGACAACGTCGCCCGCTGGTCGCCGGAATTCCGCGACCATTTCCAGTGGTGCCTGCATGTCTCCAAGGACACCGCCAACGACGAGCGCGACGCCCGTCACCGGGTGCTGGAGGACTGCGCGCACTAGCGCCGCAATCCTGCGCAGGGCGGCGTCAAAGTGTGATTCAACGCCCCGGAACTTGTCGCCCAGGGTCGCGCCGTGCAGTGTGCCGCTCGCGCCGGCCGTTAGGCTTGCGCGGCTGTTTCGCCGGGGGGCTTGGTTTGCAACGATTGATCCGCGCGCTCGCCTTCGCGGCGGTGATGATGGCAGGCCCCGTGGCTTCCGCCGCGCCGCCGGCGCCCGTTGCGGTCGACGTCTACGGGCGGTTGCCGAATATCGAACTCATGCAGATGGCGCCGTCGGGGCGGCGGTTCGCCTATGTCTCGGTCAGCGGCGATCACCGTCAGCTGGTGGTTAGGGATATCGACCTCAACATCCTCTTCAATGCGCCGCTGGCGGACAACAAGGTCAGCGCCATCGATTGGGCGGGGGACGAGCATCTGCTCATCACCGTGAGGGCGACCGAGGAAATCTACGCGAGAAACTATGAGATGAGGCACTCCGTCGTCGTCAATCTGACGACGCGGAAGAGCTTTACGGTGTTCGACCATGCCGACGCGATCACCGGCGCGACCTACGGCTACTACGGCTCGGCCAGCAAGGCCGGCCGGCTGTACGGCTATTTCGGCGGGCAGCCGCTGTACACGGCCCGGGGGTTCTCGCCGTCCCTGGGCGACGATTCCTACGTCAACCTCTACGGGGTGGATCTCGACTCGGGGGTCGCCGACATCGCCGCCTCCGGCGCCCACCGCCCTCACGACTGGGCGCTGGCGGCGGACGGAACGGTCGTCAGCCATTCGGAATACGACCCCGCCACGGGCGATTGGTATCTCTACGCCGCCGGGACCGAGGCCAGCGTGATTGAGACGCTTCACGATCCGCTGGGTGAGATCGGTCTGGCCGGCCTTGGCCGGACGCCGGGCGCCGTCCTGATCGAGAAGTCCGAGCCTGAAGAAGTGAACCTGGCCGATGCCAGCCGCGCGCCGCTCGCCACGGAACGGCCGGTTGCGGCGTCAAACTATCTGTTCGATCCCACCACGCATCGGCTGGTGGGGGCCGTCCTCACCGGCGACCGAGCGGACCAGCAGTTCTTCGACCCGGTCCTCAAGGCGCGCCAGGGCGCGCTGCGCAAAGCCCTAGGCGGCGCGCCGCAGATCGTGTCCTGGAGCGCGGATTCCAAGGCGCTGATTCTCTACACCGAGGGCGACGGCGACGCCGGCACCTATTGGCTGGTGAATGGCGCCAAGGTCAGCCCCTACGGCTACAGCTATCCCGATCTGCCGGACGCCAATGTGGGTTCCAGCCGCATGATCACCTACAAGGCCGCCGACGGGCTGGAAATCCACGGGGTGCTCACCCTGCCGCCCGGACGCGACCCCAGGGGGCTGCCCCTGGTCGTCCTGCCGCACGGCGGGCCCCAGGCCCACGACAGCCTCCGCTTCGACTGGTTCGCCCAGGCCTTCGCCGGTCGGGGCTATGCGGTGTTCCAGCCGAATTTCCGCGGGTCGGACGGCTATGGCGTCGAGTTCCGCGACGCCGGCTTCGGCCAGTGGGGCCGCAAGATGCAGACCGACATCTCCGACGGGGTCGCCGCCCTCGCCAGGGACGGCCTTGTCGACCCGAAGCGCGCCTGCATCGTCGGCGCCAGTTACGGCGGTTACGCCGCTCTGGCGGGGGTGACCGTGCAGCACGGCCTCTATCGCTGCGCCGTTTCCCACGCCGGCATTTCCGACCTCAACTACTTCCTCTTCACCGTGACCCCGGGGGACGCCGACGAGCGCAATCCGGCGACGCGCTACATCCGCAAGTTCCTCGGCGCGCGATCCGAGAACGATTCGGCCATGAGCGAGCTTTCCCCGGCCAAGCTCGCGGCGCGGGCCGACGCGCCCATCCTGTTGATCCACGGCGCGGACGACACCGTCGTGCCCGTCGGCCAATCGCGCGAAATGGAGCGGAACCTTACGGCCGCCGGAAAGCCGGTCGAATTCGTACTACTCAAGGGCGAGGACCATTGGCTGTCCCGCGATGCGACGCGCAAGGCCATGCTCAACGCGGCCGTCGCGTTCGTGGAGAAGCACAATCCGGCGGACTAGCGGCGCCCGCCACCGGGTGCTGGAGGACTGGGCGCACTAGCATCCTATTTCCCGGCAGTGACGGGATAATTTGAGGCGATCTTTCCGGCGATCCAGCCCCCGCTGCGCCTACCGCCGCAGCGCCATCTGCACCAGGGTCAGGGCCACCTCCAGCAGGATCAGGGCGACCACGATCGCTTCCAGGCGGAAGGAGCGCTGGGTGTCGATCAGGTCGGTCATCACGGTGACCGTGTTGCCGATGAGGTCCAGCTTGCGGCCGAGGGTCTCGGCGCGCTCGACCAGTTCGTATTCGTCCTCGAGGCGGGCGTAGAGGCGCTCCAGGTCGGGGCGGTCCCAGAGGATGTCGGGTTTTTCGCGCACGGCCACCCGCTCGGCGACCCGGTGCTGGACCAGGAGGGAGGAGCCGATCAGGCGAATCATCACCTGGCGGCCGCCCGGCGCGCGGCCGTGCTCGGAGAGCTGCCGCGCCCAGGGCTCGATGGTGTCGAACACCCGGGCGACCTGGCGCTCGTCGCTGGCCAGGGCCGCGCTCTTGGCCACGGCGTCGGCCACCACCAGCAGCTTGTCGGGGGAGAGGGCCCCGATGCGCACCACCCCGTCCGGCTGCACACCCTCGTCCAGGTCGTCGCGGGCGGCGAGGCGGATGGTCTCCTCCTCCCGCAGGGCCGTGGGGCCCTGGACCCGGGGCGCCACCCCGCGCAGGACCTCGTCCTCGGCCAGGGGATCGAGGCCGAACATCACCACCACCCCGTAACGGAACACCACCGCCATGCCGGGGCCGACCCGGAAGGACAGCGGCGCCGTGGACAGGGCGTCGCGGCGCTCCAGGCCGGCGGTGTCGATGCGCTCGCCCAGCACCACCGCCCGGGCGGTGAGCGGTTCGGCGGTGGCGGGGATGGGAAGCGGGGCGGAATCCATGCGGTGAGCATACCACCAGAGCGGCTCCGACCGCGATTGCGGCCTATTGCGGATGCGCGAGGCTTCGAACGACCCTACATTGCCCCCATGACCTCGCCCGCCTCCCCCCAACCGTCCGGCCTGGACGGCGTCGCCGCCGCCGCGCGCCAGGCGCCGGGCCGCGGCCTGCCGCCGGTGCACCTGTGGAACCCCGCCCACTGCGGCGAGATCGACATCGTCATCCGCCGAGACGGCCTGTGGTTCCATGAAGGCTCGCCCATCGGCCGGGAGGCCCTGGTGCGGCTGTTCTCCACCGTCCTGCGCAAGGACCCCGACGGCTTCCACCTGGTGACCCCGGTAGAGAAGATGCGCATCACCGTCGAGGATGCGCCGTTCATCGCCGTGGCCGTCGATCGCGAGGGCGAGGCCCTGCGCTTCACCACCAATGTCGGCGACGTGGTCGAGGCGGGGCCGGACAACCCCATCCGGGTGGAGATGGACGCCGCCACCGGGGAGCCGCGACCCTATCTGCATGTGCGCCGGGGCCTGGAGGCGCTGATCCGCCGGCCGGTCTTCTACCAGCTGGTGGAGATGGGCGAGGAGCGGGACAGTTCCGAGGGCCCGGTGCTGGGCGTTGCGTCCAACGGCGCCTGGTTCCCCCTGGGCCCGGCCGGGATCCACCTGGCATGACCCCCGCCGAGCTGCGGGCCTGGATCGTCAGCCGCCTGGATCCCATCGAGACCTACGATCCGGCCAAGCGCACCGTCCATTCCGACTTCGACCTGAACCCCGGCATGCAGCCGGGGGCCCGCGACCTGTCCCCCGCCGCCGTTCTGGTGCCCCTGGTGGAGCATGAGGCCGGGGTGACGGTGCTGCTCACCCGCCGCTCGGACACCCTGCGCAGCCACACCGGCCAGGTGGCCTTTCCCGGCGGTCGCTGCGATCCGGGGGAGCTGCCCTGGGAGACGGCCCTGCGCGAGGCGCACGAGGAGATCGGCCTCGACCCCGGCCATGTGGTGCTGGCGGGGCTGTCGAGCGCCTACCAGACCGGCTCCGGCTTCGACATCACCCCGGTGGTCGCCTTCGTGCGGCCGGGCTTCACCATCGTGCCCAATCCGGCGGAGGTGGCGCAGGTGTTCGAGACGCCGCTGGCCTTCCTGATGGACCCGCGAAATCATCAACGACAATTCCGCGACATGGAGGACGGCCAGCGCCGGCACTTCTACGCCATGCCCTACGAGGGCCAGCTGATCTGGGGGGCGACGGCGGCCATGCTGCGCCAGCTCTATGTTCGGCTATACGGACCGTTCGCGGACGAGGACGAAGAGGCGTGAACGAGTTGAGCATCGGAACCCCGGGCTGGATGCGCCTGGACAAGACCCGGGCGGTGATGGCGGCCCTGGAGGCGGTCGGGGGCGCCGGCTGCGCCCGGTTCGTGGGCGGCTGCGTGCGCAACACCCTGACCGGCCATCCGGTGGCGGACATCGACATCGCCACGGTGCTGGAGCCGCCGGTGGTGATCGCGGCCCTGGAGGCGGCGGGGCTGAAGGCCGTGCCCACCGGCGTCGACCACGGGACGGTCACCGCGGTGTCCGGCGGCAAGCCCTATGAGATCACCACCCTGCGCCGGGACGTGGAGACCGATGGGCGCCGCGCCGTGGTCGCCTTCACCACCGACTGGGCCGAGGACGCCCAGCGGCGGGACTTTCGGCTCAACGCCCTCTACGCGGACGCGCAAGGGACGATCTTCGATCCCACCGGCGAAGGGATGGCCGACGCCAAGGCCGGCCGCATCGTGTTCGTGGGCGACGCCGAGACCCGCATCCTCGAGGACGCCTTGCGTATCCTGCGCTTCTTCCGCTTCCAGGCCTGGTACGGCCAGGGCGAGCCGGACGCCGTGGCCTTGGCCGCCTGCGAGGGGCTGCGGGACCGACTGACGGGACTATCCGCCGAGCGGGTGTCGAGCGAGCTGTTGAAGATCCTCGCCGCCGACGATCCGCGCACCGTCGTGCGGCTGATGGCGGCGACGGGCATACTGCCGCTGATCCTGCCCCTGGCGCGGGGGATCTCGCGGTTCGAGGCCCTGGTGGCCATCGAGACCGAGCAGCTGTTCACCTGCGACGCCGAGCTGCGGCTGGCGGCGCTGTTGCCGGACGATCCCGCCTCCGGCGCGGAGACAGCCCAGGCCTTGCGCCTCTCCAACGCCCTGCGGGACCGGCTGGTGGCGGCCCTGGGGACCGAGCCGCGCATCGTCTCCTGGCTGAGCCCCCGGGAGACCCGCCGGGCGGTCTACCGGCTGGGGGCGGCGGCCTTCTGCGACCGGGTGATGCTGGCCTGGGCCGCCTCGCCCCGGCCCGCCGCCGGGGTGCAGTGGCGCGCCCTGCTGCCCATGGCGCAGAGCTGGCCGCGCCCCGCCCTGCCGCTCACCGGCGACGAGGTGGTCGCCGCCGGCGTGCCCCGCGGCCCCCTGGTGGGCCAGGTGATGCGCGAGGTCGAGGCCTGGTGGATCGACCACGACTTCATCGACGACAAGCTGTCGGTGGTGGAGCGGCTGAAGGCGGTGGCTCAGGGGATGGCGTACTGAGGATGATCGCTCCTCCCCCATTTATGGGGGAGGAGAAGAGGTCATGATCGCAGGTGACCTAAACGCACCCTAATGCGGCGTTGCGGCCCCGTCCCCCGCTCCCGCGACGCCCCCCTTCAGCGACTCCCCGATCCGGTCCATCAGCTGCCCGGTCCCCTGCTTGCGCCATCCGGCGTCGTCGTAGCCGTCGAGGAAGGCGCTCTGTTCGGTGATCGTCAGCCGGGTTCCGCCCTTCGCCGGGGTGATCTCCACGGTGGCCAGGGAGACCGAGATCTTCCGGTCGTCCACGTACATGTCGTAGGTGTAGACGAGGCGCTGCCCCGGAACGACGTCGAAATAGACCGCGTCGAAGTTGGTCACGGTTCCCGAGGTCCAGCGGCCCTTGGCCCGTTCGCGGCCGCCGGGGCGGACGTCCATGAACCGCTCGAGCTCCGTCCAGTCCGGGCCGCCGACGAACCATTTGGCCTTGGCCTCCAGGTCGGTGAGGGCGTGGAAGACCTGGGCGGGGGTGGCGTCGTAGAGGCGCTCCAGGGTGAAGGCGTCGTGGACCAAGGTGCGGCCCTCGGCCATCCCCTTCATCCGCGCCACCTCCCGCTCCAGCTTGTCCACGGTGGTGCGCCAGCCCTCCGGCGCGCCGCTGACGGCGGTCATGAAGGCCTCGTCGTAGACCACATAGGCCTGCACCACCTTCATGCGGGTGCAGGGGCCGAAGCCGAAGTCCTCCATGGCGAAGGTGACGGTGGTGGTGGCGGTGAACTTCACCTCGCCGCCGACGGAGATGTCGCCCCCGAACACCAGCCGCTCGGGGGGCGTGACCTCCAGGAAATGGCCCTCGTTCCAGTTCTCATAGCCCCCCGGCCCCGCCATCTTGATCCGCACCACCCCGCCGGTGCGAAAGTCGACCTCGGCTTCGGGGACGGAAAAGTTAGCCGGGCTGAACCAGCGCTTGATGTGGTCGGCGCTGCTCCAGGCCTGGAACACCAGTTCGCGGGGGGCGTCGAAAATGCGCTCCAGCACCAGGGGCGGGGGCTCGATTCCGGTGCGGGGTTCAGTCGCCTGGGCATGGTCGTCTCCGTTGTCCTTGAGCTGTTTGAGGTAGTCGCCGAGGCGGTCGAGGCGGTCTTCCCACTCGGCCCGGCGCGCGTTGATCCAGTGTTCGGCGAGATTGAGGGCGGCGGGCTGGATCCGGCAGGTGCGCACCCGGCCGATCTTCTCGGACACCACCAGGCCCGAGCCCTCCAGCACGGCCAGGTGTTGCATCACCGCCGGCAGCGACATCTCGAACGGCCGCGCCAGATCGCTGACCGAGATCGGCCGCCGCGACAGCCGCTCGACCATCGCCCGCCGGGTGGGATCGGCCAGGGCCTGAAAGGTGAGGTCGAGGGTGGTCTGTTGGTTAAGCATATGCTTTAGTATCGGGGCGCGGACGGTTAGGCAACGGGTTTGGTGTGGCGGGTGAGGCTGGGTGGGTTAACGGCGAAGGCCGCGCTGGCCCGCCTGCGACGATTTGACGCCGCTGGCGATTTTGAGAACACCGATCGGCCGAACTGAGACCTGATCCGCAAAACATTGACCGGCGGTCAGCAAAATCAGCGTGGAAAATTCACGGGTCTAGTTCCACCTATTTCGGCGTCAGCTGGCTGATTTTAGTGGATTTAATCTAGGTGGAGGCGGCCGCGCTTTGTCTTTGTCGTGCTGACCACAATCGTAGCAATCATCAAATATTTAAGCTTTCGTTCGCCAATATATACGTTCTTTTCAGGCCGAGGATTTCGCTGTGTCCCGCCCACTTAAGTTCCCGTAAAGCCTTGGCCTGTACCGGCAGAGGGACTGGACTGCGGGCCTCCGCCGGACCTGGGAGATCAGCGTGAAGATCGTGCCGATCATTGGTGAATTTCCGGAGGCCGTCGGCCTCGTCCGGGTGGTGAGGTTCTGATGAAACCGGCCGCGCAAGCCCAAGCCAACGCCCCCGCCGACCTGGAACTCCTGTCCGTCAAGGTGAACGACCAGGATTTCGCCATCGACATCATGGCCGTGCGGGAAATCCGCGGCTGGGTGGTCTCGACCCCGCTCCCCCACGCCCCCGCCTACGTCAAGGGCATGGTCAACCTGCGGGGCATGGTCATGCCCATCGTCAGCCTCGCCGACCGGCTCAACCTCGTCGCCGGCGAGCCGGGCAGTTCCTCCGTTGTGGTGGTGGTCGAGTGCCAGGGCCGCATCGTCGGCCTGCTGGTGGACGCGGTGAGCGACATCCTGAAGATCGACCCCAACCTGATCCAGCCGTCGCCGGACGTCGGATCCCCCGCCAGCGTCAAGGTGGTGCGCGGCCTGGTGATCATCGAGACCACCATCGTCTCGATCTTGTCCATCCCCGACATCATGCCCGACCTCTCCGCCGCCCTGACGACGGACCAGTACGAGGCGGCCTGACGGGTTGAGCCGGCCTTGGCCGATGCGCTAGGCGATTTCAGATGCTGAAAAGTCAGCCCGAATTACCTTCTCCCACGAGGGGAGAAGGACTTTTGTCGGCCTCAAGAGAGGTGTGAATCGCCTAGGGCCGGTGGTGCGGCGTGTTCTCGTGCCAGATCTCGATCTCATACCCGTCGGGGTCTAGGACGAAGACAAAGGGCTGGTTGTCGCCGAAGTCGCCGCGTTGCTTGAGCGTATCCGGCATGAGCACCCCACCT
>PLSW01000056.1 GCA_003165275.1 Caulobacteraceae bacterium
CCCCGCGCGCACCGGATCGACGTTCAGGCCGGCGGCGGTGGTGTTGGCGCCCATGAAGCCGAATGAGCCGATGACGAAGAAGAGCGGGACCAGCACCCCGTACATGCCGCCGAGTCCGGTGAAGGCATCGAGGGTCAGCACCAGGGCGAAGGCCAGGGAGACCATCCGCGCCATCGAAAGGATCCGCTCGGGGGTGTAGTGGCGCAGCAGGTGGCCGTTGACCTGGCTCATGCCGACCAGCCCCACGGCGTTGGCCCCGAACACCCAGCCGAACTGCGCCGGTGGAATGCCGTAGGTGGTGATCAGCAGACCTGGCGAGGCGGAGATGTAGGCGAACAGCGCCGCGCTGTTGAGGCCGCCGGCGAGCATATAGCCCAGCAGGACCGGCTGGCGCAGGAGCGCCAGATAGGCGCGGAAGGGATGCTCGCTCCTGGCCTGGGCGGCGGTTTCCGCAGACCGGCTTTCCTGCAGATAGACGATCACCGCCACGGTCATCAGCACGCCGAATCCGGTGAGGATCCAGAAGATGGCCCGCCAGCCGTAGGCGGCCACCAGGGCGCCCCCCGCCAGGGGCGCGATGATCGGCGCGGCGCCCATGACCAGCATCAGCAGCGATAGCACCCGGGCCGCGTTGCGATGGTCGAAGAGGTCGCGCACCACCGCCCGCGCGATCACCGTGCCGGCGCAGCCGCCGAGGGCCTGGACAAAGCGCGCGGCGACGAGGATGGGCAGGCTGGGCGCCGTGGCGCAGACGATGCTGGCGACGACATAGAGGGCGCCCCCGCCGATCAGCGGCCAGCGGCGTCCCCACCGGTCAGACGCCGGGCCGTAGAACAGCTGGCCTATGGCGAGACCGGCGAGGAACGCCGCGATGGTCGCCTGGGCCGCGGCCGTCGGCACGTGGAAGCCGGCGGCGATGGCGGGCAGCCCCGGCAGGTACATGTCGATGGACAGGGCCGCGAACGCCGTCGCCGCGCCCAGGAGAATCACCAGCCCGATGGGCGCCCTGGCGACTTTGAAGGCGGGTTCGGCGGGCGCGGCGGCGGGGTCATTCACGCTTCGGCTTCTACCCCGTTTCGCCCCTGGGGAAAGCCGCAATCCGCCTTGCGCCGGGCGGACGCTCTGGGCAGGGTGCGGCCAACACATCCTAAAGGGAGGCCAAACGCCGTGTCCGACGCCCTCGCCAGCCTGATGCCACCCGTCCAGTACGCCGACACCAACGGCATCCGCATGGCCTACTACGAGGCCGGCCCCCGGGAGGGCGTGCCGATCATCCTGTGCCACGGCTGGCCGGAGCTGGCCTTCTCGTGGCGCCACCAGCTGAAGGCCCTGGGGGACGCGGGCCGCTGGGTCATCGCCCCTGACCAACGCGGCTATGGCCTCACCGACCGGCCCGGGCCCGTGGAATCCTACGACATCGAACACCTGACCGGCGACCTTGTCGGCCTGCTCGATCACCTTGGCGTCGATAAGGCCATCTTCTGTGGCCACGACTGGGGGGGCATCGTGGTCTGGCAGATGCCGCTGCTGCACCCGGATCGGGTCGCCGGGGTGATCGGGGTCAACACGCCGTTCATGCCCCGGGCGCCCGCCGATCCCATCGCCATCATGCGCCACCGCATGGGGGACGAGATGTACATCGTCTATTTCCAGACCCCCGGCGCGGCCGACGCGGTGCTGGACGGCGATGTTCGCAAGGCGATGGACTTCTTCATGCGCCGCCCGCTCGGCGAGACCCCGCCCTCGGCCGGCTTCGCCACCGAACGCAAGCCCGGCGATCCGTCGCTGTTCGCCCTGATCAACATCCTCAAGACCTATGACCCCCGCGTCGACCCGCGGGAGTTCTTCCTCACCGACGACGAGTTTGAGGCCTTCGTGGCCGCCTTCGAGCGCACCGGCTTCACCGGCGGGATCAACTGGTATCGCAACTTCACCCGCAACTGGGAGCGGTCGGCGGGGGTTGAGCAGAAGGTCACGGTCCCTGCCCTGATGATCATGGCCGAAAAGGACGCCGTATTGCCGCCGTCCGCCGCGGACGGCATGGAGGCCTACGTGACTGACCTGGAAAAGACCCTGGTGCACGATTCCGGCCACTGGACCCAGCAGGAGCGACCCGAGGCTGTGAACAAGGCGATACTCGACTGGATGGACCGACGCTTTCCGAAGTAGGATCGCGCCGATGGAACGTTTCCCCGCCCCCGCCGCCCCCGCCGTCGCCAACGCCGCCCGGCGCGGCCTCTATCCTGAGAGCGAGCCGACGGTGTCCGGCTGGCTGGCCGTCGGCGGTGGCCATGAGGTCTATTACGAGCAGTGCGGCCGGGTCGGCGGCAAGCCGGCGGTGGTGCTGCACGGAGGCCCCGGCGGCGCGATCAACCCGACCATGCGGCGCTTTTTCGACCCCACCCGCTGGCGCACGACCCTGTTCGACCAGCGCGGCTGCGGCAAGTCGCGGCCCAACGCCTCCCTGGACGACAACACCACCTGGGCGCTGATCGAGGATATCGAGCGGCTGCGGGTCCACGCCGGGGTAGAGAAGTGGACCGTGTTCGGCGGCTCCTGGGGATCGACCCTGGCGCTGGCCTACGCCATCACCCATCCCGAGCGGGTCGAGGCCCTGGTGCTGCGGGGCATCTTCCTGCTTACCGAGCGCGAACTGAACTGGTTCTACCAGGACGGCGCCTCGATGCTGTTCCCCGACGCCTGGGAGCGGTTCCTGGAGCCGATCCCGGCGGAAGAGCACGGCGACCTGATGGCCGCCTACCACCGCCGCCTGACCCATGCCGATCGGCGCATCCAGGCCCGAGCCGCGGCGGCCTGGAGCCAGTGGGAAGGCGACACCATCTCCATCCGCGGCCCCGAGGCGCGGCCGGCCAAGTTCAACGAGGTCGACTTCGCCGTCGCCTTCGCCCGCATCGAATGCCACTATTTCGTCAACCGCGGCTTTTTCCCGGAAGACGGCTGGATCCTGAACAACGTCCACAAGATCAAGGACATCCCCGGCTGGATCGTCCAGGGTCGGTTCGACGTGGTCACCCCGTTGGAGTCGGCCTGGCGCCTGAAGGCGGCGTGGCCCAAGGCCCAGTTCGAGATCGTCTGGGACGCGGGGCATGCGTCCACCGAGCCGGGGATCGTCGACGGGCTGGTGCGGGCGACCGAGGCGGCGTTTTCGGTTTAGAGGCCCAACGGTGTGAATTCAGACTTGTGCCGCCAGCGTGCGACGGACCGACGCCCCCTCCGTCTCGGGCTTCGCCCGAGCCACCTCCCCCGCTACGCGGTGGAGGACAATGAAAGATTTCCTCCACCGCGTAGCGGGGGAGGGGCGCTGAGCGAAGCGAAGTGACGGAGGGGGCGGCGGTCCGCTGCACAGGCGGTTGGCGCAGCTTGAGCCTGCGCCCTTTTACCCGTCCCTACAGCAGCCCGCCGGCGCCGCTGCTGACTTCCTCGTAGCGGTTCACCCGCACGGCCTGCACGAGGCCGAAGCCGATCATCACCGTCAGCATCACCGTGCCGCCGTAGGACAGCAGCGGCATCGGCACGCCCACCACCGGGGCCAGGCCCATGACCATGGCCCCGTTGATCAGCACATAGAGGCCGAAGGTGGCGGTCACCCCCGCGGCGCTGAGCCGGCCGAAATGGCTATGGGACAGGCTGGCGATGCGCAGGGAAATGACGATGGCCACCGCGTAGAGGGCCAGCACCGAGACGCAGCCGACCAGGCCGAATTCCTCGGCGAGGGTGGCGAAGATGAAGTCGGTCTGCTTTTCCGGCAGGAAGTTCAGCTGACTCTGCGAGCCCAGGCCATAGCCCTTGCCGAGGATGCCGCCGGAGCCCAGGGCGATCTTGGCCTGCAGGATGTGATAGCCCGAGCCGGAGGGATCGTTCTCCGGGTGCAGGAAGGTCAGGATCCGGTCCCGCTGATAGTCCTTCATCAGGTATTTGATCACCACCCAGCCGGCGGGGACGACGCCGACCACCGCCACGGCGATGGCGCGAAGGCTGAGGCCCGCCAGCATGACCACGGCGCCGCCCGTTGCGGCCAGGAGGATGGCCGTTCCCAGATCCGGCTGTTTGGCGACCAGCAGGGCGGGCACGGCGATCATCCCCGCGGGGACCAGCAGCCACCAGGACCAGCGCGCGCTCGCGGACGGAAGGCCGTGGTAGAAACGGGCCAGGGCCAGCACGAGGCCGATCTTCATGATCTCGGACGGCTGCAGGCCGATGGGTCCGAACTGCAGCCAGCGGGCGGCGCCCAGGTGGGACTTGCCGACCAGTTGGACGGCGACCAGGAGCAACAGGCCGATGGCGTAGACCGGATAGGCCGCAACAAACCAGACCCGCAGATCGACCATGGCCAGCACCGCCATCAGCAGCAGGCACAGGCCGAAGCGGAAGAGGTGCGGCTCGGCCCAGGGCTTCAGGTTGCCGCCGGCGACGGAATAGAGCATCAGCCCGCCGCAGCCGGCCAGCAGGCAGAGGACCGCGGTCAGGGTCCAGTCGATCTCGGCGAACTTGACGATGGCGCGGCTGCGCTCGCCGGGACGGGTCAGGGCGCTGGAGGTCATGTGGGCGGGGCCAGAGGCGGGGTGGGACCAGAGTCGGTGATGATCGGCGCCGCAACGCCGTCCGGCAGATCGCTCTGCTGATCCTTCGGCAGGTCCGGCAGCGGCATGGGTTTTTCGATCCGCGCGCGGATCTGCGGATCCTTCAGCAGCGCCACCCGCATGATCTCTCGGGCGCGCGGGGCGGCGGCCTCGGCGCCGAAGCCGCCGTGCTCCACAAGCACGCTGAGGGCGTAGCGCGGATCGTCATAGGGGGCGAAGGCGATGAACCAGGCGTGGTCGCGCGTTTCCCAGGCGCCCACGCTGCCGTGTTGGCCGTGGCTGTTGGCCTTGTACTGGACCGCCTGGGCGGTGCCGGTCTTGCCGGCCATCTTGATCGGGCCGAGGCCGAGGTCGGACACCGCCGCCGCCGTGCCCCCCGCCTCGGTCACCGAGGCCATGGCGGCGCGGACGAAGTTGATGTGCTCCTGCGCGAACGGCAGGTCCGGCGCCAGGGCGCCGGAGGGCTGGACGACGCCGCCGATGGAATGGATCAGCCGCGGCTGCAGCGCCTTGGAGCCGTTGGCCAGGCGCGAGGCCTGCACGCAGATCTGCAGGGCGTTGACGTTCACATAGCCCTGGCCGATGCCCATGCTGGGGGTCTCGCCGGAGTACCAGCGGGGATCGCCGTGATGCGCGGTCATATAGGCCTTCTTCCAGGCGATATCCGGGACGATGCCCGGCTTCTGGCCCTGGATGCCGATGTCGAACAGCTGCCCCAGGCCGAAGTGGCGCGCGACCTCGGCGACCTTGTCCGGTCCGACGGCGAGGGCGGTCTGGTAGAAGAAGACGTCGCAGGAGGTGACGATCGCCCCATGCATGTCGAGGGTGCCGTGGTGCTTGTCGCACTTGTAGGGGTGGCCCCCGTAGTTGAAGACGCCGTTGCAGGTGTAGGTCCGGTGCGGATCGACCCCGGCCTCCAGGGCGGCAAGGGCCACCATGGTCTTGAAGGTCGAGCCGGGGGGATAGGTGGCGGTCAGCGCCTTGTTGAACAAGGGCTTCTTCTCGTAGTCAGCCAAAGCGCGATAGTCCGCCGAGGAAATGCCCTTGACGAACTTGTTGGCGTCGAAGGCCGGCGCCGACATCATGCAGAGGATGTCGCCGGTCCGGCAGTCCATCATCACCGCGGCGCCGCTCTCCTCGCCCATCACCTCCAGGGCGCGGTTCTGGATGTCGGCGTCCAGGGTCAGGACCACGTCCTTGCCGGGAGTCGCCTTGAGGTCGCCGGTGGGGTCCTCGCGCACCACCCGGCCCTTGGAGTCGACTTCCACCTTCTGACCGCCAGGCTTGCCGCGCAGATCCAGATCGAGGGCCTTTTCGACTCCCTGCTTGCCGATGCGGAAGCCGGGATTGAGCAGCAGCGGATCGGGCGGACCCTTCAGCTTGGCTAGGTCAGTGTCGGACACCCGCGAGACATAGCCGACCACGTGGGCGAAGGCGCCGCCGAAGGGATAGACTCGGGAGTCGCCCATGTCGGCCTGCAGGCCGACGAGTTCCGGCGTGCGGACATTGACCCGGGCGAACTCGTCCCATGTCAGATCGTCGGCGAGGGACACCGGCACGAACTTCTGGCTCTCGGCGATCTCGCGCAGCAGCTGGCGGTGGCGTTGCGGGGTGATCGGGATCAGTTCGGACACCGTCTTCAGGGTCGCCTCGACGTCGCTCACCTGGTCCTTGAGCAGCAGCAGGCGGAAGTTGGGGCGGTTGGAGGCGAGTTCGACGCCGTTGCGGTCGAGGATGCGGCCGCGGGGCGGCGGCACCATGCGGAAATTGTACTGGTTGTTCTGGGCCAGCATCCGGTAGCGGCCGCTCTCGAAGATCTGCAGCTGCGCCAACCGCCCGCTGAGGGCCAGGAGGCCGGTGGAGACCAGGGCGCCCATGACGAAGGCGCGCCGGTGGAACACCCCCTGGCGCTCGTTGACCTCACTGAAGAAGATGGACGGTTCGGTCATCTAAAGCGGACGTCCGCATCCTCGAAGCGTTCAATCAGGCGATGGGCGAAGGGGTACAGGACAATTGTGCCCAGATATTGCCAGAACACCGCCAGCAGGTTCGGCATGTTGTGGGAATTGATCACGCTGACGGCGAAGGCGACGCCCATGGCCAGGGCGGTGACCATGGCGAACCACAGCTGGCGCGTGCCGCGGCTCTGGCCGGTCATGATGCTGCGGGCGGCCAGCAGGGTCGCATAGACCGCCAGGAAGGCCAGGCCCCACATGCCCACCGGCCCGCCCCAGTAGAAATCGAGGAAGAGGCCGAGGGCGACGAGGAGGAAGGGCGCCAGGATCGAGGGGCGGATCACCGCCCAGGCGAAGGCCGGCACCAGGGGAAACACCGGCTCGGGCAGCTGAAAGCCGAACACGCGAAACGGAATGGCGAAGAGCATGGTGGCCACGACGGAGACCAGGGCCGGAACCACCAGCCAGCGCCACGGGTCGAGGGGACGCGCGGCCTGCATCAGGCTCATTGCGGCTCGCCCGGGTCGGAGGGCGCCGGGGGGGCGCTGGAGGCGTGCGCCAGCGCCTTTGCGGTGGGCTTGGCCGCCGAGGTCTTGGCCTTGCCGCCGGGCTTGGCGGCGTTGGCGCCGGACGCGGGCGGCGTCGAGGACACCCCCCCCGCGGACGGCTTGGCGCCGGACGCGGGCGGCGGGGCGGCGGCCGCCGCCTTGAGGATGTCCTGGACGGCGGCGGCCTCGGCCGGGGTCGGCGGCGGCATGGTGGTGGTGGCCAGGGCCTTCTGATCGGCCAGCTGGCTGAAGTCCTTGAACAGGAAGATGCGCGCGAAATCGATCGGCGCATTGTCGGAATCCAGCTTCACCCGCCAGGTCCCGTCCAGACCCTGGACGGCGATGCCCACGGGCAGGCCGCGGGGAAACACCCCGCCGTCGCCGGAGGTCAGGACCCGATCGCCGACCTTCACCGGATCGACGCCGCGCATATAGGCGAGCTTGGGATTGGGGCCGCCGTCGCCGGTGAGGATGGCCCGGGCGTTGGTGCGGGCCACCAGCACCGGGGTGCGGCTGACGATGTCGGTGAGCAGCAGCACCCGACTGGCGTTGTGGGCCACGCCGACGATGCGGCCGACGAGGCCGTGCTCGGCCATCACCGGATTGCCGACGGCGACCCCGCGCTCGGCGCCGACATTGGCCATCCGGGTATTGGCGAAGGGGCCGCGGCTATCGGTGACCAACTGGGCGGTGACCATGGGGATCGGCGGATCGGTCTTCAGGGCCAGCAGACTGCGGTAGCGTTCATTGAGGTTCTGCAGGTCGATGGCCTGGTCGCGCCAGCCCTTCAGCTCCTCAACCTGCTGCCGCAGCTGGCGATTCTCCCGGCCGGCGAGGATATAGTCGCGGACGGCGTTCAGCCCGCCCCCCGTCCAGTGCCCCGGCGCGGCCATGGCGGCGCTGGCGGGCCTGGAGACCGTATCAACCACGTTCTTGGTGACGCCGTAGGCCTGGCCCTGCACGGTTTCGCGCCGGTCGCCGACCAGCAGCGCGACGACGATCACGGTGGCGATGATCACGGCCACGGCGGCGGTCCACGTCAGCGGAACCTTCAGATCCGTCAAAGGCCCGTCCCTGAAGGACACCTAGTTCGCCTCCCGGCGCATGCGCCCATCCACCCCCGTCTTAGGGCCGACTTATGACAGAGAAGATTCTAACACACCCTTCATCCATTTCGGATGCTCGAGCACTTTGCCGCACCCGAGGGCGACGCAGGACAGGGGATCGTCGGCGACCATGACCGGCAGGCCGGTGTGGTCGCGNNGATGTCGGAGGCCAGCTCCGGCGGGGTGGCTTCCAGGGCGACCTTCACCGCCTCGATGATCTGGGTCACCGGCTCGGCCAGGGCGTCGGAGGCCTGCTTTTCGCTGATCCGAACTTCGCGCGGCACGCCCTGCATCAGGTCGCGGCCCTTGA
>PLSW01000100.1 GCA_003165275.1 Caulobacteraceae bacterium
GCAAGGGCGCTCCGGCCGGGATGACAAGCAGGGGGAGCAGCTTACGCCAGGCCCAACGCGCCTAAGTTAGCGCCTATGGGCCTTCGCCGGGGTGAGCGGAGGGGGACTACCCGCCGCCCGACACCCGGTTGAACCACCGCCGCGCCGGGTCCTCCACGAACCTATAGGTCAGCCCCGAACTCGCCACCACCACCGCGACCAGGGCCAAGGCCAACGCGTCCTCCACCCAGGGCCCGCCGAGGGTGATCACGTTCTCGCCGCCGATCGGGCTGGTTATCGGCAGGCCTAGCTGCGCGCCGACGTCGTAGATGGCGATGGAAAACAGCGACACATAGACGGCGTGGGTCAGGTAGATCGAATAGGAGATCGTCCCCAGCCACAGGCAGGGACGCCGCCGCAACAGCCAGGACAACGGCCCCCGCTCGAAGGCCAGGATCAGCACCACCGCCGCGAAGACCGCCGCCTTGCTCAGGGCCGGCATGACGTCGCCGAACCGGAACACCGCCAGGGTGATGGCCAGGGCGACGAGGTCGAGGCCGGGCGGGGCGCCGATCCCCCGCCCGCGGGCCCACCGGAAGGCGCCGAACGTCAGCATGCCGACGAAGAACTCGAGGGCGTATTCGGCGGCGTTGAACAGGATCTCCATCCGCCCCTGGGCGTCCCCGTAGTCGATCCACCGGTCGGAAAACATGAAGGCCGCCAGGGCCGCGATGGTCGCCAGCGCCCCCAGTCGGAACCAGCGCCCGCAGGCCAGGATCAGCGCCCCGGCCACAAGGTTGGCCCAGAACTCGATCCCCACGCTCCAGGACGGATAGTTCCAGCTCTGCGAATAGGCGTTGAAGCCGTTGAGCAGCGCCAGGCTCGACCAGAAGGCCGGCCAGCTGTTGTCGCCCGTAAACGCCGACGGGTCCGACAGGGCCAGCTTGCCAGCCTCGATCAGCAGCAGCACCGCCAGCACGACCAGGTGCAGCGGATAGAGCCGCCCGATCCGCCGCACCACATACCGCCCCAGCGCTCCCACGGAGCGAATGCGCGCCTCGTAGACGCTGGCGATGACGAAGCCGCTGAGCACGAAGAAGAAGTCCACGGCCACCCAGCCGTTGCGGATGAAGGCGTAGAAATGGGTCGCCGCCGTCAGGTGGTTGACCACCACCACCACCGCCAGGAACCCCCGGCAGGATTCCAGGACGGAAAAGCGCCAGCGGGTGGCCGCGCCGGCCTCGGCCTTGGCCTCGTCCGCCGCCATCGCATCCCCCGCACAGCTGTGGCCGGGATTGGAGGATCGGAGGGGCCGACGGTCAAGCCCACCCGCGCAAAAGGCGCGCGGCTACAGCGCTGAGCCGCCCAGATACTTATCAAACCACCCCAGCTCCACATCGCTGAGCTGCTTCAGGTGCTCCGGCTTGCGGATCCCATGCCCCTCGCCCTCCAGGATCAGCAGCCTGGTCTCCACCCCGGCCGCCTTCAGCCCGTGCCAGAACTCCACCGACTGGGGGGCGGGGCATTCCACGTCCCGTTCGCCCACATAGATGAAGGTGGGGGTGGTGGCGGTCTTGATCGTCTCCAGGGGGGAGAGCTTGCGGTAGATTTCCGGGTCGTCGTAGGCCGAGGCGCCGAAGAACGGGATCATCCACTGGTCGATGCCGTTCTCGCCGTAATAGCTGATCCAGTTGGCGATGCCGGCGCCCGCCACGGCGGCGTGGAAGCGGTGGCTGTGGGTCACCGTCCACATGGTCATGAAGCCGCCGTAGGAATGGCCGTAGATGCCCAGGCGCGCATCGTCCACCGGGGCGATCTTCTCCACCGCGTCGACGCCGGCCAGGATGTCGCGCAGGTCGCCGCCGCCGAAATCGCGGATATTGGCGCGGGTGAAGGCCTCGCCCTGGCCGTAGCTGCCCCGGGGGTTGGGCATGAAGACGAAATAGCCCTTCTCCAGCAGCTTGCGCACCGTGCCGCCGCGAAAGCCGCTGGCGGGGAAGCTGGGGGTGAAGGCCGAGCTCGGCCCCCCATGCACCATCACCACCATCGGATAGGTTTTGCCGGGGGCGAGGCCCGGCGGCGACAGCAGCCAGCCCTGCACCTGGCGGCCCTCGCTGGTCCAGGCCACGCTGGTGGCGGCGCCGGCCGGGGCCAGGCCCGCGTTCTCGTGGGTGACCTGGGCGGCGAGGCCGAAGCGGGCCACCTCGCCCACGGCGATCTCACCGGGGTGGGTGAAGTCCTGCACCACCGCCGCCACCCGGTCGCCGCGCCGGTCGAGGGCGATCTGGCCGTCGCCGGCGCCCAGGGTCACGGGGGCGCTCCACAGCACCTGGGCGTGGCCGCTGGTCGGATCGACGGCGAGGATCGAGGCCCGGTCGCCGATCAGGGCCGTGGCGATCAGCCGACCGCCCCGCCAGGCCAGCGACGTGAAGCTGCCCTTGAGCCCGGGCGTGATGTCCGTCGGCGCGCCGCCGGACGTGGGGGCCAGATAGATGTCGCCCCCCACCGGGCCGAAGTCGCTCATCAGTCCGCCGATATAGGCCACGCTGCGGCCGTCGGGGGAGACGCGGGGGAAGTTGAGCTGGTCCGCCGGCTTGGCGATCCGCCGCGTCTCGCCCGTGGCCAGGTCCACGTGCTCCAGGTCGGCGACCCACCAGTTATCATCGCCGTCGCCCCTGGCCGCGGTGACCGCGAAGCCCTGGCTGTCCGGGGTCCAGTCGTATTCGTAGACGAAGGTGTCGGCCGGGGAGATCAGGCGCAGCGCCTCGCCGCCGGCGACGGGGATCACGGCGATGCGCTTTTCGTCCGGGTCGGCGCCGATCTCGCCCACCTGCGGCGCGGCGGCCTGGGTGGCGCCCACCTCCTTGTGCGCGCCGACGATGGCCAGGATCGCCAGGGTGCGCCCGTCCGGGGAGAAGCGCGGCTTCTCGGCGACCCCGTGGATCAAGGCCCGGGCCGTGACCGTGTCCCCCGCGGCCAGGTACAGGACCGTGAGCCCCGCCTTGCGGTCGCGGCCAAGGAAGGCGAGCTGTCGCCCGTCCGGGGAGAAGGTCGGGTCCTGGTAGAGGCAGGGGGCGCAGGGGTCGAGGATGCGGAGCACGGATCCGTCGGCGCCGCGGATCACCACCCGCCGGTGGGCCTCCTCCGTCGCGTCGTCGCGATCGTCGGACTCCACGACGGCGACGCGGTCGCCGGCCGGCGCGAGGGTCAGGCCCTGGTAGACCCGGTGACCGGATTGCGGACCCACGGCGGCCGGCGCCGGCGTTCCGGCGACCATCAACGCCATGGCGGCGGCGATCAGAGCCATTATTCAGTTCCCCCCGTGAATCGACCGCCACCCAACCGGGCGGGAGACGGGGTGTCAACCGGGGGGGCGGACGTAGAACGGGTTGCGGGCGGCCTTGGGGGCGAACCCCCAACGCCGCCCGCGTCCCATGTCGGCTAGATGGCGCCCAGGAAGTCGCGCTTGCCCAGGGCCACGCCGTTGTGGCGCAGGATGTCGTAGGTGGTGGCGCTGTGGAAATAGAGGTTGGGCAGGGCGAAGCCGAGCAGGTAGTCGGCGCCGGCGAAGCTGAGGTCGCCGGTGCGCATCTTCATGACCACGGTGCGGGTCTCCGCCCCCTCGAACTGCTCCGGCTTGAAGGCCTGGATGTAGTCGATGACCGTGGCGATGCGCGCCTTCAGTTCCGGAAAGGTGGTCTCGGTGTCGGGGTGGCTCGGCGGGGTGACCCCGGCGAGGTTGGCGGCGGCGTTGCGGGCGGTGTCGGCGGCGATCTGCACCTGGCGGGACACGGGGAACATGTCGGGCGCGAGGCGCGCGTTCACCAGGACGGCGGGATCGACGCCCCGGGCCTCGGCGTCGGCGGCGGCCTTGTCGAGGATGGTCGAAAGGGCGGTCAGCGTCCGAACGAAGACCGTCACGGAAGCCTGGTACATTGAGAGCGACATGAGTTTCCTTACCCGTTTGAGATTGAACGCGACTGACCGCGCCTCCGGAGGAACCGGAGCGCGGCGTGGCGGTTTGTTGAGACGCACCGCAGTTGGAGACGGCGCCGACCATTCGCAAGACCAAGGCGGCCCCACGGGGCCGGGGCCGGGAATTTGCGGCGATTAAGCATGGCTGTTGGTGTCGCCTAAACCCTGCCCGAATTAACGAGCAGCTTTGCATCGCGCGGTCGGCAGGCCCGGCCGCGAACCGGAGCGCGTCGATGACGGTCAACCGCCGCCACCTCCTGGACACCAGCTCGGTGGGCCTGTTCGCGAGGCTGGGCGACGCCAAGAGCTGGCGCGACCGCGCCGCGCCGCCCTGGCGCCTGCCCATGGCGGGGCCGGTGACGGTGATCGAGAACCAATGGATCCCCTTGGCCGACGGCGAGCGGCTGGCGGCGCAACTCTGGCTGCCCCGGGCCGGGTCGGCCCAGCATCCGGCGCCGGTGGTGCTGGAATACATTCCCTATCGCAAGCGCGACCAGTACCGCGCCTACGACCAGTATTGGGGCCAGCAACTGGCTCAGCACGGGATCGGCTACGCGCGGGTGGACCTGCGCGGAAGCGGCGATTCCAGCGGCCTGCTCCTGGACGAATACCTGCCCCAGGAACAGGCCGACGCGGTGGAGGCCATCGCCTGGCTGGCCGCCCAGCCCTGGAGCAACGGCGCCGTCGGCATGCGCGGCGTCTCCTGGGGCGGGTTCAACACCCTGCAGGTCGCGGCCCTCGCGCCCCCGGCGCTGAAGGCGATCATGCCCATGTGCGCCTCGGACATGCGCTACACCGACGACGCCCACTATGTCGGCGGCTGCCTGGGCCTGACCAACCTGAAATGGGCGTCGAGCTTCACCCTGGCCATGGCCGCGCCCCCGGATCCGCGGGTCACCGGCGAGGCCTGGGAGGCTGAGTGGCTGCGGCGCCTCGAGGCGGTCCCGGCCATCGCCGCCACCTGGCTCGGCCACCAGCGCAACGACGACTACTGGATGCAGGGCTCCGTCGCCGCCGACTACGCCGCCATCAAATGCCCCGTCTATCTCGTCGGCGGCCTGGTGGACGCCTACACCGACGCCATTCCCCGCCTGCTCGCGAGGCTGAAGGGGCCGCGCAAGGCCCTCATCGGGCCCTGGCGGCACGGCTATCCGTCCCCGGCCACCCCCGGCCCGGCCATCGACTGGGTGACCGAGGAGGTGCGCTGGTGGGATCACTGGCTGAACGGCGTCGACACCGGCGTCATGGCCGAGCCGATGCTGCGCGCCTTCATGCCCGAAAAGACCGCCGCGGAGACCCGGGGCGAGCCGCTCCCCGGCCGCTGGATCGCCGAGGCCCGCTGGCCGGCGGCGGACGTGCGCACGCGCAGCCTGCACCTGCGCCCGGACGAACTGACCTGGGGCGCGGGCGCCGATGAGACCCTGCGCTACAAGAGCGGCCGTATCGTCGGCCTCGCCAAGCCCGAATGGGTCCCCTTCGCCACCTCCGAGTTGCCCGGCGAGCAGTTCGCCGACGACGCCCTGTCGCTCTGCTTCCACTCCGAGCCCCTGGACGGCCGCTTCGAACTGCTCGGCAATCCCGTCGCGGCCCTGCGCCTGGCCGCCGACCAGCCCGTGGCCAGCGTCGCGGTGCGGCTGAGCGAAGTCACCGAGGACGGCCAGTCCTGGCTGATCAGCTACGGCGTCCTGAACCTGACCCACCGGGGTGGCCACGCCAGCCCGGCGCCCCTGGAGCCCGGCCGCGCCTACGACGTCGAGGTCCCCTTGAGCTTCGTCGCCCATCGCCCCCGCCGCGGCGCGCGCCTGCGCCTGGCGATCTGCGACGGCCTCTGGCCCCTGGTCTGGCCGGCGCCGGCCCCCGCCAACCTCGAGCTTCACCTGAAGGGTTGCCGCCTCGACCTGCCCGTGCGCGCCGCCCCGCCGACGGAGCCGCCCATGCTCCTCGCCGGCCGCCCCGCCTCGCCGCCGGACGGGGGTCCGCAGATCATCCTAGCGCGGGCGGCGGATGGCCTACTGCGCTGGACCTCGACCTGGCCGGAAAGCCGCACCGAGGTGCGCGGGGTCGGCACGGTGATCACCGGCCTCGGCCCCAACGCGGACTTGTCGATCCGCGAAGGCGACCCGGAAAGCTGCGTCTGGCGCGTCACCCAATCGAGCCGCTACCAGCGCGGCGACTGGGACTGCGCCCTGGAAAGCCGCATCGAACTGCGCGCCACGCAGAATGACTTCGTGGTCACCGAAACCCTGGTCGCCCGTCAGGCCGGTGCGGTGGTGTTCGAGCGGACGCGCGAAAACACGGTCGCGCGGGACCTGATGTAGGATGAGCGCCGAAATTCCTTCTCCCACGAGGGGAGAAGGGTTCAGACGGGCGTCCCGATACAAGGCGTTCCCCCCAAGCTTGAAAAAACCGTCGGTTAGCGGTTCAAGGGGGACCCGCCGCCGCGAGGATGGACCCACGCATGGCCGACGATCACGCTCTCGCAAACCCGGCCTCGCCCGCCATCGCCAACGACGATCGTAGCCTGATCGCCGACCTGGACGCCAAGGTCCACTGGCTGTCGGCCTGGACCATCCACAACGCCAACCACCTGCGCGAAAGCCGCGACGGGCTGAAGGTCGGCGGCCACCAGGCCTCGTCCGCCTCCCTGGCCACGATCATGTCGGCGCTCTACTTCTCGGTGCTGCGGCCCGAGGACCGGGTCGCGGTCAAGCCGCACGCCAGCCCGGTCTTCCACGCCATCCAGTACCTCTACGGTCGCCAGACCCGCGACCAGCTGCAGCGCTTCCGCGCCTTCGGCGGGGCTCAGTCCTATCCCTCGCGGACCAAGGACAAGGACGAGGTCGACTTCTCCACCGGCTCGGTGGGGCTGGGGGTGGCGATCACCGCCTTCGCCTCCATCGCCCAGGACTACATGCTGGCCCACAAACGCATGGAACCGGGCCGCCAGGGGCGGATGATCTCCCTGCTGGGCGACGGGGAGCTGGACGAGGGCAACATCTACGAGTGCCTGATCGAGGGCGCCAAGCACGACCTGCGCAACACCTGGTGGGTGGTCGACTACAACCGCCAGAGCCTGGATGCGACCACCTGGGACTCCATGTTCCTGCGCTTCGCCGACATCTTCACCGCGGTCGGCTGGGAGGTGGTGACCCTGAAGTACGGCCGCCGCCTGGAGGCCGCCTTCAAGAAGGCCGGCGGCGAGGCCCTGCGCGGCTGGATCGACGAATGTCCCAACGACCTCTTCGCCGCCCTGAGCTTCCAGGGCGGGGCCGCCTGGCGCTCGCAACTGCTCGCCGACATCGGCGAGCTGAAGGGGGTGAAGGCCCTGCTGGCCGCCTATGACGACGCGGCCCTGGCCGGGCTGATGACCAACCTCGCCGGCCACGACCTGGAGCTTCTCCTCGACACCTTCCACGGCGTCGTCGATCCCAAGCCGCGCCTGTTCATCATCTACACCATCAAGGGCTTCGGCCTGCCGTTCCAGGGCCACAAGGACAACCACTCCGGCCTGATGACCCCCAGCCAGATGGCCACCTTCCAGGGCCGCATGGGGGTGCCGGAGGGGCAGGAGTGGGAGCCCTTCGTCGGCATGCCGCACCCGGCCGCCACCTACCAGGATTTCCTGGAAAAGGCCGCCTTCAGCCGCCGCGACCGCGAAACCACCCCAGCGAGGATCGAGCTGCCCTCCGCCGAGGCCTTCCCGCGCCCCACCGGCCGCCAGTCGACCCAGGTGGCCTTCGGCAAGGTGCTCAACGACCTCGCCCGCCAGGGCGGCCCACTGGCCGACGCCATCGTCACCACCTCGCCGGACGTGACCGTCTCCACCAACCTCGGCGGCTGGGTGAACCAGCGCGGCCTCTTCGCCCGCGACCACCGCCACGACCAGTTCCGCGACTCCAAGATCGCCTCGACCCAGCGCTGGGCCATGGGGCCCAAGGGCCAGCATATCGAGCTGGGCATCGCCGAGAATAACCTCTTCCTGCTGCTCGCGGCGTTGGGCCTGGCCGGGCCCCTGTTCGGCGGCCAAAGACTGATCCCCATAGGGACCCTATACGATCCCTTCATCAACCGCGGCCTGGATGCGCTGAACTACGCCTGCTACCAGGACGCCCGCTTCCTGCTGGTGGCCACCCCCTCCGGCCTGACCCTGGCCCCCGAGGGCGGCGCCCACCAGTCGATCCACACCCCCCTGATCGGCATGGCCCAGGACAAGCTGACCTATTTCGAGCCGGCCTATGTGGACGAGCTGGTGGAGATCATGCGCTGGTCCTTCGACCACATGCAGCAGGACGACGGCGGCTCGGTCTACCTGCGCCTGTCCACCCGCGCCGTGGACCAGCCGGAGCGGAGCCTGACCAACGCCCAGCTCGGTGAACTTATCGACGGCGCCTACTGGCAAGTCGAGCCGAAGCTCGGCGCCCAGCTGGCGGTGGTCTACGCCGGGGCGGTGGCGGCCGAGGCCCTGGAGGCCTTCGAACAGATCCTGGAGGATGTCCCCGGCGCCGGCCTGCTGGCCGTCCCCAGCCCCGACCGCCTGCACCGCGGCTGGTCCCAGGCCGCCGCCGCCCGGGCGCGGGGGGAGGGCGGATCGGCGCACATCGAGCGCCTGCTGGCGCAGTTTGCCCCTGGCGCGCGCCTGGTGACGGTCATCGACGGCCCGCCGGCCACCCTCTCATGGATCGGCGGCGTGCGCGGCGACCGGGTGGTTCCCCTGGGGGTGGACCGCTTCGGCCAGTCCGGCGACGTGCCGGATCTCTACAAGGCCTACCGCCTGGACGTGGAGGCCATCCTCGACGCGGCCGCGGCGGCGCTGGAGGGGTAGGGGCTGCTAAGTGTCTGTCCGAAATCATAT
>PLSW01000092.1 GCA_003165275.1 Caulobacteraceae bacterium
GCGCCCACGGCGTCGGCCGCGGTCGACAGGCTGATGGGCACGCCCTCGCGGGCGTATCGCTCGACCTGCCGGTTGAGAGGCTGATGCTGGCCGAACTTCTCGAACAGGATCATCGCCAGCAGGCTCGGCCCCGCCCATCCGCGCGGGATCACGTGGAACGGCGCCGGGGCCTGGCTGATCTTCTCGCAGTCACGGCAGGTGAACTTCTCCCGGACGGTCTCGATCACCTTCCACTGGCGCGNNCGATCACCACCCGCTCGCGCGGCAGATGGTCCGGGAAGGTGTTGCGCTCGGCCGGGCGCTTGCGCGTGAAGCCCGCCACCGTCGTGGTCCTGGCGACGGCCATTTCGGCGGCCAGCTCGTCTTCTGTGGCGCTGGCCTGCAACTCCTCGAAGGTCAGCTCCATCTGGTCCATCAGCCGGGCGGAGCGCTCCGATTGTGGGCCGTAGATCTGCCGCTCCAGCTTAGCGATCCGCAGCCTCTGATGGGCGATCAGCGCCTGGTCTTCGGACGCCATGGCCTTGGCGACGGCCAGCTCGGCCCGCGTCGCCAGCAGCGCTGCTCTCAGCGCGCCAACATCGTCCGGAAGGGCTTCAAGACCGGCGTCCATGGCCAGGATTGAATCATAAAATCAGCGGCTTGTGGCGCCTAAAAATGCAAGCCAGACAAGGTTTTTTCGCCTATCCTGCGCCCTCATCCCGCGCTCTGGGGCCGCCACGTGTGTTGCGGATTGCGCCAGTCGATCGCCTCGAGCAGATAGCCCATCTGGGCGGCGGTGATGGCCACCGCACCATCCACAGCCGCCGGCCAGATGAACCGGCCACGGTCCAGGCGTTTGGCGTAGAGCGACAACCCGATCCCGTCGTGCCAGAGGATCTTGACCAGGTCGGCACAGCTCGCTTCATAATGCATCCCTTGCTCAGAGTCCGGGCAGCCGGACGATCTTATCATATTGATAGTTTTCATATATTTTGGGCCGTCGTGCGATCGTGCGCTGCACCCCCACCAGCACCGCTTCCGAGGTGAGCGCTTCAACCGGAACCAGCCATTGGGCGCCAGGCATCGCCTGGCTCGCCGGCAAGACGCCCTTGAGCGCGAGGCTCTTGGCGGACCCCACACAGATTCCAAGCCGCTCGGCGGCCTTCGCAAGGCTGATCGTCTCCTCGCCGGCAGCATTGGCCGGATCGTAATCAGCCAGCCCGAGACGTTCGCGCATTTCGGTCACACGGATCGTCGTCCAGGTTTCGCCGTCACTGGTTTTGCACCGCATGCGGTTGAGCGACACGGCCAGTTCTCGATCAGGCCAGTGCCCGGCAAGTTTTCGAAGCGCGTCGACCGCGGTCGGCGCCTTATCGCTAGGGTAACGGCCAGTCTTGACCCGGGGGACGCGCACCTCGGTGTGACGCCCGCCGGTCCAGTGGATCAGCAGCACGGCCTCGTTGGCGGCGTCGTCGAGGTCGCAGACGATTTCCCGGACAAGGATGTGGATCAGGCGCTGCTTTGTGCGGGTGTCGGTCGATGGAGCATTCCAAGCCGCCGGCAGATCACGGGCGAGCTTGAGGAGGAGCGCACGGTTGATCTTCGGCCCAGTCGCTGACTTTGCTCGCAGATCGTCAAGCTTGCGTTCCAACTCATCGACGCGCTCCAAGGCGCCGTTCCAGCGCGCTTCCAACTCACGGGCGACGTGGCGCTTGGCGGGATCCACGAGGTCGTATCGCCGCGAGGCGAGAGAGGCGTCATACCGCGCCGCTTCAAGTTCCCGTTCGATAGCGGCGCCGACCTCGGTCCTCGATCGTTCGACCTGGTCTGACGCGAAGATCGCCGCTTCCACCGCGCGATCGGAGATGGCCTCAAGGATCTGCAGCGCGACGGCGCGGTCGATCCGAACCCCGCCGATGCCGATGCATAGGCCCGCACCCACATGACCGTCGTCGCCGCGACACTGGTAGCGATGGGCGTTGCCCTTCGCCTGGCCATAGAAGACGCGCATCATCCGGCCACAGCGTCCACACCGCATCAGCCCGGTCAGAAGCGCTCGCCCGCCACGCGCCGACTTGCGCGCGCAGGTCTTCTTCATGTGCGCGTTCTCAAGCAGAAGCCTCTGATTGTCTTCGAAGTCCTGCCAGCTGATGTAGCCGGGATGATTGTCGCGCAGGAGGACGTTCCACTCGTCGCGAGGCTTGTCGAACCCGCTAACCTTGCGGGCCCGCCCATCGACGATCCTCGTTCGTTGGCCCTTCCGGCCGAAGGCGTAGGCGCCCGCGTACAGTGGATTGTGCAGGATCTGCATGACGCTGTGATAAGCGGGCGCCTTCCAGGTGAGCTTGCGAACATCGACGTTGCGCAGGACCACGGGCATCCTGATGTCGGCGGACCGAAGCCACAGGAAGACCTGTCGCGCGCTGCCCAACTCGCGGAACTTAGCGAAGACGAGCCGCACCGCCTCGACGACATGTTCGTCGGGATCGATCTCGACCTTGCCCGCCTCGCTCCAGCAGAAGCCGGGCGGCAGCATGAACCGGTATTCTCCGCGCTTGGCCTTGGAGTCGCGGGCGGCGATGCCTCGTTGCCGCAGCAAGCTCAGTTCGTATTCCGACATCGTCCCCTTCAGCCCGAGCAGCAACCGGTCATTGACGAGTCGTGGATCATAGGCGCCGTCCGGGTCGATGACCAAGGCGCCGGCCAGGGCGCACAGGTCGATCAGGTGGTGCCAGTCGCGCCCGTTCCGCGCCAGGCGCGAGGCCTCGATGCAGTAGACGGCTCCCACGTCGCCGGAGCAGACCATCGCCACCAGCCGCTCGAAGCCTGGCCGATGCATGCTGCCCGATCCGGAGCGGCCGAGATCATCGTCGATCACTGTGACCGACGCAAAGCCAGCGCCTTCCGCGGCGCCCGCCAGCTCATATTGGCGGCGCTGGCTTTCAAGGTTGCCCATGACCTGCGCCATGGTCGATTGACGGACATAGACCACGGCGGTCCGCCCAAGGTGGTCAGGTGTGATCTTGCCGCTCATCCCCGCCTCCCGTCGTCGTTAGGCTTTCGACGCCGAGGGCCTCCAGCAGAAGATCGGCCAAGGCCTCGACCAGTCCCGTCGGGTTCCCCTTGAATGGTGGTTGGGGCGTTTCGCGATCCAGTTCGAGAACAAGCTGCGCTGGATTGAGATATCGGCTTCTCCGCACTGTCCTTCTCCTTCCTCTTTGAAGGATCGGATCGTGCGCCTTGGCCCCGATTCTCACCGAATGAGCCGAGGACAGCGGCGAGCTCGTTAAGCCCTGCGATGCTGATCTGCGGTGGCCCGAGCGCCATGCCGGCGCAGTAGGCCTCGTCGAACATCCAGTTCGGCAACTCGCGGCTCAGGCCGGGACGCTCATCCGTATAGATGCACTTCAGGTCCTTGCCGCGTCGGTGCGGCGACACCTGCAATGTCCTACCGAACAGCGGGTGCCAGGGGTATGCGATCGTCGCGTGTCGCAAACTGTATGTTGAATGTCTGGTGTTGGCCGCGCTTGCCGCGGAAGACGTACAGATCACCGGCATGGGGGTCGCGCTTCAGGCCCTCCTGAACCTGCAGCGCCAGCCCCACCATCCCCCGGCGCATGTCGGTGTGACCGGTGGCGATCCACACCCGGACGTTCGACGGGACCGGGATCACCGCAGAGCCCGCAGCGTCGCGCTGACCATCGACACCGGCGCCGACGCGCCGATCGTCACCCGCACCCCGCCGGCCAGTTCCACCACGATCGCCGGCGCGGGCTGGACCGTGGCCTTAGTCTCGGGCGGATCTTCGACGATTACGGCCGGGACAAAATCCCCAGGCGTCCGCGTCGCCATGGCCATCGCCTCGCTGCGCCACTTGTAAATCAGGCTGGTGGAAATCTCATATTGCCGAGCCACCTCAACCACGACGGCGCCCGGCGAGAACGCTGCGACCAGGATCGCGTGCTTCTCGTCGTCATGCCACCGACGCCTCCGTTCAGGGCCGGTGATCAGACTGGAATGGCTCATGCTGTGCAGCTTTGCGTACGCGTAAGGACGTCCTTACGAGCACAGCATCACCACCGATCCGCGGCCATCAAGGCGGCCCCCGCCGGGGGGGTACGCCGCTTGCTATGAAGGGCGGAGTCCTGCGCAGGCGACCGCAGTAGAGTCGTAATTCCAGCCTTGGTGACAAACTGCTGCACAAGACCTGTCAGCTTGCCGTCCCACGTCCGCGCCGTGCTGGAAACTTGGCGGCGCGACGACCGTGAGCGCCGGCCGCGCTGCATCCCATCTGTCTGAATGACGCCCAGGGCGTACGCCGGCGCCCGCCGGGCTGGGATCGGCCGCCATGCCGCGCGGGCTGAAAGCGCCGCGCGCCGCGTGGCTCAGATACCGGGTTCAAAGCTGAAGATTTTTCCCGGGTTGAACAAGTTCTGGGGGTCCATGGCTCGCTTGATCGTCCGCATCACATCGACGGCGTCGCCGAGTTCCGCGAGCAATGAAGCCTGCTTTCCGAGCCCAATGCCATGTTCGCCGGTGCAGGTTCCATCCATCGCCAGTGCTCGCTCTATAAGGCGGTGATTGATCGCCTCGACTTCCCTCAGCTCGTCCGACGAGTTGGGGTCGATCGCGAAGATGATGTGAAAATTACCGTCGCCGACATGACCCAAAATCGTGGCCGGCATGCTCGCCGTCGCCAGATCAAGCTTGGTGAGCTTGATGCACTCGGCAAGGCGTCCGATCGGAACGCAGACGTCCGTTGACCAGCCAACCGAACCTGGGCGCAGGCCCAGCGCCGCATAGTAGGCTTCGTGCCGAGCCTTCCAGAGCTTGGACCGCTCTTCGGGAAGATTGGACCACCGAAAGACGCCCCCTCCATGCGTCGAGGCAAGCTCGCCTACGGTCTCGACCTGCTCAGTCACATGCGCTGGCGAGCCATGAAATTCAAAGAACAAGGTGGTCAGCTCTGGATAGTCGAGCTTGGACCAAAGGTTCACGGCCCGCATCTGCACGTCGTCGAGAAGCTCGACCCGCGCCAGGGGAATCCCCAACTGGATGGCCTGGACGACCGTTTCGACCGCGCCCTCTAGAGTCTTGAAGCTGCACACGGCCGAGGAGATGGATTCGGGAATACCGTGCAGCCTCAGGCTAACTTCGGTGATGATGCCCAGCGTGCCTTCGGACCCCACCATTAGTCTCGTGAGGTCATAGCCGGCGGCCGATTTACGTGCGCGCCGCGCCGTGCGAATATCCCGACCGTCAGGCGTGACCACGCGCAGAGACAATACAGCGTCCCGCATGGTGCCGTATCGAACGGCATTGGTTCCTGAAGCCCGAGTGGACGCCATGCCGCCGATCGTCGCGTTGGCGCCGGGATCGATTGGAAAGAACAGACCCACGTCCCGCAGATACTCATTTAGGGCCTCCCTGCGGACGCCAGCCTGAACCGTGCAATCCAGATCGTCCGGGTTGACGCAGAGGATCTGGGTCATCTCGGAGAGATCCACCGATATGCCGCCATGTGGCGCGAGCGCGTTTCCCTCGATCGACGTGCCCGCCCCAAACGGAACGATCGGCACACCTGCGGCCGTGCATAGCTGAACGAGCGTCACGACCTCTTCTGTGGATCTCACGAAGGCGACAGCGTCTGGCGGCATGGGCGCGAAATGAGTTTCACTGGCGCCGTGATGGAGGCGAACGGCTTCCCCCGTCTGAACGCGATCGCCAAAGCGTCCGCGCAGCGCGCTGATCAGGGAGGAGAGGGCGCGCCCGTCGATCGTTGGGATGGTCACGTTTCAAAATTCCATGGAGCGCCCAGGGCCCGGGCTTGGACGCGGCGCCGGCTGGCGTCTTCTTCCGTGCTCGCGACCGGGCCGGTGCTCGCGGACTCAATCACGCGCGAAGACCGCAAGATCGCGGGCGGTGTCGCGGCTGATATCGGGACAGCACATAAAAATCTCAGCGCCGTGCGTGGTGCCCATGACCTGGCGGCATCTGGCGCGCACGCCATTGTTCAGCAGCAACCGGTAGAAATTGACGCCTTCATCCCTGAGCGGATCGCATTCGTTTACGCTGATCATCGTCTGAGGCAGGCCCCGCACCTCCTGGGCGGTGGCAAATCCGGGCCAGGCCAGGGGGTCGCGCTCCTCGAAGGCCTCAATGCCATAGGCCATTGCGCTGCGATTATCGTGTACGTCGATGAGGATGCCGTTGTTCTCTATGGAGGACGGGTTCTGCGCAAGCGGCCACTCACCAGCGATATAGGGGCACAGGGCGTAGAGGCCCTTGATGATACCGACCGCGCCGTCCCGTTTCAGCTTGAGGCCCGTCGCCAAGGCGAGATTGCCGCCCCCGCTCTCGCCAGCGACGACGATCCGGTTGGGATCGATCCCCAGAACCGCGCTTTGCGCATGCAGCCACTTGACGCCCGAGACGCAGTCGTTGAGCCCAGCGGGGTAGGGAAGCACCTCCGGCGCCGACGAGGGGCTCAAGCAGTTGCGAAAATCCACCATCGCCACGGCGACGCCCTGCGCGGCGATCAGTCGCCCCCACGCCTGGTGCAGGTCATCCAAGCACGACCTAGTCGCCATGCCGCCGCCGTGGATATAATAGATACAGGCCAGCGGCTCCGCCCTGATCGGCCGAATAAGCAATAACTTGATCGTGTTGCCGTCCGGCGACGAGATGAAGGTCTCGACGGCAACGGTCAGCCCGTCGAACGGCGAAGCGCCCCGGTCGAAACTGTCGGCCAACTCGATTGCTGGCGCTGCGCGTTCATCCGCCGCCGCCTCGGCCAAGATGGCTTGGCGGCTCGCGACATTTCCCGCGGGGCTCGCATCCAACAGCGCGCCAAAGGCGGCCTTGATGCGAGGATCGATACGCGGATCCATCATGCTTGATGTCATTGGCATCTCACCTTGGTCAGGTCGAGCGGGAATGGGCGATTGAGAAATGACCCACCGCACCGGTCGTCATGGACTTCAATCTTGGCTTCAGCGGGCGCATGATCTGGCGAATTTAAGCGCAAACGCCACCCTGTTATGTAGCATTCATCGGCGTGAGCCATGCGGATTCAGCATGGCTGAAATTCTGGGTGCCCGCCGAACGAGACATGGAAGCCCGGCCGCTCGGATCGAGCTGAGCGCCAATGGCGCGTCAGACGACACACTCAGGTCATTCTATTTGACCAGCTGATAACCGCCTGCAAAGCGCCCATGGCGGGCCTGGGCGTCGCATTTCTTCTGGAATTTCTCATTCGCGAGGAAATACGCAGTGCCAGACCGACTCGTTCGCGCGGCCGATCGCCCGATGCTGGCGCAGGGCTAGTTACTACCTCGTCTGGCCCCTCGAGAACGCGTCCTATCCGCCGCTGATTGCCGTCCGGCGATGGCTTAGCCTGCATACGCCGAACCCGGGTCAAGAAAAGGCACCGAAACCTGCCCACGCTCACGTGACCACCGCCCCTGATATCGCCGCAAGAGAACTCATTCCGCAACGGAATATGCTCTTGAGTAAACGCCGATTGACGTTCGTTGGTGAGCTAAAGACTACTGAATTTGGAACAATGGTTAACTCCATTCCGCGCGAAATCTCCGCGCGCCGAATTTACCGCCGTCAGACGCCCGAATGGACCGGGGCACCGTCCTTCTCGAACGAAGTTGATCATATGCACAAGCACACTGGCGTGACGGAAGAATCGCCGGAACCGGGCGGCCTTGCGCGCGGCTTTGGGAGCCAGACCGCAGCCACCGCGATCTACGGTGTCGCCGTGTTGATCATCGCGACGATGTTCGCGATGCTGAACCGCAAAATCCTGACGCTTCTGGCCCAGCCGATCGGCGTCTCCCTGGACGCTTCGGATGGCCAGATCGGGTTTCTGTTAGGAGGCGGCCTCACGCTGTTCATCGGTCTGGCAGCGGTGCCGGTCGGTTGGCTGGCGGATCGCTGGGGGCGGAAGAAGACGCTTTGCGTCTGCGTCCTGGTCTGGAGCCTGGGGACCTCGGCCTGCGGTCTGGCTCCAAGCTATACCTTGTTGTTCGTCGCGGCGGCGATGGTGGGGATCGGAGAGGCAGGACTGTCCCCGATCGCGTTCGCCCTCATACCCGATATCGTACCGGAGCGAAGGCGCGTCTTCGCCAACAGCGTCTATCAGTTGGCGGTCTATCTTGGCAGCGGCGTGGGTTTACTGCTGGGGGGGGCGCTGCTTGAGCGGGTAGATGGCCTTCGGCCGTTGTTGCCTCTCTTTTTGAGAGACCTGCCGGCCTGGCGCCTGGCCTTCTTCGCCGCCGCGGCGCCAGCCCCGATCGTGGCCGGCCTTGTGCTGCTCATTCGGACACGAAGAGCCACGAGCTTTGTTGGAAACGAGGCTGGCTCCTGGCCGCCGACCGTTCGAATGCGTCCTTTCATCAAGATGCATCGGACGACCCTGGCGCTCATATTCAGTGGGCTGGGCTTTGGGGTGTTCGGTCTCAACGCGATCGCGACCTGGATCCCAACGGTCGTAATCCGGGTCTTTGGCGTCGCGATCGCTGATGTCGGAAAATCCATCGGATCGACCTATCTCGTGGCGACCTTGATCGGTGCATTTATCGGTATCCTGGGGGCGCGACAACTGCGAGCCCGGTTCGGTGTCGGGGGACCCACGCGCGCGTTCGCGATCGGGATGCTGGTGGCGTCCCTGACCTGTGGCGCGCTGATGTTCGCACGGACTCCACAGCAGGTTTACATCCTGTTTGGTCTTCAAGTCACAGCCCTTATCGCCGTGGGGGCCCTAACGCCTACGCTGATCCAGGACATGGCGCCGCCCGCGCTTCGCTCGCGAGTGGCGGGGACCGCGGTTGCGGTCGGCGTAACCATGTCCGCGCTGAGCCCCGTCGCCGTCGGCCTGGTGTCCGAGGCTTTGCGCCAGTCCCCCCAGGGGATCCTT
This sequence comes from Caulobacteraceae bacterium, assembly GCA_003165275.1. Lineage (GTDB taxonomy): Bacteria > Pseudomonadota > Alphaproteobacteria > Caulobacterales > Caulobacteraceae > Poindextera. The sequence goes on from PLSW01000092.1 coordinate 8,906, forward strand.
ACCGCCGTGGCCGTGGTCGGCGCCCTGGGCTTCGCCTGCGGCGCGGTCACGATGTATCTGGCTCGGAGTTCATTTGTCGAGACCGTGACAGCGGTAAACGCTGACCTCCTGTCAGACCGCGACTAATGGATCGCTGTCACGCGCACCGGTTCCTTCGTCGGATCGACCTTGGATCGCCGTTCGCTTTCGGCGGTCTGAAACCGATCCAAATCTGAGTTGCTTTGGAGAACGAACGTGGCTCAAATCCCGCCATCAAAGTCCGCCGGCGCGCCCCCTCGCCAAGTGCTCGCGTTCGGTGCATGGCCCAGCCCGATTTCAAGTGAAACGGTGGCCGCCGCCAGCATCGCGATTTCCGATCTCACGGTTTGCGAGGGGACCCTCTACTGGCTCGAGACCCGACCCCATCAAGGTGGACGGCAGGTCCTGATGTCGTTAGGCGCATCGGGCGCCGTGGAGCTAACCCCGGCCGGTTTCAATGTCCGAAGCCGGGTGCACGAGATCGGCGGCGCGCCTTATATCGTGTCGGGTGGGGTCATCTACTTCGCCAACTTCGCCGACCAACGGCTCTACGCGCAGCGTGACGGCCAAGCGCCGATCGCGATTACGCCGACTGGGTATCGCTATGCTGATTTCACCGCTGCGGGTCGAAGACTGATCTGTGTCCGGGAGGATCACACAGATCCGGCCAACATCCGAAACACCGTTGTCGATGTGCCAATGGCCGGCGGTAGCGCAGGGGAGGTTCTCTACGGGGATAGCGACTTCGTCGCCAGCCCGCGCATCAGCCAGGACGGCCGCCGTCTGGCATGGATGGCGTGGAACCATCCCGCCATGCCCTGGGATGCGACAACGCTCTATGTTGCTGACCTGGTGGAAGGGCTGGAGAATATCACGGCTGTTGCCGGCGGCGACGCGGTCTCGGCAATTGAGCCGCAATGGACCAGCACCGGCGATCTGCTCTTCATGTCGGACGTGGAAGGCTACTGGAACATCCGTGCATGGCGGGGCGGCGCCGACACGCCGGTCCTCACCCAACCCTCGGAATTCGCGCGACCGCCATGGTGGCTTGGGCAGTCGAACTATGTCCAGCTCGGCTCGTCCCGCATTCTCGCGCGCTACGCGGATGCGGGGTTCGATAGTTTGGTCGATCTGGACACCGCCTCGAACATCCGCAGGGACATCGCCAGCGAGTTTGTCGAGTGCCATTGCATTCGCGCGATGAGCGATGAAGAGGTCGCGTTTGTCGGATACTCCACCGATGAAAATCCCGCGATCGTCAGGCTGGACGTAGCGAGCGGGCGAGCGAAAATATTGCATCGGCCTTCGCCCGCCCCCGTTGCAGGGGCAGCCATCTCGGTGGCCACGGCGATAACCTTCCCAACCCAAGCCGGCGAGATTGCTCACGCTTTTTATTACCCGCCCACTCATCCCGACTATGACGGCCCGTCAAACGAGAAGCCGCCGCTGATCATCGCCGTTCATGGCGGTCCGACATTGCAGGCGTCGGCCGCCTTCAACATCGCGCACCAGTATTGGACAAGCCGCGGGTTCGCCGTCTTGGACGTCAACTACGGCGGCTCGGCCGGCTATGGTCGCAAGTACCGGGAACGTCTGAATGGCGCGTGGGGTGTTATCGAGATTCAAGACGCCCAGGCCGGCGCGGCGTTCTTGATCGCGAGGGGAGACGTCGATCCCGATCGCATTATCATTCGCGGAGCCAGTGCGGGCGGTTTCGCGACCCTGGGCGCGCTCACCCGGTCCGATCGGTTCGCCGCGGGATCATGTCACTATGGCATCAGCGATCTGGAGATCTTGCTCAGGGAGACCCACAAATTCCAGAGCCACTACCTTCTGACCTTGCTCGGGCTCTATCCCGAGCAGCGCGCCAAGTATCGAGATCGCTCGCCGATAAACAATCTTGCCGGGTTCAACTCACCGCTGATCATGTTCCAGGGCTCGGATGATCTGATCACGCCGCCCAACCAGGCGCGCATGATCCGCGATGCGTTGGACGGCTGCGGCAAGCCCGTAGCTTATCTCGAGTTTGAAGGTGAAGGCCACGGCTTCCGCCGCGCGGAGTCGATGGTTCGGATCTTGAACGCCGAACAATATTTCTTCGGCAAGGTCCTCGGCTTTCAACCCGCCGACACGCTTGAACCGATCTCCATACTGAACCTGCGATGAGCCAAGCGTCGGGGCTCGCGATCAACGTCCCGGTCGGTGATCACGCGCTCAAGACCAGCGCCTCGGCGTCCGCAGCGACAACTGCACCTCAACCAAGGCCGTCATGATGTCCAGATTCGCAAACATCGCCGACCTTCATCGGGCCGCGCGCCGTAAGCTGCCGCCGTTCCTGATGGACTACATCGATGGTGGCTCGTTCGCCGAGGAAACCCTGGGCCGAAACACCAGAGATTTTCAGACGCTGTCTCTGCGGCAACGGGTGTTGCGCGATGTCTCCAACATCGACATGTCGACCGCGTTCTTCGGCACGCCCGCGTCCATGCCCCTAGTGCTGGCGCCGCTGGGTCTTGCGGGCATGAACGCGCGGCGCGGCGAAGTGCAGGCTTTTCGCGCGGCTACCGAGGCGGGGGTGCCGTTCAGCCTGTCCACGCTGTCGGTGTGCCCTTTGGCCGAGGTCTGCGAGGCCAGTTCGGCCGCCCCCTGGTTGCAGCTCTACATGATCAAGGATCGTGGCTTCATGCGGGACTTTCTCGCCGAAGGATCGCGCCGCGGTCTAAGCGTGCTTCTCCTGACGGTGGACCTGGCGGTTCCAGGGACGCGTTACCGGGATCATCGATCGGGTCTCTCCCGACCGGCGACCTTCGCGACCCAAATGCGAAGGATCTATGAGACGGTCACCCACCCTCATTGGGCTTGGGACGTCGGCCTGAAAGGGCGCCCGCATGTGCTGGGCAATATCGCCCCGATCGTCGGCGAACAATCGACCTTGGCTGCGTTCTGGGGCTGGGTCGCCAAGAACTTTGACCCTGCCGTAACGTGGGACGATATCGCCTGGGTGCGTGAAAACTGGCCGGGGCGGCTTGTCCTGAAAGGCATACTGGATTCCGACGACGCGGCGCGGGCCGCGGCCTTGGGGATGGACGGGGTGGTGGTATCCAATCACGGGGGCCGCCAGCTCGACGGCGCGCCCTCCACGATCACGGCGCTTCCCGCCATCGTCGCCGCTATTGAGGGCAGGGCGACGATCCTGCTCGACGGTGGCGTCAGGACCGGCGTTGATCTTTTCAGGGCGCTGGCTTGCGGCGCTCAAGGCGTTCTCGTAGGCCGCCCCTGGGCCTGGGCGCTAGCCGCTGGCGGTCAGGCCGGCGTCGCCCGAATGCTGGAGATTTTTAGCGCCGAATTCGGCGTGGCGATGGCCCTTACCGGGTGCGCCTCGATCTCTGAAATCGACTGCTCGACACTCAGCGACACCAGCTCTGACAGGACGTCAAACTGATGCCCGCGAAAGACGCCGGCCAAAGCCAGCAACGCCTCAGCGAACGGATCACCGGATGGTATCAGGCCATGGTGCGCCCCGGCTCGGGTCGGATCGTCCGCATCGGACCGCCGACCTTCGATCCGACGACCGGCGAGGTCATCGTGGCCGGCGAAACATACGAGTGCCTGGAGGAAGGGCCCACCTCTCGGCTTTGCGCCCTGGATCGGGCGGAAGGCCAAATTGTGGCGCTGACCCGGGGTGGCGCCAACGGCGTTGAACCACGCTTCGCGCCCGCAGGCGGCCAGCTCGCATTCAGACGCGGGCGCGCAGGGGGCGGTTATGAGGCGCGGCTCCTCAACCCAGCGACCGGGGAAGGCCGCGGCCTCGGCGCCTTCGACGGCTCGGTTGAAGCCCTAGGCTGGCTCCCGGACAGCTCGAAGGTCATCTTGCTGGTCGCCGATCCGGGCGTCTCGCTGGCCAGCACGCAGGGGGCCTTTTCGACTGATTGCCCCGCGTCGGATCGGCCCAGCTGGTGGCCGCGGGTCGATGATGGCGAAAGCCCGCCGCGCAGGCGATTGTGGCTCGCCGCGATGGACGGCGCGCTTGAGCCGCTTCCCGACGGCCCCAACCCTTGGGAAATCTGCGCGGCGGGATCAAACGCCGTGGCGATGGTGGCCACCAACAATCCGGCCGAAGACGCCTGGTACCAGGCGGACGTCCGGCTCTTGCGTCTTGATGACCAGGAGGTTCGCACCCTGTATCGGCCGCGCCGCCAGCTGGCGGCGCTGTCGAGCAACGACTCTGGATCCTTGCTTGCCGTCGTCGAAGGGCTTGCCAGCGATCGTGGCTATCTGACCGGCGATCTGGTGCTCATTTCCACCCAGGGCCAAGCCGCGGTTCGCATCGATACCCACGGCGTCGATGTCAGCTGGACAGGCTGGCGCGGAGAAGCGCTGTTCGCGGCCGGCGTCAAAGGCGCCAGATGGACGGTGCTCGAAATCGACACAATCCAGAACAGGGCGAGCATCCTGTATGAGGACGATGATGTCCATGGACGGCCCTATCCCCAGCTGACACTCCTTCCGGGACCCGAGTTTTCTGCCCTAGCCATCGTGCATGAGGTCGCCCAGGCCGAGCGGCTGGTGGTCGTGCGGACGGGCGGCGTCGAAACTCTCGCGTCGCTGGCGTCCCCTGACAGTCAGAGCGCGGCGGCGACTTATGATCCGCGGCGCTTCGGATCGGTAAGCTGGACCGCGTCTGACGGCGTGCAGATCGACGGGTTCCTTCACCTTCCGCCGGGCCAGGGACCGTTCCCGCTGGTCATGATGATCCATGGCGGCCCGACGATGCGGTGGACGCCCAGGAGCCTGCTTGAGTCTCCCCTGCAGGCGGCGCTGGCGGATCGGGGGTTCGCGCAATTCATGCCCAACCCGCGCGGCAGCACCGGCCGCGGCCAGGCCTTCGCCGCCAGCATTTTACATGATGTCGGAGGCCGCGACGCGCTCGACCTGCTCGAGGGTGTCGACAGCTTGATCGAGCGCGGCCTCGCCGATCCCGGCGCGCTCTACGTCACCGGCGTCAGCTATGGCGGGTTCATGACCTCTTGGCTCGTGACGATGGACAGCCGGTTCAAGGCGGCGGCCGCGGTTTCCCCAATCACCGACTGGGCGAGCCAGCGTCTGACCAGTGACCTTCCGACGTTCAATGACCTCTATATCGGCCGCCCGGAGGCCGGCGATCCCAGCCCCATACGGTTCGCCGACCGAGTCCAGACCGAGATGCTGATGATCGCCGGCGCCAAGGACCAATGCACGCCGCCGGCCCAGGCCGAGGAATTTCACCGCGCCGTACGCCTGGCTGGCGGCGCCTCAACCCTTGTGGTGTATCCGCAGGAAGGCCACGGCATCAGCGCCAATCCGGCTGCGATGATCGATCATATCGCCCGGGTCATCGGGGTGTTCGAAAAGCATCCGCCACGCCACCGACGCTCCCCTGGGCAGCGGTGAACTGTGGCGGCACGCCAAATTGAAGGCCTATGAGGTCTGTCGCCAAGCCCGCCTGGCGATTCTGAAGCCCGTTTTGCTTTCTGGCTCAGATGCGCAAGCGCTATGAGCGCCGGCGCCGTTCGCCCGTCAAGTCATACCCAGACGGAATATGCTCTTGATCAACGATCGTTTGCTCCCGTCAACAAGCGGCGTGAATATTACTCTTCGATCAGGTCCCACAATATTGGCTCATGGGGGAACAGCATGGGCGATCCGGTCGATCTCCATGCGGGCTTCGATCTCAGCAAGATCACGATCAAGGCGTTCGCACGTACCCTTTTCGAGGCTGGTTCGAACATCGCCTTTGTCAGAAATACGGCGGCAACCAGCGCGCTCAACCTTACCCCCGATCCAACTTCTGACCGTAGGGATTGCCTTGGACGCCGGTTTCTAAATGCTGCGGCATGGCCTCGCGGCACGCCCTGTAATGCCCCTGCCTGTTCGGCGCGCCTTTAACAATGAGCTTGTGGCCTGATGGCAACGACAATCGCCGATAACGACAGGATCGTTATTGTAGGCGGAGGGATCATTGGCTGCCTCTGCGCCTATTATCTGCGGGAGCTGGGGCATCGTGGCGCCGTGACCGTGCTGGAACCTGATCCGACCTATCGCTTTGCTTCGACGGCATTGTCGGCGGCCTCGATCAGGGCGCAGTTCGCCACACCGGTCAATGTCGAGCTTAGTTTGTTTGGCATAGGCTTCCTAAGATCCGTGCGCGAACTACTCCACCCCGAGACCGACATCGGCTTGGTCGAAAATGGCTATCTTATCCTCGCGGACGAGGCAGCCGCCGCGCCCCGACGCCAGGCGTTGGCGATGCAACGCTCATTGGGCGCCGACATCGAAGAGATGGACCCGGCCGCGGTTCGCGCGCGCTTTCCATGGCTGAATGTCGACGACATCGCGTTTGCGACGTTCGGACGGACCGGGGAGGGGTGGTTCGACGCCTGGGCGCTTCTTCAGTCCGCGCGGCGGGCGGCGCTAGAGCGCAACGTCACGATCAAGACGGACGCGGCCGAGGCGTTCGAGACCCGGGGCGACAGGGTTACCTCTGTCGTCTGCGCGTCACATGACCGCCTTGAGGCGGACTGGTTCATCAATGCCGCTGGCGCGCTGTCGGGCCAGGTCTCGGCGATGCTCGGAACGTCTATCCCGATCGCCCCACGAAAGCGCACCGTCTTCCACTTCAAGGCGCCGGTCGATGCGGCCGGCATGCCGATGCTTTTCGACCGATCCGGCGCGTGGATGCGGCCCGAAGGGGACGGCTTCATCGGCGGTATCCAGCCACATATCGATGATGACTTCGACGCCCATGACGATTTCGAGCCGCATCATGAATTGTTCCATGAAACGCTGTGGCCGTTGCTGGCCCAGCGCGTGCCGGCGCTTGAGGAGCTTCGCCTTCTAAGCGCCTGGGCCGGCCACTACGAAATGAACCTGTTCGACCACAACGGCATCGTCGGGCCCAGCACCGACCTGCCGAACTTCTTCTATGCGACAGGCTTCTCCGGACATGGGGTCATGCATTCGCCCGGCGTCGCGCGTGGCGTCGCCGAGCGCCTGCGCTTCGGAGCCTATCGCTCGATCGACCTTACGCCACTCTCGGTTGGCAGGATCGAGCGCAATGAGCCGCTGCCCGAGAGCGCGATCTACTAGGCGCGTCGCCGACGCATTCCACACGACATGAGGACTGACGATGAAACTGGAAAACCGAGTTGCGATCGTGACCGGTGCGGCGCGCGGCATTGGCCTCGCCTGTGCTCGCCGGTTCGCTGAGGAAGGCGGACGCGTTCTTCTGTCTGATGTGAACCAAGAGGCGCTCGCCGCCGCCACGGCGTTGCTGGCGGGGGAGGGGCACGCCGTGGCGTCCCATGTCGCCGACGTCGCCGATCGCCGTCAGGTCGAACATATGGTCCAGGCTGCAGTCGATCGCTTCGGGAGGCTCGACATTATGCTCAACAACGCCGGCATCGCGATCACCAAGGACTTCATGGCCATTACCGAAGAAGACTTCGACACGGTGATGAGCATCAACCTGCGCGGCGCCTTTTTCGGCGTGCAGTCCGCGGCCAAGGTAATGATTGCGCAAGGGCAGGGCGGTGTCATCATCAACATGTCGTCGATCAATTCCCGCCTCGCCAACCCTTCCGTCGCGACCTATGCGATCTCCAAGGGTGGGCTGAACCAAGTCACGGCGACCGGCGCGGTGGCGCTCGCGCCGCATGGAATCCGCGTCGTCGGCATCGGTCCCGGCACGATCGCGACCGAAATGCTCAACATGGGCTTCCTGACCAACGACGCTCAGCGTCGCATGATCATGTCCCGAACGCCAACCGGGCGCCTGGGGCAGGCTTCCGAAGTCGCCAGCGTCGCGGCGTTCCTCGCCAGCGACGACGCCTCCTACATGACCGGCCAGACCCTGTATCCGGACGGCGGTCGCCTGATCCTCAACTATGTGATGCCCGAGCAAGAGGCATGACGCCGAGTCCCGGGTGGGACCGTTCGAACGGGACGCGCCTTGGTCATCCCAAGGTGCTGGATTGAAAGAAAAGTCGATGACGAGCTTCAACTCCGATGGATGGCACTTCTGGATTGACCGTGGGGGCACGTTTACCGACATCGTCGCCAGGCGGCCCGACGGGCGCTTGATGGTCCGCAAGCATCTGTCGTCCAATCCTGAGCGCTATGCCGACGCTGCCATTCACGGCATCCGCGAACTGCTCGGCCTGTCCGCGGACGACGACATTCCAGCGTCCCGCATTTCCAGCGTCAAGATGGGCACAACCGTCGCGACCAACGCCCTACTCGAACGGCAGGGCGAAAACGTGGTCCTGGTCACGACAGCCGGCTTCCGCGACATGCTGCTGATTGGCTATCAGAACAGGCCTCGTCTTTTCGAGCGCAATATCCAGATCCCGGCGCGGCTCGAGCGTCGTGTCATCGAAGCCAGCGAGCGGGTCGATGCGCAGGGCGAAGTGCTCCGTGCGCTCGATGTCGATCATATCCGCCTCCAGTTGAGCGCGGCCTTCGACGACGGAATTCGGGCTGTCGCCATCGTTCTGATGCATGGCTATCGCTATCCTGCGCATGAGGAGGCGATCGCGGCCATCGCGCGCGACATCGGCTTCACGCAGGTCTCGGTCAGCAGCCAGATCAGTCCGCTGATGAAGATCGTCGGGCGCGGCGACACCACGCTTGTGGACGCCTATCTGTCTCCGATCCTCGGTCGCTACGTCCGGCAGGTCGCCGACACGCTGGGCAGCCGAGTGCCCCTGGCCTTCATGCAGTCCAACGGCGGACTGATCAGCGCGGAGCGCTTTCGGGGGCGTGACGCGATCCTGTCCGGCCCGGCGGGCGGGATCGTCGGCATGGCGGCGACCGCCCAGGCGGCGGGGTTCAGGAAGGTGATCGGTTTTGACATGGGCGGCACCTCGACCGATGTCTCGCACTATGCCGGGGTGTTCGAGCGATCGCTCGAAACCGTGGTCGCTGGCGTCCGCATTCGTGTGCCCATGATGAGCATCGACACCATCGCGGCAGGCGGCGGCTCGATCTGCCGGTTTGACGGCGCGCGCCTGCGGGTCGGCCCGGAATCGGCCGGGGCCAACCCCGGACCGGCCTGTTATCGCCGAGGCGGACCGCTGACGATCACCGACTGCAACGTGCTCATCGGCAAGCTCCAGCCCGATTGTTTCCCAAGCCTTTTCGGGCCCTCCGGCGCCGAGCCCATCGATCGCGAGATCGTTCGCCAGCGCTTTGCCGAGGTCGCTGAGCAGATCCGGGCCGCCGGCCTTCCCGTGGTCTCTCCCGAACAGCTGGCCGAGGGCTTTCTGGCCATCGCCGTCGATGCGATGGCCAATGCGATCAAGAAGATCTCGGTTGCGCAGGGCCACGACGTCGCCGACTACGTCCTGGCCTGCTTTGGCGGCGCCGCGGGCCAGCACGCCTGCCTCGTCGCCGACGCACTGGGCATGACCAAGGTCATGGTTCATCCGATGGCCGGCGTGCTTTCCGCCTATGGCATCGGCCTGGCCGACCAGCGGATTCTCCGACACAAGACGGTCGAAGCCCGACTGAGCGCCGAGCTCATGCTGAGGATCGCCGCGGAACTTGCGCAGCTGGAGGAGGATTGCCTCACGGGCGCGGAGGGCCATGGCTTCGACATGCCGGCCGCTACGTTCAGGCGAATTCTGCGCCTGCGCTACGAGGGAACCGACAGCGGGATCGAGGTTGAAGAGGCGTCCATCGACGCAATGCGACAGAGCTTCGAGGCGCAGTACAGGATGCGTTTCACCTATACGACCCCCGACGTGCCGCTGATCGTGGAAGCGATTTCGGCGGAACTGATCGTGCCGTCGATCGGGGCGTCCGTCACGCTGGAAGCCGAGCCCTCGGGCGGCGTGCCGCCCCGCGCCGTGCCCACGTTCATGGTCGGCGCGCATTGCGACGCGCAGCTGTTGGAACGGCGCGCCCTGGCTGTTGAAACACCCTTGCCGGGACCAGCGATCATCTATGACGATACGGGCACGATCGTCGTCGAGCCGGGGTGGAGTGCCCAGCGGTCGGCGACCGGCAATGTCATACTACAACGCACGGAAGACCGGCGGCTCAACATGCCTGCGCTGGCGACCGACCTGGATCCGGTCAGGCTGGAGATCTTCAACAACCTATTCATGGCGATCGCCGAGCAGATGGGCCAGGCGCTGCAGAACACCGCGATGTCGGTCAACATCAAGGAGCGGCTGGACTTCTCCTGCGCCCTGTTCGACCAGGGCGGTGCTCTGGTGGCGAACGCGCCGCATATGCCGGTGCACCTGGGTTCGATGGGCGATAGTGTTCGCGCGATGCGGGACGCGGCCCAGGCCAAGCCCGATGGACTGCGGCCTGGCGATGTCTATCTGATCAACAATCCCTACAATGGCGGAACCCATCTGCCCGATTTGACGGTGGTGATGCCGGTGTTCGACGAACATGGGCAATGCTCATTCTTCGTCGCGGCGCGTGGGCATCACGCCGACGTCGGCGGCAGAACCCCGGGTTCGATGCCGCCCGACAGCCGTTCGCTGGACGAGGAAGGCGTTCTATTCGACTCCTTCCTCCTCGTCGAGCAGGGACGCTTCTTGGAGGGCGCGTTTCGCGAGGCGCTGGCGAGCGGGCCCTATCCGGCCCGTGATCCCGATCGCAATGTCGGCGATATCCGGGCGCAGATTGCCGCCTGCGCGCGTGGCGCGGCGGAGATCGACAAGATGGTAGCCCATTTCGGCTTGGGCGTCGTGCGGGCCTATATGCGCCATGTTCAGGACAACGCCGCCGAAGCCGTGCGACGTGTGCTCGACCGACTGCAGGATGGCGTCTTCACCTATGAAATGGATGATGGCGCTCATGTCCATGTCGCCATTTCGGTGGATCGCAAAGCCCGCCGCGCCCGCATAGATTTCACCGGCACTAGCGCGCAACAGCCCACCAATTTCAATGCCCCGCCGTCGATCTGCCGCGCCGCCGTCCTCTATGTGATGCGGACGCTGGTCGACGAGGACATTCCGATGAACGACGGCTGCCTGGAGCCGATCGACATCGTGATCCCCAAGGATTCTCTGCTTCATCCCAGCTATCCGGCGGCAGTCGTCGCCGGCAATGTCGAAACCAGCCAAGTGATCACCGACGCCCTGTACGCGGCCACCGGGTCCCTGGCGGCGGCGCAGGGCACGATGAACAATTTCACCTTCGGCAACGAGCGTTGGCAATATTACGAGACCATCTGCGGCGGCAGCGGGGCCGGGCCTGACTTCGACGGCAGGTCGGCGATTCACACCCATATGACCAATAGCCGAATGACCGATCCAGAGGTCCTGGAGTGGCGCTTCCCGGTCTTGGTCGAGACCTTTGAAGTCCGAACGGGGTCCGGGGGCGCGGGTCGTCATCCTGGTGGTGATGGCGTGCGACGCGCCATCCGCTTCCGCGAGCCGATGAGCGCGACCATTTTATCCAATCGCCGCCGCGTGCCGCCTTTTGGCCTTGAGGGCGGTCAGGCGGCTAGCTTGGGTGTCAACAGCGTTCGTCGCGCCGACGGCAGCGAGGAGCAGGTGGGCGCCACGCAAACGGTCGATATGCGGCCGGGCGACGTCTTCATCATCGAGACACCGGGCGGCGGAGGTTTCGGTGTCGCGAGATAGCGGGGCTGCTGCTTGTCAACGCTCGGGGATTCCAGTCGCTTCTAACGGGCCCAGCCGCGAGCCGTCGCCCCGACGACGTCTCGAAATCGCGGTCCTATTCGGGCTTCAGAACCCAGCCTGAAGCCACCACTCTCAGGGACTTCGGCACCTCAATTGTGCAGCGGCGCGGAAGTAGGGCCTCGCCACGCCATTCTCTAATGCATTGAGTTTACCAGGGAATGTGTCTCGTCGCTGGGGTCCCTTTTAGCTCAATACCATGGCGCGTGAAGGGCGGGGTCCCGCATCAAAGCGGATGCAGACCTTGACACCATTTCGTTGGCTGCCCGATCCTTGGGCTGCCTCAGCCCATCCCCCTTGCGCTTGATATTTAACGCATAACGAAAGGGTCTGGACTTGATTCGGCAAGGCTGATCCAGACACATTTGGTCTGAAGGTATTCGTTGATCATGGCCTGACCGCTCTCGCGCCCGATTCCGCTTTGTTTGTAACCGCCGAACGGCGCCATATAACTCACCGCACGATAGGTGTTGACCCAAACGGTCCCGGCCTTGATCAGGTTGGCCATCGCGAACGCCCGCCGAATGTCTGATGTCCAGACACCCGCAGCAAGGCCATAGATCGTGTCGTTGGCGATTTCGATCGCCTCGTTCTCATCTTCGAAGGGGATAATCGAGAGCACCGGACCGAATACTTCCTCGCGAGCGATGCGCATCTGACTGGTGACATCGGCGAAGATGGTCGGCTCTACGAACCAGCCCTTGGCTAGTTCCGGAGCATCCGGTGTTCCACCACCCAGCAGACAGCGTGCCCCTTCGCCACGCGCAATCTCGATATAATTGATCACCTTCTCGCGTTGCGCCTGGGTTGTGATCGGGCCGACCTGCGTCACCAGATCCATCGGATCTCCAAGCTTCGCCCGGGCGGCGAAGGCAACTAGTCGCTGGCACATTTCTTCATATATGGGGCGCTGAACCAAGAGGCGTGAGCCCGCAATGCAGGTTTGGCCGGTAGCTGCGAAGATGCCCGAGATAGCGCCCTTGACCGCGTTTTCGAGATTGGCGTCGGCAAAGACAATATTAGGCGACTTGCCGCCCAGCTCGAGCGTCACATGCTTGATACTTTTTGCGGCGGCGGCATAAACCGCAGCTCCGGTCGCATCGCCGCCGGTGAAGGCGATCTTCGCGACGCGAGGATTTTCCACCAGGGCCGCGCCAATCTCCGATCCAAGACCGGTGACCGTGTTGACCACACCATCGGGAAACCCGGCCTCCTTGAAGAGCCGCGCGAACTCAAGCGTTGAGCAGGAGGTAAATTCGGACGGCTTGATGACGATGGTGTTTCCCGCCGCGAGCGCCGGGGCCATCTTCCATGCCAGCAGCAGAAGCGGCGAGTTCCAGGGCGTAATTGCCACCACGACGCCTAGGGGCTCGCGCTTGGTGTAGCTAAACATCTCGGCTTTATCGATCGGCAGCACGCCGCCTTCGATCTTGTCGGCGAGACCGCCAAAATAGCGGAACCACTCGGGGATGTACTGGAGCTGGCCCAGCATTTCGGCATAGAGCTTGCCGTTGTCCCGAACCTCGATCCGCGCGAGCTCTTCCGCATCGCGCTCGATCAGGTCGGCGAGACGCCACAGGAGCTTTCCACGGGCGCTTGCTGTCATCGACGGCCAGGGACCTCGTACGAACGCCTCATAGGCCTCGTCAACCGCGGCTTGGGCGTCTCGGGCTTCACCTCGCGGCACCTCTGCCCAATCTTCTCCGGTGAACGGGTTGGTGGTGCTCAGCCATCGCCCCGAAACACTCTCACAGGGTGCGCCGCGCACGATGTTATGGAATCGTTGAAGCTGCGTCATGCTGGTCCCTGACCTAGATTGGCGCGATACCGAGCGCCGCCCGAAAGCGGTTCTTGATGAAGGCGCCGTCGCGCGACGGCAGCGCGCGAGGCGGATTCTCCGCCATGATCTTGATGGTGGCCAGTTGGGGACCATCGCGCCGACCGAGCCGTTCGCGAAAGGCGCTGACGCCGTCGTAGTCGTTGATCTCAGCCGTCCAGGCAAAGCCCAAGGTCGCGGCGACTCGGTCGATACTGACGCCCAGACCGGCGTGACTGACCTGCATGCCGGTCTCGCCGAAATGCCCATTGTCGAGGACGCCGATCGAAAGGTTCCGGGGCGCCTTCACCGCGATGGTCGCCAGGGCGCCAAAGCCCATCATCGCTTCACCGTCGCCGGTCAGCACAAGCACGGTTTTGTTCGGTTGAGCGCATGCCAGACCGAGCCCGACCATGCACGCGCTGCCCATCGCCGCCCAGAGATAGTAATTGTTGTCATGGTCGCCGGCCGCCATCACGTCATAGGACGGTGAGCCCAATCCCGTCACGACCAGGAGATCATCCCGCCTCTCGAGCAGGCTTGCGACCGCGATCCGGCGATCGAGCGGCCCGCCCCTTGTCACTTCTGCCACTGCTTTTCTCCGATCAGTTGCTGGCCAAGAAGGAGGGCGCATGCCGCGTCGCCGTTGAACGCCATGGTTGCGGCGCCATGAAGCAGGGGCGCTACAGCCTCGGGGTGGTCGGCCCGCCATGTCAGCACGCCCATCAGGCGAAGGGCGGCTTCGGTCGCCTGACCCATCGGATTTTGCCAAGGATTGAACTCGGCCCAGTCGCCGCGCATCGTCACGACCATCAGGAGCGGGAAACGCCCACACGCCGGTAGCGCCAGCGTATTGAGGCAATTGCCGACGCCGCTCGACTGCATGAGCAGGGCGCCGCGCTCGCCGCCGAGCCAGGCTCCCGCCAAGTAGCCAATCCCTTCCTCCTCGGTGGTGCAGACGACGGAATGGATATTCTCGTCTTCGACCGCCCTGTTGATCGCAACGGAGTGCCCAGCATCCGGCACGTAAACGACGTGGCGAACGTCCGCGGATTTGAGAATCTCGAATACGTCTTCTTGCCAGGATCGGCCTTGAGATTTCGAAGCAATTTCCATTCAGCACATCCTGCCCGTTGAATGTTCTAGTCGGTAAAGAAAACCGGCGACCGCATCAGCTGAAATCTGCGCAGCACAACTATGTGGAAATGGCATATCTCACAGCTCGAATGTCGCTTTCGCGAGAGCTATTGCCGGCTCGCCTATCAGAGCGTTGGGCGAGCCGGCCGATCTAGCCCACGAGAAGCTCGCGCAAAATCTTGTCTGTTTGCTCGCCCAGCGCCGGCACCGCGTCCATCCTGGCGTCCTGCCCCATACCCGGCGGGAGCAGCGCCGGGACTGCGCCGGCTGGCGTGCCGATCTCGACCCACCGATCTCGCGCCTTCAATTGGGGATGAATCCACAGATCCGCCATGGTGTTTACATTGGCGTTGGCGATCTGCGCCCTATCGAGACGCTCTGTGACCTGCGCACGCGACAGCTGGCGAAAACAGTCGCCAATCACCGCGTCTAGCGCATCGCGATGCCGGGTGCGCAGGCTGTTGGTGACGAAACGCGGGTCGATCGCCAGTTCAGGCTTGGCGAGCACATGTGTGCAGAGGGATATCCACTCCCGGTCGTTCTGGACTCCGAGCACGACATCGCCGTCGGCGGTGGGAAAGGGGCCATAGGGATAGATGCTGGCGTGGCTTGCGCCGGCGCGTAGCGGCGGGGCAGCGCCGTCAAAGGCGTAATAGAGCGGATAGGACATCCATTCGCTCATCGCCTCGAGCATCGATATGTCGATGTGGCGGCCTTTGCCTGTGCGACTTCGCTCAATAAGTGCTGTCAGAATATTGGAATAGGCATACATTCCTGCCGCGATGTCGGCGATCGAGCATCCCGCCTTGGCCGGACTTTCCGGTGTTCCACTGATGGAGAGGAAGCCGCTTTCGGCCTGGATCAGCAGGTCGTAGGCCTTGCGCAGTTCATACGGGCCGCTCTGGCCATAGCCCGATATGTCGCAAACGATCAGCCGCGGATGCAGCTCCGCGAGCGTGGCGTAGTCGAGACCCATGCGGGCCGCAGCGCCGGGAGCAAGATTCTGGACAAGGACGTCGGACTTGGCCACGAGGACCTTCAACGCCGCGAGACCCTCGGCGCTTTTGAGGTCGAGCGCCAGGCTCTCCTTGGAGCGGTTGCACCACACGAAATGCGATGACAGGCCGCGAACCCGTTCGTCATAGGATCGGGCGAAGTCACCGCCCTCTATGCGCTCGACCTTGATGACGCGCGCGCCGTTGTCGGCCAGTTGGCGCGTTGCGAAAGGCGCGGCGACGGCGTGTTCTAGGCTCACGACGAGCACATCGTCCAGCGCACCCACCTAGAACGACCTTGGCATGCCGAGGATATGCTCGGCGACGTAAGACAGGATCAGGTTCGTGGAGATCGGAGCGACCTGATACAGGCGCGTCTCGCGGAACTTTCGCTCGACGTCATATTCGTGCGCGAAGCCAAAGCCGCCATAGGTCTGGAGACAGGCATTAGCCGCCTTCCACGACGCGTTGGCGGCCAGAAGCTTAGCCATATTGGCTTCGGCCCCACAGGGTTTGTGTTCGTCGAAAAGCTGGGCCGCGCGAAATCTCATCAGATCGGCCGCACGGGTTTCAATGTAGCTTTCGGCGATCGGGAACTGGACCCCCTGATTGCGGCCGATTGGCCTGTCGAAGACGATGCGATCGTTGGCGTAGCGACTGGCCCGATCCACGAACCAGTAGGCGTCTCCAATACATTCGGCGGCGATCAACGTACGTTCGGCGTTGAGCCCGTCGAGGATATATTTGAAGCCCTTTCCCTCGTCGCCGATCAGGTTCTGGATCGGAATGCGCAGTTCGTCCAAAAAGACTTCGTTGGTCTCGTGATTGACCATGTTGGCGATGGGCTTGATCTCCATCCCGTGGCCCAGGGCCGCACGGATATCGACCAGGAAGATCGACAATCCCTGTGATGCCTTCTGCACCTGGTCGATCGGCGTCGTTCGGGCGAGCAGGATCATCAGATCCGAATGCCGGATGCGGCTGATCCAGACCTTCTGGCCGGAGACGACATAGTGATCGCCCTGACGCACCGCCCGGGTCTTGAGCTTTGTCGTGTCGGTGCCAGTGGTCGGCTCAGTGACCGCCATCGCCTGCAGGCGCAGTTCGCCCGTGGCGATTTTTGGCAGATAGGTGCGTTTCTGTTCATCAGAGCCGTGCCGCAGAAGTGTGCCCATGTTGTACATCTGGCCGTGGCACGAACCGGAATTGCCCCCCGAGCGGTTGATTTCCTCCATGATCACCGATGCTTCCGCCAGGCCAAGGCCGGAGCCGCCGTAGGCTTCCGGGATTAGCGCTGCAAGCCAGCCCGCCTTGGTCAGCGCGTCGACGAACGCCTCGGGATAGCCGCGCTCGGCGTCGACCTTGCGGTGATACTCATCAGGAAATTCCGCGCAGAGCGCGCGCACCGCGGTGCGTATGTCCTGGTACGGATCGTCGAGTTCAGGCATCGCCATTGGGGCTCCGTGGAGGATCAGCAAAAGCTCGCGGGGGCGGTCAAGCAAACACCGCCGACCTTGATCGCGCGTTTGAACCGGAGTCTGCTTCTGGCCCACATGCGTCGCGGCAACTGCAAAGGCGCCAGAAAGCCGTCGCGCCGCTTTCGAGGCCCGTCATGTCGCATTTCCCCATTGGCACGATGTCGAGGAAATGGGCCCAGTGCGACAGCAGCGGCGCGGCGCCTTCTGCGGATCGGATCGCCGGGTCGATCGCGCGCAGCCCCTCCGCCGCGAACCAAGAGGCAATACCACTTTGGATTTCGGCCCGGCCGATCCATCTATCGGTCGGGTCGCGGGCGGCGTCAGCACTCATAGTTCATGCTTCTGGCGAGCGTCCGCTGAGCGCGCATAACCATCGGCCGTTCGACCATTGCGCCGTCCAACGCCGCCGCGGCGCCGCCAGCCTCGGCGTCCGCCGCCACGATGCGTTTCGCCCGCTCGATTTCGATCCGGGTCGGACGAAACGCTTCGTGGATGGCTTGCAACTGCGCGGGATGGATGGCTAGCTTGCTCGACAGTCCGAGCGCACGTGCGCGCCGGGCCGATGCCGTGATTGCGTCGGCATTGCCGAACTCGGCGACGACGCTATCGATCGGCGGCGCTAACGCCGCGGCGCGCGAGGCCAAGGCCAGTTCGAGCCTGACCGGGTCGAATACGTCGTCCTCGGCGCTAACGTCGAGATCCAGCGCTAGATCGATCGTGCCGATCGCCAGTCGCACGATGCCCGACGTTAGCGCGATCCGTCGCGCATCGATCACCCCGGCTGCGGTTTCGATGAGCGCGACGACAGGCCTGAGGTCGGCGACACGTCGGAGCGAGGGCGCATCTGTCGCCTTAGGCACCACGAAACCAAGCAGGCCCTTTTCCGGGCTCAATGTGAGGTCCTGCTCGAACCATGCAGTATCGGCCGCGTTGATACGCACCAGCGCAGGCCGCCCGGCCCCGAGCCAATCGCGAACGTATGAGCGTGCCTGTTCCCTGGCCTGCGGCGGTACGCCGTCTTCGAGGTCGAGGATCACGAGGTCAGCGCCTGAAAGCTGCGCCTTTTCGAAGCGGTCGGGGCGATCACCAGGCACAAGCAGAAATGACCGGGCAGCAGCAATCTGTGCGCGAGCATTCTCAGGCGACATCGGGGCTGACGGTGTTTGTCGGGTTTGGAGTTTGGCCGCCACGGCAGTCCTATCCCTTTGTTACCCTTCGGTTGTCCAAAGATTTCAGACGCGGTGAGCGGTTCAAAGGGCCGTATCGTCTCGCTCTCACGCCTTGATACCGGCAATCTGTGGGGTGGCCGTAGTGCAAAGTCCTCCATCGTGATATGCGATTGTTGGATATCACCTCAGTTGGACGGCCATGGAAAATCGACGGCTCGGCTTTTTCCTGAAAGTCGCGGAACTGGGATCCCTTAGCCGCGCCGCCGATCGCATGCGGTTCGCCCAGCCGGCGCTGAGTCGGCAGATGCGACTGCTCGAGGATAGTTTGGGATTTCCCCTGTTCCGTCGGCACCGCCGCGGCATGGAGCTCACGCCCGAAGGCGACGAATTGCGTAGGCGCATCGCGGGACCCCTGCGCCAGATCGAACTCGCGATCGAGGAGATTCGATCCAAATCTGATGAGGTGGGCGGAAATGTCGTGTTCGGCATGCCCCCCACGACCGGAAAAGTGTTGGCGGGCCCCCTCGCTCGTCGGATCAAGCATGAGGCGCCAAATGTGTCGCTACGCATCGTTGAGGGCTATGGCGGACATCTCATTGACTGGCTTCAGCGCGGGGAGATCGACATCGCCCTTCTATATGGACCGGCCTCAGACTATCGACTTGCGACAGAAGAGATGGTGCTGGAACCCCTAGGGCTGGTTGGACCGCCTGGCTCCAATCTTTCTCCCGATTTGGCGGTTTCCTTCAAGGATTGCGCCTCCCTTGCGTTGATCTTGCCGAGCCATCCTCACGGGTTAAGAGTTCTGGTCGAGAACGCCGCGACTAAAATGGGCTTGCCTCTCAATGTCAACTTTGAATCGGATTCCTTTCACTTGATGAAGGAACTGGTGGAATATGGATTGGGTTACTCCATCTTGCCGATTTCAGCGGTTATCCGAGATGCCGAGGCGAAACGCCTTGTATATGCGCCGATAACCGCGCCCCAACTCAATCGACAACTCGTGCTCGCCACGCAACCGGGGGCGAACATCCCCAAGGCCGCCGAGCGCCTCGGGACCTATATTCGCGAAGAGATCGTCGCCCTCGTCGAGGGGGGGCAGTGGGCGGCGCATTTGATGTTCGACCCAGGGCCTTTCCGCCGTACGCCGGATTCAGCCAGACCCTGATCAGCCCCGTATCCGCGTGCTAGCGGCCGAGGAAAAAGGTTTCGGTCTGGGTTTGAGGATCTCGCGCGAATTTGGCGGTCGCAATTGATAGGGCAGATTCTATTTCGACGCGCGACTTCTGAGGCATTTCAGCATGTTGCCTTCAAGGGGAAGCCAGCATGGGAAAGGCGGAGGCGTCGCTGCCGGCGTTCCTGAAGCGGGAGCAAGAGCGAGAGCCCGCGCCAGCCTCCCGCATCGGCGTTTCACACCTTACCTGTGTTCACGTACCGGCTGTTCGCATAATTCGGCTCGGCGGTCTGCAGCCGCCGATCCCGCCAAGCGGCCTATTCGTGATCTCGGACATCCCCGGGCGCACGCAGGGGCGCGGTACGCACTCCGGTGAATGACCAAACCTCTCCCCCAGCAGCACTGCGTTCCCGACAGGGCTCCGAATCCGGGTTAACG
>PLSW01000293.1:0-212 GCA_003165275.1 Caulobacteraceae bacterium
GGGACCCGTACACCACCCCGATCATCACCGAGGTGGGCGGCAAGGTCCGCTTCGAGGACCTGGTCGACGGGCTGTCGGTGCGCGACGAGGCCGACGAGGCCACGGGCATCTCCAACCGGGTGATCATCGACTGGCGGGCCAGCCCCCGCGGGGCGGACCTGCGTCCGGCCATGGCGGTGCTCGACACCGACGGCGGCTACAAGCGCCTGGCC
>PLSW01000293.1:300-2582 GCA_003165275.1 Caulobacteraceae bacterium
GGCCGGGTCGAGTTCGGCCGCGACTACAAGAACAAGCGCCGCATCAAGATCACCCCCGAGGACGGCGGCGATCCGGTGGAGTTCCTGATCCCCAAGGGCAAGCACATCGCCGTCCACGACGGCGACGTGATCCGCAAGGGCGAGTACATCATCGACGGCAACCCGGATCCGCACGATATCCTGCGCATCCAGGGCATCGAGGCGCTGGCCGAGTTCCTGGTCAATGAGATCCAGGAGGTCTACCGGCTCCAAGGCGTGCCGATCAACGACAAGCACATCGAGACCATCGTGCGTCAGATGCTGCAGAAGGTCGAAATCCTCGATCCGGGCGACACCGGCCTGATCAAGGGCGATCAGCTCGACAAGCCCGATTTCGAGGAGGAAAGCGCCAAGACCGAAGCCCGCAAGGGCCGGCCCGCGCTCACCCAGCCGGTGCTGCTGGGCATCACCAAGGCGAGCCTGCAGACCCGCAGCTTCTTCTCGGCGGCGTCCTTCCAGGAAACCACCCGGGTGCTCACCGAGGCCTCGGTGCACGGCAAGGTCGACACGCTGGAAGGCCTCAAGGAGAACGTCATCGTCGGCCGGCTTATTCCGGCGGGCACGGGCTCCTACCTGCGCGGCCTGCAGCGCATCGCCGCCAAGCGCGACGACGTCCTGGCCGCGGCCCGCGCGGTTGACGTGATCGAAGACCTGCCGACCGAGATCGCCGAGGCGGCCGAGGCCGAAGCGGCCCACGCCGAATAGGCGTCGGCCTCACGGTCAGACAACGACGGCCCCGGAGTGATCCGGGGCCGTTTTTTGTGAGTGGTTAACAGGCCTTCTCCCCCAAGGGGAGAAGGCCTGCTGATTACTTGAAGCTCTTCGCGTCCGGCGGGCAGGTGGCGGAGAGGAAATGGGCGTCGGCGGTGGCGCCGCCGCCGATGGGGATGCCCATCCATTGGGTGGAGCCGGAGGCCCTCATGTGCATGGCGGTTTCGGTGTAGTCGCCGTCCCCCTGCAGCTTGATCGTCTGGCCCTTCTTGTCGACGCAGGCGCCCTTGAAGTGAATCTTGCCGCTCTCGGCGGAGTTCTCCGGGTAGGTGCAGTGGTAGATGTGATTGCTGGGGCCCGACAGGAACTTGGCGATGTCCGCCGGCTTGATGCACCAGCGTTCGGTCTTGCTGATGAGCCCGAGAAACACCGTGTGGGCTTCCCAAAGACCGGTGTTGATCGGCTGCTTGGGTTCGGCCAGGACCGGGGCGGAGAGGGCGCTGACGGCCACGGCCAGGGCGAATATCCGTTTCATCTTAGCTCCAGATCGGTTCGGTCGCATGAACAACGTCTATCATGGCTGAACGGTGGCGCGGATGGGCGCGCGAAATCTCTATCAATGCCAGACTGACCGTTGGTCGGCCTCGGACGAGCCCTGGACGCCCTTCTTGTAGTGCGGCGACAGGCAGCCGCCCGTGAAGTTGGAGCCGGGCCCGGAGCAGAGCGGGATAAGCACGCGGATCGGCCCGTCGAGGGCGTGTTGTTCGGCCTCGTTCGCCCGGGCCGCCTGGTCGAAGGCCGCCAGCTTGCGCGAATCGTGCGGGCGGACGGCGTAGAGCGGCTCGTCCTCGCCCAGACGGCGAGCGCGGCGGCGGCACTGCTCAAGCTCCTCGGCGGTGAGGTGGAAGGCGTCGGGATGGTCGCAGCCCACGCTGGCCCGCAACAGCTCCCGCACCGCGTCGGTGGCGTGAACGGCCTCGCCGGAGGGGGCGGGCAGGGCAATCGGCGCGGGCGATTCGGCGAGGGCGTCTCGCGATGGCGCGCGCGGCGCGGCGATGGGGCGGGGCGCCGGCGGCTTCGGCGAGGGTCGGGCATGCTGAGCCGGCGGCCAGAGGCTGACCTCCAGGGGCGGGCTGTCAGGGATGTCCAGCGTCGGGCGAATCGACCAGGCGAGAAAGCCGATCACGCACAGGTGCGCGGCCGCCGAGGCGGCAAGGCCCAGGGCGCTCAGTGTTCCGTTCCGTCGCCGCGCGGCTGTGCTCACCGGACCCTCGCGGAACAAGCGTCAGGGCGCACGGTGGCGCAAACGTGGCGGTTGGGTGAGCGGGATGACATAGTGCGACCTTGTCCTCCCCGCGTGCGCGGAGGTGTCATCGAGCATCGCGAGATGACGGAGGGGCGAGTGGATGGTGGGCTTGCCCCTCCGTCGCTTCGCTGCGCTCGCGACACCTCCCCGCGCGCGGGGAGGACAAGCAACAGGGCTCCGAATCCGGGTTAACGGCGGACTTGTCCGAGTAGGGCTGCGAGATAGT
>PLSW01000216.1 GCA_003165275.1 Caulobacteraceae bacterium
CGACCTATGCCCAGCTATATTCCGGCCAGTGGGTGCACACTACATCTAGTGGGTGTCTGTGTTAACCGGATAGGCACGGAACGAAGTGCCAATGTACGGTTCTGGGCCGCTCTTTCACTCGGATATATTGGTCCGAGGGCGGCATCAACGGCCCCACAGCTTCAGGGCGCCCTTGTCCGCGACTCTTGTCCGTTCTCACGTCGCAGCACGAGAACGCTGACGCCGATCAACGCGATTATTGGGGCAATGGAAAGAATAGGCATCAAGCCGCAACCAATCGACTGCAACGCTCAACACCTTCCTTTGCGCTCGCCCTAGGGAAACTACAGCGCGGCGCAGACATCATTCGCTTTGTTGGCCCCACCTCCGATAACCACCCTAAGTGGTAGTTGCGACGCCTGCCAGCCGCGATCGCCCGTCGGTTGAAAGAAGCAAATGTCGCCGATGCGCCGCCACCATCGTCCCGACATGACGGGCTGATCCGCCCCGCCCGGCTCACCCCCCGGGCTTGCTCACATAGAACGTCGCATTGTTCCCCACCGCCGTCGCCGCCCCGGTCACGCTGCGGTTCCCGGCGGTCGTCGTCGTCGTGGAACTGGCGCTCACCCCGCCGCTGCTGGTCTGGTTGCTGTTCACCGTCATTACGCCCCCGCAGTTGGAGCAGGCGTAGGCGGTCACCGCATTGCCCATGGCGGTGGCGTTAGCGGAGGCGTCGTAGCCGTTGTTACCGGTGAAGCTGGCGATCGCGTCGACGCCGCTGGTGTTGGCTTGGGTGTTCTCCAGGCTCATCGACGGGCCGGAATTGCCGACCAGGACAGAATTGCCGACCCCATAGGCGCTGGCCGAGCCGGTTCCGAACTCATAACTGGTCACCACAGCCTGGGCGCGGAGGTAGCCGGCGTTGGCCTGGCTGTCGGTGACCGCGAGGGCGCCGGTCTCGTTGGTGGCGGCGAGGTTGTTGGCCGTGGCCGTGGCCTGGCCGGCGAAGGTCTGGGCGTTTCCGGCGTCGTCGAACTCGGCCGCCTGGGTGCGGGCGCCGGTCATGGTCTGGCCGACGGTCAGGGTCTGGTTGGCGTTGCCCGTCCCCACCGCGGTCACATTGTTCGACACAGCGGACGACGACATCGACGCCGTCCCCGGCGTGTACATCAACTCGTTGCCGCCGGTGGCCTGGGCCAGGCCGGCGCTGGACTGGTTCACGGTCATGGTCGCCGACGTGTCCTGCACGGTGATCCCGTGGGAATTGGCGATGGCCTGGGTGTCGATGGTCGCCGCCCCAGTCTGGGCCGCGCTGGCGGCGATGGAACTGTCGGCGGTGATGTTGCTCGCCGCGCCAATGGACTGGGTCACCGTCCCGGTGAGCGGGCCGCCGGCGTAGCTGCCCGCGTCGCTGGCGTTGCCGGTGGCCGCGGTGGTCAGGCTGGTCTGGGCGCCGGCGTTGGTGGTCACGGTCAAGGTGGTGGAGGCCGCGACGTTGGCGCTGACCGTCTGGGCGGTCTGGACGTTCAGCGACCCGGTCTGCACGGCGCTTGAAAGCGAATTTCCGGTCGCGGTGGTGACGCCGGTGGTGGCGGTCGACACATCCACCACGTTCAGCGGCAGGTCGGCCGTGACGTCGGCGCTGGCGATCTGGGTCGCCTGGACCGTGCTCTGGCTAGTAGCGACCGCGCATAGCGGCGGCAGCAGCGGGATCGCGAGAATCGTCCCAGCGAGAAGGATCTTCGCGGGTGCGCGCATTGTTGCTTCCCTGGTTGTTGTAGGCGGGGGTGTAGCCGCCGGTGACGCCGGTGGTGCGCCCGCCGAGGGGATCGTGGCCCTGCAGGCAGGCCTGCGGCCCCGGCGCGCCATAGAGGTTGGACATCATCTCCAGCACGGCCCGCTCGATCACCGAGCGCACCCCCAGCTGGATCGGCTCCAGCCCGCCCTCGCCGGCGGAGACGTTGAAGACGTTGCCGCCCAGGACGTCGAACAGGCCGACGCCCACCTGCCGGCCGATGATCTGCTTCTGGTAGGAGATCACGTCCACCACCTGCAGGGTGCGGGTGTCGACGAGGCGCAGGTCGAGGCCGATGTTCATCACGAACAGCTGGCCCGAGCCGGTGGCGCTGATCTTGTTGCTCAGGGCGCCGCCCTGGGCGTTGAGGCCGGAGGAGCGGATGTTGAAGTTCAGCTCGGTGATGCCGCCCACCAGATAGTAGTCGGACCCCGGCACCTGGCCGGCGTTGATCCGGCGATAGTCGGTGGGGGCGTTCAGCTGCGGCTCTCCCGCCGGGTCGCTGATCAGCTTGTTGTTGGCGTACTTGAGTTCCAGTTCGGAGACGCTGGTGTCATAGCGCTCCACGAGGCTGGCGCCGGACTTGGCCAGGGCCGACATGGCCATCAGCGAGGCGCCCTGGGTCAGCTTGCGGCCGGAGCCGTCGGACTCTTCCTTGCCGGTGTAGTCGGCGATGCGGCCCACCGCGATCCGCGGCGAGTTGCGATGGTTGGCCCGGGCGTATTCGCCCAGGCAGACCAGGGCTGGGGAATAGGGGGTGGGGTTGGCCGTCACCGGCGCGTCGCCGATGGGGACGGCGTAGCGCCCCTGCGGCCCCGCCACCGGGGAGACGCAGGCCGACAGGGTCATCGCCATCGCCGTCACCGCCGCCGGCAGTTTGGCGCGCATCAGAAGCGACAGGCGAGGGGAGGCGCAGGCCATGGCCCTATTGCTTTCCGTTGGTGGTGCTCGTCGCCGTGACGGTCCCGGTGTTGGTCTGGGTCGCGGTGACCACCACGATATTGTCGTTGCCCTGCACGACCACGGTCAGGTTGTTGCCGATGGCGGAGGCCGAGCCGCCGCCGCCGACCCCGGAGGTCGAGTCCATCGCCCCGGCGCTGGCGTGGGCGAAGACGCTGGTCGAGGCGCTGGTCTGGATCAGCCCGCCCTGCACAACCACGTTGCCGTTGGCGTCGCCGAGGGTGACGTCGACGGGCCGGTTTTCCTGGCCTGCGGTGCGGCCGTAGCCGGCGTTGAACGAGGAAGAGTTGGCGGTCATCGTCTGGGCGCCAGCGGAGGAGGCGAGCGCGCCGGCCGCGATCAGGCCGGCGGCGAAGAGGGCGACTCTGCGATGAAGCTTGGCCTTGGTCATGCGGTCACATCTCCCGTCCGCTGCGCGCGGTCATGGTTAAGCAACGACCGTGCCAAAATCGGACATGGGGGCGGGTTTAGCTTCCAACCCCTCGCAAAAGCGTTAATCCAGGTTAGGCGATGCGTTTTTTGCGGCGCGCCGCCCTGGTTGAGCGGCGGACGTGGAGCAGGCCTTGGCGGATAACGACGACCCGATGGAGACGGCGGGGCCGTGGGAGCCGCCTCGGGAGCCCCCCCGCGAGCCTCCTCGTGAGCCGATGTTCAACATCCCCTGGCCGGTGATGACCCTGTTCGGCGTGTTGCTGGCCGCCTTCGCCGTTCAATCGCTGTTTGGGGTGGACGCCCTGGCCGATCGCTACGGGTTTCGGCCGACGGACCTGTCGGACGGCCGCTACGAGACGATGGTCACCGCGTTGTTCCTGCATGGTGGCTGGCCGCACGTGCTGATGAACGCCGGCTTCCTGGTCGCCTTCGGAACCCCGGTCTCCCGGCGGTTCGGACTGGACGGCCGGGGCGTCGCCGGCTTCTTCGTCTTCTATATGGTGTGCGGCGTGCTCGCGAACCTCGGCTACGCCGCCCTCAATCCCGGCTCCGCGGATCCGGTGATCGGCGCCTCCGGCGCCGTGTCCGGCCTGATGGGGGCGGGCTCTCGCCTGTTGTGGCGGCGCGGGGACCTCGCGCCCTTCACCAGCCAGCCCGTCGTCGGCCTGGCGGTGGCCTGGGTGCTGATCAATGTGTTGTTCGGCGCCGTATTGAAGGGATGGACCCCGGGTTCCGGCGGCGCGCCGGTGGCCTGGCAGGCGCACCTGGTGGGATTCGCCGTCGGCCTCTTCCTGCTGTCCCCCGCCCTGCACATCCTCGGCCGACGGTCGATCACGGCATAGGGAATTGATTCCGGGCCGGAATGGCGTGACCCTCCTGAAATAAAGAAGGCCCCCACCGAGGGAGCCCAGGAGGAATGCCGATGTTTCTGTCGCAGATTCTCAAGGACAAGGGCGACAACGTGTTCACCGCCTCGCCGAACGAGACCGTCGGCGCGGCGGCGGCCCTGCTGCATTCACGCCGGGTCGGCGCGATGGTGATTGTCGACGCCGACGACGCGGTGATCGGAATCCTGTCGGAGCGGGACATTGTGCGCGTGGTGGCCGAGCAGGGCGCCGCGGGCCTGGTCCAGCCGATCTCCAGCTGTATGACCCGCGACGTGCTGTTCGCCGGCCCCAGCGAGGCCGTGCATACCCTGCTGGAGCGGATGACCGACCGGCGGGTGCGCCACCTGCCGGTGATCAACCAGGGCCGCCTGGCTGGCATCGTCTCCATCGGCGACCTGGTGAAGAGCAAGATCGCCGAATCCGAAGCCGAGGCCGAGCACCTGAAGGCCTATATCGCCGCGGGATAGGACCCTCCTGACCCCGCACATATAGAGGCGCGCGCTTCCGAGGTTAGGCGGGGAAGGGCGAAAGGCCCGTTTCGCCCACTGTGCAAGGGGAAACGGGCTCTCGAACCGATGGGTAAGTTGTCGATGCGAACAATGGCCCGCCGATTGCGCTTGCACTGGCCGATTCCCGGGCATATAGACCCGCCTCGCTCGGGAGACAGGCGGTTTTCGAACCGCAGTTGACCGGCTCCGGAAAGCAAAAGCCTTAAAAACTTCTTGCTTTTTCAGAACCGGCTCGCTAGTCTCCCCAGCCTTAACCGACTCGTTCAGGACTGAAGAGGGAAGCCCCTCGGCGGCCCCCGGACGTCTTTTGCGTCTTTGTTCGGCCCAATCCTCACGGATTGAAATGAAAAAAGAAGCCGGTTGACACGGAATACGGCGGCAACTAAACACGCCGCTCTTCGCCGCCACCGGGCGCAAAACGGTGGAGCCGGCAAGCCGGTTTTGGTCTTTGACATCGTTGATTTGGAAAGAGAAACGCAGGCGGCGGCGTTCCGCGGACAGAGCAAGTCTGTCCTCGACGCTGATCGTATGCGGTCTCTTGAAGACACCATTTTAACCCGGGTTTTCGGACCCGGGGTCGAATGGGAACTCGTCAATAGACTACGCAGACGAACGCCCATCCCCCGCAAGGGGATGGAAACGTAAGTCAGAACGTCAAACCAACCTGAGAGTTTGATCCTGGCTCNNGAGCGAACGCTGGCGGCAGGCCTAAAACATGCAAGTCGAACGGACCCTTCGGGGTTAGTGGCGGACGGGTGAGTAACACGTGGGAACGTGCCTTTTGGTTCGGAACAAGCCGGGGAAACCTGGTCTAATGCCGAATGTGCCCTTCGGGGGAAAGATTTATCGCCATTAGAGCGGCCCGCGTCTGATTAGCTAGTTGGTGGGGTAAAGG
>PLSW01000353.1 GCA_003165275.1 Caulobacteraceae bacterium
GTGCCGGTGGGCGTCGGCCAGCCGAGCCTGAAGCTCAGCGGGCTGACCGTGGGCGGGACGAACGTTTAGGGCTGAACGGCGATCGTGCGTCCTTCGACACGGTCGCTGCGCTCCCTACTCAGGATGACGAAGACTTTGGATTTCATAGGTATTCGTCATGCTGAGTAGCGCGCCCTTCGCGCGCGTGTCGAAGCACGCACCCTCGCCCGCTGGCAGCGTCTACGCCTCCACCGACTGCCGATCCCCGCCCACTTCCGGCGCGGGATGGCCGATTGTGTCGTCGGCGCCGTGGGCCCAGTGCTTGATGAACGGAGCCAGGATCAGGAAGGCGACGCCGAAGAAGACGCCGACCCAGCCGATCTGGTTGAAGGTGTGCAGCGAGGTCGCCAGCGCCCCCTTGGGATCCAGCACCTGGCCGCCGACGGTGGCGGTCCCGGCCTGGCCGGCGATGATGCCGCCGATGTACTGGGCCGCCGAAGACGCCAGGAACCACACCGCCATCATGGTCGAAACCAGGACCGGCGGCGACAGCTTGGTGATCTGCGACATGCCCACCGGACTCAGGCACAGCTCGCCCGTTGTGTGCAGCAGATAGGTGAAGGCCAGCACCAGCAGCGGCAGCTTGAAGGTCGCGTCGGCGAGGTTCGCGCTCCAGACGATGACCAGGAAGCCGAGACCCACCTGCAGCAGGCCGAGGCCGAACTTGGTGACCGGGTTCGGATCGCGCCCCCGGCGGCCGAGCACGCTCCACAGGAAGGCGAACAGGGGCGCGAAGATCAGGATGAAGCCGGCGTTGAAGGACTGGGTCTGGGCGGCGTTGAAGCCCATGTCGATCCAAAGCGCCCCGGCGGGATGAACGGCCTCCCACATGGCCCGCGTGCCGAAGAAGACGGGCAGGCCCAGGAGGTTGATGGTCGTGGGATGGGTGACCAGGGTCAGGACGGTGTTGCGGTCGGCGAAGAGGTTGAGGGAGGTGCCCGCCTGTTCGAAGAGTGTGAAGAACACCACCGAGCCGCCCACCAGCACCATGGACAGCATCAGCCGCTGCCGCTCGGGCCAGTCGCACTGGGTGACCGCGAAATAGGTCACATAGCTGAGGACGGCCAGCGCGCCGAAGCCCAGGCCGTAGCCGACCAGCTGGTTGTGCTGGACCAGGAACCAGACCCCGACAAGGCCCACGATCCCTAGTCCGTAGATCAGCCATTCCCGGTTCAAAGGCCCGATCAGCGGCCGGGCCAGAAGCTCCGGATTGGGGGGCTCGCCCTTGCCCTGCAACAGGGGCTTGCCGATCATGAAGGCGATGTAGCCCAGCAGCATGCCGACGCCGGCGAGGCCGAAGCCATAGCGCCAGCCGAAGTTCTGCCCCAGGTAGCCGCAGAGGATCGCCGCCCAGAAGGCGCCCAGATTGACCCCGTAGTAGTAGAGGGTGAAACCCGGGTCCCGCCGCGGATCGCCCGCCTGATAGAGCTGTCCCACGATCGAGGAGATGTTGGCCTTCAGGAAGCCGACCCCCATGATGATCAGCGACAGGGCCAGATAGAGCACGTTGAGGAACACCGGATCACGGTCGGTGACCGACATCTGGAACGAATCCTTGGACAGGACCGACGGCAAGGGCGCGCCAGCCGGCAGGCCCTTGATGGCGATGCCGCCATCGGCGGAGGCCCCGTAGTCGTAGCCTTTGCCCGCGACCATCAGGGTGACGTTGCGATCGTCGCCGAGACCCTTGGCCTGGAAGGCGTACTGGGCGCCCTTGTAGGTCAGGATCTGATGGGCGGGCGGCCCCTCGATGGCCATGGCCATATGGCCGAACACCAGCAAGAGGGCGCCGAAGGCGATGGCCTTGCGCGGTCCAAGGTAGCGGTCCGCCAGCACGCCGCCGATCAGCGGCAGCAGGTAGACCAGGGTGGTATAGGAGCCGTACTGCGCCGCCGCGGTCTTGTCTTCGAGGAGGAACTGCTGGGTCAGGTAGAAAACCAGCAGGCCGCGCATTCCATAATAGGAGAAGCGTTCCCACATCTCGGCGAAGAACAGGATGAACAGGCCCCGCGGATGCTCGCGCAACAGCTGGATCAGAACCGGGACCCCCGTCACCACGGTGATCAGGATCCCCAGGATCACGACGACGCTATTCATCCGGCACGCTTCCCCACAGTTCGCCCGTCCGCGCATTCCCCCGCGCGGCGGCCGCGAACAGGATCACACGCTCGCGCGTTGCACAAGCAACAGCCATCCGCAGGAGCCGCGTCATGAAAATCCCCGGGCCCGATCATCCGATCACCATCACCGGCAACCCCAAGCGCGTGCAGGCGCTGTTCGAGGGCCATGTGATCGCCGACACCCGCGCCGCCCTCACCCTGCGGGAGGCCGACTATCCGCCCGTGCAGTATTTCCCGCGCCAGGATGTGGCGATGGAGTTCCTCGGCCGCACCGACCATTCGAGCCATTGTCCCTATAAGGGCGACGCCTCCTATTTCACCATCAGCCGCGACGCCCGCATCGCCGAGAACAAGGTCTGGGTCTACGAGGAGCCCTACGACGCCGTGGCCGCGATCCGCGGCCATCTGGCCTTCTATCCGGACGCGGTGGAGATCGTCGAGATCGACGACGGCGAGGACGCGGACACCATCCGCGACATCATCGAGCACACCGACTCCGGCTCCGGCCGCAGCCAGCTGGAGACCTGGCCCGCCACGGCCACCGTCCCGCATTCCGAGCCGGCGGCGGTGGCGGTTCCGTTCAAGGAGACGGGGTCGATCTGAGGCCCCTCACCCGCAATTATGGGGATATCGTTCTTTCCGTCATCGCCGGGTTTGTCCCGGCGACCCAGGAACACTGGCGACCGGAATTGGCTCGGTTGGTCGCCGCAGCGGCCGCCGATCCGCGCGCCCTGCACCGTCTGTGATCCTGGGTCGCCGGGACAAGCCCGGCGATGACGGAATGCAGAGGGATGGAGGAATAGGAGGTGTGGGTTGCTACCGCTCGCTATCCCAGGCCTTCACCACCGACTTCAGCGACACCTTGCGCCAGCGCCGCTCGATCAGGCCGCGCAGGGCGTCGGGGTGCAGGGTCTCCAATCGGGCCAGCACCGCCGGATAGTCCCGGTAGTGGTCGGTGAAGTGGAAGGTCTGCGGCTCGGCCTCCATCAGCATCTCGCGTTCGTCGGGACCGACCTCCAGGAAGACTACGGAATTGTCCTCCTTGCGCAGGCGGGTGAGGAACTTCTTGCGCGCCAAGAACGCCGGCTCGCCGTAGGAGGTCCCCTCTTCGACGCCGGGAAAGCTCATGACGATGGCGCGGTAGTCTTCGTAGGTCATGGGGCGACCCCTAGAGCGGGGCGGTCAGCGCGGAAACGTATAGACCCCCGTCCGCTTTACCGCGAAATCCTCGAGCTCCCTTGTGGTCTCGACCTGGTACTCGGCGAGTTTCACAAGGCCCTCGCGGGGGAAGTAGGTGCGGTGCGGATCGCCGATCAGGACGCGGGTCCCGCGGTCGTGGGCGACGCGCAGCCAGGCCAGCACCCGTTCGGCCAGGGGCTTTTCGTAGCAGATGTCGCCGGCGGTGATCAGGTCGGCGTCGGGCGGGGCTGAGTCCAACAGGTCGCGGGCGGTGAAGGCCATGGCCACATCGTTGGCGCCGGCGTTCAGGGCCACGGCGGCGGCGCAGAAGGGGTCGATGTCGGAGCCCGTCGCCTGGGTCGCCCCGGCCAGCATGGCCGAGATGGCCACCAGCCCCGAGCCGGTGGCGAAGTCGACGACGCGTTTGCCCCGCGCCTCGGTAGGGTGGTCGAGCAGATAGCGGGCCACGGCCTGGCCGCCGGACCAGGCGAAGGCCCAGAACGGCGGGGCCAGGCCGAGCTCCCCCAGGGCTTCCTCCGTCAGCCGCCAGATCGGGGTGATCTCGTCGGCCAGATAGAGCGACAGCTCCGGCGTGTGCGGCGGGGTCTGCAGGCGGCAGTTGGCGAGGATGAAGCCGCGCGGGTCGGCGATGGTCTGGACAGTCACGCGGGTGCGGCGATCCGCAGGACGGACGCATAGCCGCGCTCCACCAGCATCCCGTCGGTCACGCCCGTCTTCGCCAGCATGCGGTGCGCGGCGGGCAGATTGTAGCAGGGCACATGCATGAACATGTGATGCTCGCAGTGGTAGTTCACATAATAGGGGGCGATGAACAGCCGCTCGGCCACGCCCGCAAGGGTGGTGCGGGCGTGGCGCAGGGGATCGGGCTCGTCCTTGGCCACACAGGCGTGCTCGGCGATGTTCCGCAGCCGGGTGACCATCGGATACCAGGTGGCCAGCGGCAGCAGCCACAGGCCGAACCAGGCCCACCACAGGGGCGGCCAGACCAGGCTGGCGAGGCTCATCACCAGCAGGCCCAGGCCGTTGCCGACGAGGAAGCGGCGCTTGCGCCTGGCCTCCGCGGCGATGATCGGCCAGGCGACCTGGCCGGGTTTGCGCTCGCGCAGCTTGCGGGTCAGCGGGCCGAAGTGCTGCTTGAAGAAGGTCTGCCCGGTGAGGTCGCGGATGATCTTGCGGCGCAGGGACTGGCGGCTGATCGGGAACGGGGCCGAAAGCCCGAGGTCCGGGTCCTCCGCCTGCTGGGCGAACTTGTGGTGCTGCAGGTGGTAGGCCCGGTAGGGCGCAACGCCGCCGGAGCAGATCCACTCGGCGACCCAGTCGTTGAGCTTCAGGTTGGGGTGCAGGGCGCCGTGGGCGGCGTCGTGCAGCAGGATGGCCAGCCCCAGCTGCCGCGTGCCGATGATCATCACCGCGATCGGCAGGGTGATCGGCCAGACCACCGCCATGGCCCCGGCGGCGAAGATCATCGCCCAGCAATGGGCGACCAGGGCCAGCCCCCGCCAGGACGAATGGTGCGACAGGCGCGTCCATTCCTCTGGGGTGAAATAGTCTTTGGGACTGACGCGGGCGGCGGCGGGCATGGCGGCGAATAAGGCTCCTTGCTACAAAGATGACGCCTGGGACCTGCCAGGGCAAGCCGGGGACCTTGTTTCCATGACCCTGCTGACCACCGTCGAAGCCCTGGAAGCCCTCTACGGCGCCCCGAACGCGGCCTCCACGGTGAAGGAGGTGGACTATCTGACCCCGGAATACCGCGCCCTCATCGCCGCCTCCCCCTTCGTGGTTCTGGCCACCAGCGGCCCGGAGGGGCTGGACGCCTCGCCCCGCGGGGACAAGCCGGGGTTCGTGCGGATGGTGGACGAGCGGACCCTGATGCTGCCGGACTGGCGGGGCAACAACCGGGTCGATTCCCTGCGCAACATCGTCCGCGACCCGCGGGTGGCGCTGCTGTTTATGATCCCGGGCTCGGGGACCACCCTGCGGGTCAACGGCCGGGCGGTGCTGAGCATCGACCCCGAGCTGCTGGCCTCATTCGCGGTCGACGGAAAGCCGCCGCGGTCGGTGATGGTGATGACCATCGAGACCGTCTTCTTCCAGTGCGCCCGGGCGGTGGTGCGGTCGGCCCTGTGGGACCCTGCAAGCCGCGTCGATCCGGCCAGCCTGCCGACGCCGGGGCGGATGCTGGCGGCGCTGAGCGGCGGTACGGTGGGCGGCAAGGCCTATGATGATGAGTGGCCGGAGCGGGCGAAGGGGAGTTTGTGGTAGGCTTTAGCTCTTCCCCGTCTTGCCGGCCTTCGACGTCGCCGAAGCGCCCGGTGAGGCCTTTGTCTTCGTCTTGCTCTGATTGAATAGAATGGCCGCGCGGACGAGGTCCTTCAACGCGCGCTCATCGATCCTGTCGCCCTCAAGATAGTCGATCGCGCGCCTCGCATTGCCGTCCAGGCCCGCGTTGAAGAGTTTGTCCGGATCCGGGATCTTCGCGCCGTCGGCGAAGGTGAGCTTCACCTTGCCCTTGTGGGCGTTGGCCACGGCGATCATCCCGTCCCGATTCCAGACCGGGCTGCCCATCCACTTCCAGTCCTCGGTGATCGCCGGGTCCGCCTCGAGAATGGTCTGGCGAAGGGCCGCGAAGGTTTCACCGCGCCAGTCGGTGATTCCCGCGATCAGCTGGTCGATCTGCTCCGATGGAGTCATGGGGTGCGTGCGCCTCGCTTCCGGTCGCCGGTTCGCCCCCGGCCCCCGCATCCTAGGGGCAATGACCGAGGCCTGTGTAGGGGCCCGCCCTAGACTCCAGCCCGCCACAGCCCCGCCACCAGCCCGACAAACAGGATCAGCCCCGCGTTCCGGTTGGACTTGAACAGGGTCAGCGCCCCCATCGGATCGTCCACCTTCAGGCGCAGGCCCTGGCGGATCAGGTGGGCGGCGTAGAGCAGCAGGAACGGGAAGACCAGCGGGCCGAGACCGCCGGCGGCGGCGGCCAGGGTCGTCAGGATGATGGCGACGCCGTAGAAAAACAGCACCCCCCGCGGCGCCGCGGCGCCCAGGCGGCGGGCGGAGGACTTGACCCCGGCCAGGGCGTCGTCCTCCAGGTCCTGCACGGCGTAGATGGTGTCGTAGCCCAGGGTCCAGAACAGGCCGGCCGCGTAGAGCAGCACGGCGGGGGGATCGAGGCGGCCGGTGGCGGCGGCGTAGCCCAGCAGGGCGCCCCAGTTGAAGGTCAGGCCGAGCCAGGCCTGCGGCCACCAGGTGATCCGCTTCATGAACGGATAGATGGCCACCAGGGCCAGGGAGGCGACGCCGAGGCCGATGGCCAGCGGCCCCATGGTCAGTAGCACGCCGAGGGCGATCAGGCTGCACATGGCGATGAACGTCAGCGCGCCTTTCACACTGATCTGGCCGGATGCGATGGGCCGGCCCGCCGTGCGGGCGACCTTGGCGTCGATGTCCCGGTCGACGATGTCGTTGAAGGCGCAGCCGGCGGCGCGCATCAGGGACGCGCCGATGGCGAAGGCGGCGATCAGCCAGGGATCGGGCCAACGGCCCCGCATGGCGGCGGCCAGGGCGATCCCCTGCCAGCCGGGCAGCATCAGCAGCCAGATCCCCGCCGGCCGGTCGAACCGGCCCAGCTTCAGCCAGGGGCGCAAGGCCGCTGGGGCGCGGCGGTCGACCCAGTTGTCCGGGGCGGCGTCGGGGAGCGGAGCGGCGGAAACCATGGCGGACCATTCCGCCGCGGGGCGCGGCTTGTCCAGAGCCCCCCGTGGCCAAATAGCGACACCCTGGCGCGCGCTCCGCATACCCGCGATCGCCCGGTTGACCCGGGCGAATTCGCGTATCACGATAAAAACTGGCTTTGAGACCTCACGATCACTTCATGAAAACGCCCCGCACACAGTTCCGCCTTCGCGCCGCGCCTTACGCGGTCGCCTCGGCGTGCGCGGGGATCGCCGTGACCGGCGTCCCGCCCCTCATCCATTGAATCATTAGGCTCGCACGTGGCTTCGGCCCTGGCCTCTTGCGGGCCCGGGAGCCAAGATCGTGACCGACGTTTTTGATGAAGACACCGGCGAATTCCGCAAGCGAACCCTGACCAACCTGCAGGTCATGGGCTTCATCGCCCGCTATTGGCGGCGGCGGAAACTGATGTTCGCCGCCACGGTGGGGATCATGCTGATCGCCATCTGGTTCGAGCTGATGATTCCCGGCGCGGCCCAGCGCCTCATCGACGCGGCCTTCAAGGGGCCTGCAAACGCGCCCGCCGTCTGGCGCGCGTGGCTGGTGCTGGTGGGCGTCTATCTGGCTTTCGCCGGCATCCGCAACTTCGCCTTCCGGTTCTGGAACCCCTTGGCTGCGCGGACCATGAAGGAGATGACCGACGAGGCGTTCCAGCGGGTCCAGTCCTTCTCCGCCGACTGGCACGGGGACCATTTCGCCGGCGCCACCGTGCGGCAGATCACCCGCGCCATGTGGGGCTACGACGTCGTGGCCGACGCGGTGGTGCTGTGGATCAGCCCGGCCCTGATCATCCTGGTCAGCCTGTCGGTGCAGATGATGCTGCGCTGGCCGCTGGTGGGGGGCTTCTCCCTGGCGATGGTGGCTCTGTACGTGACCTCCAACGTGCTGTTCTCCAACTTCTATGTGCGCAAGGCGAACATGAAGTCGGTGGCTCTGGACAGCGGCATCGGCGCGGCCCTGGCGGACTCCATCTCCTCCAACCCCACGGTGCGGGCGTTCGGGGCCGAGCAGCGCGAGGAGAGCCGGTTCGCCGAGACGACGCGCAAATGGCGCGATGCGACCATGATCACCTGGAACCGCTACCTGGACACCTGGCTGGTGCACAACCTGATGCTGGCGGCCCTGCAGGCGGGGCTGACCGGGCTGATGGTGCTGCGCTGGACGCACGGCCGGGCGAGCGCGGGGGACGTGGCCTTCGTCATCACCTCGTTCCTGATCATGACCGGCTACATGCGCAACATCGGCGACAACATCCGCATGGCGCAGAAGG
Organism: Caulobacteraceae bacterium; assembly: GCA_003165275.1. Taxonomy (GTDB): domain Bacteria; phylum Pseudomonadota; class Alphaproteobacteria; order Caulobacterales; family Caulobacteraceae; genus Poindextera. The sequence goes on from PLSW01000353.1 coordinate 8,362, forward strand.
CCCTGGCGGACGTGGAGGACGTGGCCCGCTTCGCCACGCTCGAGCCGCAGGTGGCGGATGTTGCGGACGCCCCGCCCTTCGGCGGGGAGAGCGGCGAGATCGTCTTCGACCACGTCACCTTCCGCTACAAGAGCGCCGAGACGCCGATCTACGACGCCTTCTCCCTGCGCATCGCGCCCGGGGAACGGCTGGCGCTGGTGGGGCCGACGGGGTCGGGCAAGTCGACCTTCGTCAAGCTGGTGCAGCGGCTCTACGACGTGCAGGGCGGCCGGGTGGTGATCGACGGCCAGGACGTGGCCCGGGTGGCGCAAGGCTCCTTGCGGCGCGGCATCGCCGTGGTGCCGCAGGATCCGGCCCTGTTCCACCGCACCATCGCAGAGAACATCGCCTACGCCCGGCCGGACGCGACCCCGGACGAGGTGATGCTGGCGGCCCGGCGCGCCCGCGCCCACGACTTCATCACCCGCCTGCCCAAGGGCTACGAGACCCTGGTCGGCGAGCGGGGGGTGAAGCTGTCCGGCGGCGAGCGCCAGCGGGTGGCGATCGCGCGGGCCTTCCTGGCCGACGCGCCGATCCTGGTGCTGGATGAGGCCACTTCGTCCCTGGACGTGGAGACCGAGCGCGAGGTGCAGGCGGCGACGGAGGACCTGATGCGCGGCCGCACCACCATCGTCATCGCCCACCGTCTGTCCACCATCCGCCACGCCGACCGCATCCTGGTCTTCCAGGACGGCCGGGTGGTCGAGGAGGGCCGGCACGGGGAGCTGGTGGCCAAGGGCGGGGCCTATGCCCGTCTGAACGCGGTGGCGCAGGGGACGGTGTGATCGGGGTTGGAGCAGCGGGGTGCGTGCTTCGACACGGTCGCTTCGCTCCCTACTCAGCATGACGTTTAGTCGTGGGCTCCACTAGACTACGTCATGCTGAGTAGCGACCGCAGGGAGCGTGTCGAAGCACGCACCCTAGCGCTCCGAGCAGCGGTAGGCGCTCCTTGACAGCAGCGGCAGCAGGTCAAACTCGCCCCGGATCAGCGCCTCCTTCTTGGCTCGGCTCCAACCTTTGATCTGGCGCTCCAGAAAGATCGCCTGGTCGATGGACTGCACCTCCTGCGACCAGACCATCACCACGGGTCGCCGTTTGGAGGTGTAGCCGTCGAAGGTCCCCGCCTGATGCTGTCCGTACCGTTGCTCCAGAAAGGTCGTGCACCCGGTGTAGTAGGACCCGTCCGCGCATTTGAGGATGTAAGCCCACGACGCCGCCATCACCCCAACGCCGCCCCCAGCGCCGCCGACAGATCCCCCTTCCCCGACACCTCCACCCGCTCCAGCCCCAGCCACCCCGCCATCAGCCGCAGCTCCTCCGCCAAGGCCGGCGCCACCGTCATCGGGTCGACGGCGAATTCCGCGTGGGCGGCCTGCACCCTCAGCACGCCGGCCTTGCGGTCGGCCTTCAGGTCGACGCCGCCGGTGACGCCGTCGCCCTGCAAAAAGGGCAGGACGTAGTAGCCGTGCTCGCGCTTGTGGGCGGGGGTGTAGATCTCCAGCCGCACCCGCACCCCGAACAACCGCTCCGTGCGCTCCCGCCGCCAGATCAGATTGTCGAACGGCGACAGCAGCGCCGCGCCGGCCACCCGGCGCGGGATGCGCGCGTCGGGGTGCAAATAGGCGGGCTGGCGCCAGCCCTTCACGGCGACCGGGGTCAGCAGCCCCTCCTCCGCCAGTTCGGCGAGGCGGGCCTTGGTCGCCGCCACCGGCATGCGGAAATAGTCGCGCATGTCGCCCTCGGTGGCGACGCCCATGGCCCTGGCGGCGATCATCAGCAGGGCCTTGTGCGCCTCCGCCTCGCTGGGGGTCGGCTGGTTCAGGATCGCGGCGGGGATCACCCGCTCGGTGAGGTCGTAGACCCGCTCGAAACCGCGGCGGGTCCTGGTGGTGATGAAGCCGGCCCAGAACAGCCATTCCAGGGCCCGCTTGCCGTCGCTCCACGACCACCAGCCGGGCTTGCCCCGCGGCCCCTCTGCGAAGTCGCCGCCGGTGACCGGGCCGCGGCGTTCGATCTCCGCGAGGATGGCGTCGATGTAGTCCCGCCGCTCGCGGCCGAAGCGCGCCAGCCCCGACCAGGTCTCCCCCGCCCTCGCCCGCTCCATGCGCCAGCGGAACAGGGGCTGAAGGGCGAGGGGCATGAACGAGGCCTCATGGCCCCAGTATTCGAACAGGCTGGGTTTCCTCCCCCAGGCTTCCGTCTCCAGCAGGGTCTGCGGATATGCCCCCAGCCGCGAGAAGGCCGGCAGATAGTGGGTGCGGACGACCACATTGACGGAGTCGATCTGGATCACGCCCAGCTGCCCCACCAGCTTGCGGAACTGGGGCGGACCGACGGGGCCCGTCTTGCGGGGCTTGTCCAGCCCCTGGGCGGCGATGGCGATGCGGCGGGCCTGGGCGGCGGAAAGGTCGGGACTCATGCGGTGACGCTAGCCCGCGTTCCGGGATTGTTCCAGAGGGAGACGCGCCTTGCGGGGACGGCGCAACCGCACTAGCGTGACCGCTTCCCCCAGATTTCCCCAAGACGCGCGTCGGCGCAGTCGCCCCCCCGTCATGGCTGACGACGGGTGGCGCTGGCGTCGGTGCGCGGCCCCTTCCGCAATCAGCGGCGCCCGGGCACCGGTCGCCGCCCACTATGGAGGCATCATGCGACGCTACATCCTCACCGGCGCCCCGGGGGCCGGCAAGACCGCGATCCTGCGGCTCCTCGAACGCCGCGGCCACCCCGTCGTCGAAGAGGCCGCCACCGACGTGATCGCCCTCGCCTCGGCCCAGGGGCGCAGCGAGCCGCATCGGTCGCCGGGGTTCATCGACGACATCCTGGCGCTGCAGCAGCTGCGCCAGGCCCGGGCGGACTTCGCGCCGGCGCCGGCGGTGTTCTTCGACCGATCGCCGGTCTGCACCTGGGCCCTGGCGGCGTTCCTCAACTACCCGGCCTCACCGGCCCTACGCGACGAGATCGACCGGATCGGGCGCGAAGGGGTCTATGCACGGCGGGTCTTCTTCATTCGCAACCAGGGGTTCGTCACGCCGACCGACGCGCGGCGGATCAGCTTTGAGGAGTCGGTGCGCTTCGAGGCCGTCCACGCCGAGGTCTACGCCAGATTCGGCTTTTCCTGCCTCATGGTGGAGCCTGGCCCGGTGGAGGCGCGGGCCGCCGCGGTCGAGGCGGGGATGACGGTCTGAGCGCCCACCCGGGTCGACTAGTGTCCCGTCGCAGTGATTATG
>PLSW01000131.1 GCA_003165275.1 Caulobacteraceae bacterium
AGCTCGACGAGGCGGTGAGCTTCGGGGTGCTCCTGAACGTGGTGCGGAAGGTGAACAAGCGGCTGAGCTTCGTGACCACGGGCCAGGAAGTCCCGCACCACATCGAGCCCGGCCGGTCCGACCGCCTGGCGGCCCTCATGCTCGGTGAAAGGATTTGAGCGTGTCCAAGGATCAAGCCCAAGCTTTGCGCGAACTGGCCCATCCCCGCCGCAGCCGGCGGGCGCGCATCATCGCCGTGACCAGCGGCAAGGGCGGGGTCGGCAAGACCAACGTCGCCGTCAACCTCGCCGTCCGCCTCACCCAGATGGGCCGCTGCGTCGTCCTGCTCGACGCCGACCTGGGCACCGCCAACGCCGACGTGCTCTGCAACCTCAGCCCGACGGCGACCCTGGCCCACGTCGTCGCCGGCCGCATGAGCCTCTCCGAGGCCCTGGTCGAGGGCCCCGGCGGGTTCGGGCTCATCCCCGGCGCCTCGGGACTGGCCCAGATGGCGGCCCTGGGCGCCTACGAACGCGACCGCCTGGTCGATCAGATGCAGCAACTCGAACTGGTCGCCGATATCCTCCTGGTCGATACCGGCGCCGGCATCGGGCCCAACGTGCTGGGGTTTGTCGTCGGCGCCGATCAGCGGCTTGTGGTGACAACGCCCGAGCCCACCGCCGTCACCGACGCCTATGCCGTCATCAAAACGGCGGCGCGGCAGCGGCGCGACCTGGATGTCCGCATCCTGGTCAACATGGCCAAGGACGTGGCCGAGGCCAAGGCCGTGTACGAGCGCATCCGCGCCGTCTGTGCGCGTTTCCTGGACCTGCCGGTGCAGTACGCCGGGTGCATCCCCGTCGATCCGCGTGTGGCCTCCGCCGTGCGCCGCCGCCGCCCCTTCGTGCTCGAATACCCCCAGACGCCCGCCAGCGCCTGCATCGGCCAATTGGCCCATCGCATGGATCGCCACGCCGTCGAACCCCAGGGCCACGGCCTGCTCCGCCGCATGGCCATGTGGTTGGCCGGATAACGCGCCCGCTCCCCCGTTTAGCCGCGGTTCGTAGTCCGCGCAGAACCGCGCTGCGCGCCGCGGACTTTCCCCCTATCGCCCGCCTCCCAACCCCAACTGCGCAATTTTTTCTACTTTCTGCTTTACCCCCTTCCCACGCGGGGCCGCTTCGATACAATGTTTCGCAACGGATTGCCCTTAACCCTGAGCAATGGAGTGCTCAGTCATCCCTGCCAAGACTATTGCAACCTGTTTTGCGCTCATCGCCTTCGCCGCCGCGCTGACGGTCGGCCTGGCCGTGGGCAACGCCGCCGCCACCTGCCTGATGCGCGCCCTGGTGACCATGCTGGTGTGCTGGCCGGTCGGCTTCGCCGTGGGCAGCGTGGCCCAGCACGTCAACGAACGGACCATCGAAGAGTACAAGAAAAAGAACCCGATCTCGGAGGCCTTGGACGCCCCCGCCTCGGCAGCGAACCCGGACCAAGCCGCGCCCGCGCGGCCGCAGAATCAAGAAAGGAAACCGGCGCCGGCCGCCCCGGCGCAGGTCTGAACGCACATATCCCCACCGCCTACACGGACGTGTTGCCAGGCGGTTTGATAGCCGGTCAAGGAGTGGACCATGCCCAAGGTGAAGTCGATTCTTCCAGCCCCGCATCACGAACCGCGCCCCGAAGTGCGGCCCATCGAGCAAACCTGGGTTCTTTATCGTAAGAACGCCACCTAGGACCTGCGCAACGTCCTCATGGAGCACTACCTGCCCCTGGTCAAGTACAACGCCGAACGCATCCACACCAAACTGCCCGACGAGGTGGACGTCGACGACCTGATGTCGGCGGGGATCTTCGGGCTCATGGACGCCATCGACGCCTTCGACACCGGCCGGGGGGTCAAGTTCGAAACCTACTGCGCCCCGCGCATCCGCGGCGCCATCCTCGACGAACTCCGCTCCATGGACTGGGTCCCGCGCCTGGTGCGCTCCCGCTCCAGCCAGGTGGACCAGGCCCGCAAGGCCCTGGAAATGGAACTGGGCCGGGCCCCCACCGACGACGAACTGGCCAAGAAGATGCGCGTCAACAAGGAAGAGTTCACCAAGATCCGCCGCGACGCCGGGGCCGTCGGCGTCGTCTCCCTCTCGCGCAAGTGGTTCGAGACCGACTCCAACAAGGACGTGCGCGAGATCGACGTCCTGGAAGACCCGCGCCAGGTCAACCCCTTCACCGCCGCCCAGAAGCACGACCTCAAGGACCTGATCACCAAGGGCCTGTCCCGCGCCGAGCAACTGATCGTCGTCCTCTACTACTACGAGCAGATGACCATGAAGGAGATCGGGGTCACCCTCGACCTCTCCGAGTCGCGCGTCAGCCAGATGCACAGCTCCATCCTCGCCCGCCTCAAGGCCCAACTCAACCACCGCAGCAAGGAACTGGCCGCCGAAGCGGAATAGTGTAAAAGAGTCACATTATTACACTATGGCTCGGGGTTTCGCTTGATCACGGTTTCCCCGCAAGCCCGGGGTTGAGTCCGCGAAACCCCGGGGTTCCTAATCTGTAATTTGTAATCTCAAATCCCCGCGCTTGCGTTCGCCCCGCTCCCGCTCCTGGGTCCCGCCCCGCCCCTCACTTCCCCGCCTCTTCCGCCAGCGTCTTGTCCACCGCCGCGTCGATCGCCTTGGCCGTCTCCTCGTCGTACCCGATGAACACGCTGCGCACCACCCCGTCGCGCCCGATCACCACGGTCGTCGGAATGCCATCCACCAGGTAGCTCTTCATGGCGCTGCCGGCGCTGTCCATGGGCACCGCGAAGGTGTACTTGTTTTGCGTCAGAAACGCGCTGATACGCTCCGCTGTTTCCTGGGCGTTGACCGCCAATACGTGCAGGCCCTTGCCGGCGCGGTCCTTGTCGGCGCTGAGGGATTGCACATGAGGCAGGCTCGCCTTGCAGGGCGGGCACCAGGTGGCCCAGAAATCCAGC
>PLSW01000301.1 GCA_003165275.1 Caulobacteraceae bacterium
ACCGCCGACCTGCTGGCCGCCGAGGCGGACTTCCTTTCCATCGGCACCAATGATCTCGCCCAATACGCCCTGGCCATGGACCGCACCAATCCCCTCCTGGCCGCCCAGGTCGACGGCCTGCATCCGGCGGTGCTGCGGCTGATCGCCCAGACGGTGGAGGGGGCGCGCCTCCACGGCCGCCCGGTGGGCGTCTGCGGGGGGCTGGCGTCGGACCTCGCCGCCGCCCCGATCCTGATTGGCCTCGGGGTCACCGAGCTGTCGGCGACCCCGGCCATGGCGCCGGAGCTGAAGGCGCTGATCCGCACCCTGGAGCCGGCGGCCTGCGCCGACCTCGCCCGACGGGCCCTGGCCCAGACCTCCGCCGCCGCCGTGCGCGCCCTTGTCCCCGCCGCGCGTCCCATGCCCGCCTTCGGCCGAGGAGCCGCCTGATGGCCCAAGCCCGCTTTTCCCTGAGCGCCCTGCAGCCCCTCGGCCGCGCCCTGATGCTGCCGATCGCCGTCCTGCCGGTGGCGGGGTTGCTGTTGCGGGTCGGCCAGCCGGACATGGCCAACATCGCCTTCATCGCCGCGGCGGGGGACGCGATCTTCCACAACCTCGGCCTGCTGTTCGCCATCGGCGTGGCGGTAGGGTTCGCGAAGGACGGCAACGGCGCGGCGGGCCTGGCCGGGGTGGTGTGCTTTCTGGTCGCCAGCAACGGCGCCGAGGCGCTGATGACCGTGCCCCCCGAGGCGCTGGCTGGCTTCACCGGCAAGGCGGCGGACCTCGCGGGCGCCGCCTTCAAGGCCGGCGCGATCTCCAAGCTGAGCGTGCCCCTGGGCATATTGTCCGGGGTGATCGCCGGGGGCGCCTACAATCGCTTCGGCGCGATCAAGCTGCCGGAATACCTCGCCTTCTTCGGCGGCCGGCGCTTCGTGCCGATCCTCAGCGGGCTCATTGGCCTTGGCCTGGCCCTGGTCTTCGGCGCCGGCTGGGGATGGCTGAGCGGGGCCATCGACGGCGCCAGCCGGGCCATCGTCGCCGCGGGCCCCGTGGGCCTCTTCGTCTACGGCGTGCTCAACCGGCTGCTCATCGTCACCGGCCTGCACCACATCCTCAACAACATCGCCTGGTTCATCCTCGGTGACTTCCACGGCGCCACTGGCGACCTCAACCGCTTTTTCGCGGGGGACCCCAGCGCCGGCGCCTTCATGTCCGGCTTCTTCCCGGTGATGATGTTCGGCCTGCCGGCGGCCTGCCTGGCCATGTACCACGCCGCCCGGCCGGACCGCCGCGCCGCCGTGGGGGGCATGCTGCTCTCCCTGGCCCTGACCGCCATGCTCACCGGAGTCACCGAGCCCATCGAGTTCAGCTTCATGTTCCTGGCGCCGGTGCTGTTCGCCATCCACGCGGTGCTCACGGGCCTGTCGATGGTGATCATGGACGCCCTCAAGGTGCGCCTGGGCTTCAGCTTTTCGGCGGGGCTGTTCGACTATCTGATCAACTTCGGCAAGGCCACCCGGCCGCTGATGCTGATTCCCGTGGGCCTGGCCTATTTCGCCGTCTACTACGGGGTCTTCCGCTACGCGATCCAGCGCTTCGACCTGAAGACCCCCGGCCGCGAGGCCGACGAGGATGTCGTCGCCGCCCCGGTGATCACCGGCAAGCGCGGCCGCGCGGGGGGCTTCATCGACGCCCTCGGCGGCGCGGCCAACCTCGTCTCGGTGGACGCCTGCACCACCCGCCTGCGGCTGGTGGTCGTGGACCAGGACCAGATCATCGCCCCCGTGCTCAAGGCCCTCGGCGCCCGCGGCCTCGTGCGCCCCTCGCCGCGGGATCTGCAGGTGGTGCTGGGCCCCATCGCCGACCAGGTGGCCCGGGAAATCCGCGAGTTGCTGGGCGCCCCCGCGCCGGCCGCCACCCCCCAAGCCGCTGTCCTGCCGCAACCGGCGGCCGGGTCAGCGATCTCCCCGCCCGACGCCGGCCTCGCCCGGTCGATCCTGGCGGCCCTCGGCGGCGCGGCGAACCTGCGATCGGCGGAGGCCTCGGCCAACCGGGTCTTGGTCGCCGTCCACGATTGGGTTAGCGTCGACACGGCCACGTTGCAGCGCCTCAGCCCGCGCGGCCTAGTTCAGCCCAAGCCAGACTCCGCCCAGCTTGTGTTCGACCGTCCCGCTCTCGGGATCGCCAGCGCCCTGGACACCCTGGCGACGGGCTAGGCGTCCAGCGAGGCCGGGGGCGGTTCGATGTCGATAGGCCAGTCGCTTCAGGATCGCCGCGCCGCCTGGGCCTTCGGCCTTGGGGTGATCGCCGTCACCGTCGGGGTGCTGCTGCATCTGCCGATGTATTGGATGGGCCGCGACAACGGCTTCGCCCTGGCCGGCATGCCGATGGATTCCGGCATGCTGGTCGGCATGGGGCTGATCATCGGCGGCCTCGCCGTCGCCGCCTACGGCCTGCTGCCGCCCCGGCTGGGGGAGCAGATCAAGGCGGCGCGGCGGATCACCGTTTCCGCCCCCGAGGACGCCCCCCTGACCCTCGCCCACTGGAGCCTGATGGCGGTGCTGGTCCTGGCCCTGATCATCGACGTGATGAAGCCGGCCGCCCTCGGCTTCGTCATGCCCGGCATGGTCAAGGAATACGGGGTGAGCCGGGCCCAGGCCTCCCTGGTGCCCTTCTCGGCCCTGATCGGCACCGTGACCGGCTCGATCGTCTGGGGCATCATCGCCGACCTCTACGGCCGCAAGGCCTCGATCCTGCTCTCGGCGGTGGTGTTCATCGGCACCTCGATCTGCGGGGCCATGCCCTCCCTCGCCTGGAACATCGGCATGTGCTTTCTGATGGGCGCCGGGGCGGGCGGCATGCTCCCGGTGACCTACGCCCTGCTGGCCGAGACCATGCCGTCCCGCCATCGCGGCTGGGCCCTGGTGCTGGTGGGCGGACTGGGCGCGGTGGGCGGCTATTTCGCCGCCAGCGGCTTTTCCACCCTGCTTGTGCCCACCTTCAGCTGGCGGATCCTGTGGCTGATCAACCTGCCGACGGGCCTGCTGCTGGTCTGCCTTGGGGCGTTCATCCCAGAGTCCGCCAAGTTCCTGCTTTCCCGCGGCCGCGATGCGGAGGCGCACAAGGTCATGGCCCGGTTCGGCGCCCGCGGCCGCACCCTGGCCGAGGGGGAGGACGACCCCGCCGAGGTGATCGGCCATGGCCACGCCGCCGGACCCGAGCCCAGGCTCTGGACCCCGGGCCTGATCGGCCGCACGGCCGCCCTCAGCATCGCCGCCGTCGCCTGGGGCCTGATCAACTTCGGTCTCCTGCTTTGGCTGCCGTCGGATCTGGTGGCCAAGGGCTACAGCATCGGCGCCTCGTCCAGCCTGCTGGCCCAGCCCTCCCTGATCGCCTTTCCCACCGTCTTCGTCTGCGCCTTCCTCTACAGCCGCTGGAGCAGCAAGGGGGCGCTGGTGGGCGCCATCGCGGTCAGCCTGGCGGGCCTGGGGTGGGTGTTGCTGCTGGAGCGTCACCTGGGCGGAAGCCCGGTGTTCCCGGTCGCCCTGCTGATCGTGGGCAGCAACGGCCTGCTGGCCATCCTGCTGCCCTACGCCTCGGAGTCCTATCCGCTGAAGGTGCGCGGCCGGGCGACGGGCTGGGTGGCCGCCTGCAGCAAAGGCGGCGGGGTGCTCGCCCAGGCCCTGAGCATCGCCGCCCTGGCGCCGCCGGTGGGCGTCGCGGCGCTGATGATCATGGCGCCGGTCAGCCTGGCGCTGATCCTGACGCTGAGGTTCGGCGTCGAGACAAGGGGGCTGGACCTGCGCGATCTGGAAGCGGCGCCGGGGTCGCGGCTCGCCGGGTAGGCTGTCCGAGCGCGTTGAGGCTAGATCGAATTGACCGCGCTTCTCTCCCATTTCTTGCGAGGGATGCACACAACCACGAGCGGGATGTTCAGTCGAAATTGAGGCATTGAACCGAGGCCTTCTCCCCTCGCGGGAGAAGGTGGCCCGAAGGGCCGGATGAGGGGCCGCGCTGGCCTACCCGTTCGCCTGTCGACGCCTCGCCGATGCGGTAGTGCGAGTCACCACGAAGGCGCGACGGTGGAAACTTCGCAACGCGGTTGAAGCGCCGGCGCGGCCCCTCATCCGTCGCGCATTCGCGCGCCACCTTCTCCCGCGAGGGGAGAAGGCCTCGCTATCATGGCCCTGTGATTTAGGAGCCCTAAATTCTTACTCCCGCCGCTCCGCCTTCGTCCTGTCCCGCACCGGCCCGAACTCCGAGCCGGCGTTCCAGCTCGGCCAGCGGTCGCTGTCCGCCAGCCGGCGGCCCATCTCGTAGAGCAGGTCCACGTCCTGGGCCGCGCCGCGCAGGTCCCAGGCCGGGCTCCAGGCGTCGCAGGTCTTGTGGTAGCAGTTGGCCGTGTAGTCGGCGACCCAGCGGTCCCCGGCGGCCCGGCCCCCGTCCACCAGGTCCGGCCCGCCGCCGATGGCCATCAGCAGCAGCGTCGGCACGCCCCGCTTGGCCAGGGAGAAGTGGTCGGCGCGGTAGAACAGCCCCTTTTCCGGATGCGAGTCCGGCGTCACCGTCCGGCCTTGCGCGGCGGCGGCCGTGACCAGGTCCCCCTCCAGACTGTCCTGCCCCATGCCGATCAGCACCACGTCCCGGGAGGGCCCGGCGGTCTCGAGGATGTCCATGGTCAGGTTCGCCGCCGTCTTCGCCAGCGGATAGACCGGGTGCAGGGCGTAGGTCTCCGAGCCCAGCAGGCCCCGCTCCTCCGCCGTCCAGACGGCGAACACCACGGTGCGCGCCGGCCGCGGCCCGGCGGCGAAGGCGCGGGCGATCTCCAGCTCTCCGGCCACCCCCAGGCCGTCGTCGTTGGCGCCCCGGCGGATGGTCTGGCCCGTCGCGTCCGCCTTGCCGACCCCATAGGCGTCCCAGTGGGCGCCGTAGATCACCGTCTCGTCCGGCCGGCGGGCCCCGACGACCTTGGCCAGCACGTTGTGGCTCTCCACCACATCGTGGGTGACCGCGAAGTCGGCGGTGAAGGTCTCGTCGCCCAGGGCCGCCGGTTGGAAGGCCGCGTTGCGGGCCTGCCGCTTAAGCGCCTCGAAATCCAGGCCCGCGCGCTTGAAGAGGTCGACGGCCACGTCCCGCTGCAGCCAGCCCTGCAGCAGGATCGGCTGCGCGTCGCCGGGCCCGCGGCGGATGTCGTAGGACTCGCCCTGCGGCGCGATCACCGTCGACCAGCCGTAGCCGGCGCCGGGGGTCTCGTGCACGATCAGGGCCCCGATGGCGCCGCGCCGGGCGGCCTCCTCGTACTTGTAGGTCCAG
>PLSW01000058.1 GCA_003165275.1 Caulobacteraceae bacterium
CCCATATGGATGCGCCCCGACGGATAGGGGAACATCTCCAGCACGTAGTATTTGGGCCGAGTCTCTCCGGGGGCCGGATCGGCGGCCCGGAAGACGTCGGCGTCGGCCCAGGCTTTGCGCCACCTGGGCTCGGACTCCATCGGATTATAGCGAGTCATGGCCGCACCCCGGCCGGACTAGTTGGTGACGTTGGACAGTCGAAGCTGGCGGGCGCGGGTAAGGATGGCGTTTTCGACGTCGGTGGACGTCTGGTCGGAGGTGGCCGCGTCGACCCAAGCGCCGCTCGCGTCGTGCACCTGCTTGAAGACGGTCACGTTCAGGCCGTCCGCGCGCAAGCGGGTGTCCAGGATGTACACCGTGGCCTTGAACCGCTCGCCCGGCTGTTCCGGAAAGCTGTACCAGTCGGTGATCACGATGCCGCCGTAGGGGTCTGCCGACGCCAGCGGCATGAACGCCAGGGTGTCGAGGGTGGCGCGCCACAGATAGCCGTTGACGCCGATGGCCGGCGCGGGACCGCGCGCAGCGTGGCCGCCGCCCATCAGGTGGAAGCCCGACGACGCCTGGTAAGGCTTGCCGGAGTCGCCATGGGCGCAGCCCGCCAAGGCCAGCGCGCCGCAGGCCGCGAGCATTACAGACGCTTTACGCATCAACGCCATCGTGTTTCGCTCCAATCGAGATTGCGTCGGCATGGGGCTCGCCCACCCGTCGCGGCGCCTTCCCCAGACCCTAGGGGCCGCTCTATATCATGCGATTGTCATCGCCCAACAGGAATCGCGTGACCTTCCCGCCACAGGCGAGACATGAAGCTTCGCCGAAGGGCGCCTGCGACCTCTTGCGCATTGATCCATGTCCGGCGCTGCGCTTTAATCAAGCCTAAGGAAGTAGGGCCCAAATTGGGCCGGCTTCGTTGAAGGGGTATGGGCTGAACTGATGACCACGGGATCGCGCATCCTTGCCGCCGCCATAGCGTCGCTCGCACTTGCGGGCGCGGCGACGGTGGCGCACGCCGATCCCAAGATTCAGCTGACCGACGCCACCGCCACCCACAACACCCCGCCCGACACCAAGTCGCTCAATCCCACGGCCGTGCATCGCTCGATGCAGTGGGACCAGAAGGGACGTTGGACCCTGCGGCTGGACATGAACCAGCCCGTCGGCCGGGAAATGCAGCTGAACGACGTCCAGGCCGGCGCCTTTTTCCGCGTCACCCCGACCCTGCGGGTCGGCGGCGCGGTCGCCCTCGGCGACAGCACCATCACCCCCGACCGCACCAACCTGCCGCAGGCCCAGGCGCCGCGGGTGAAGTTGGAAACCAACTTCAAGTTCTGATCGCCGCGTCGGGGCGGGCCTTTTCAGCCAAATCTTAGATTCCGAACTCTAACAACCGTCGTGGCCGGGCGAAGTCCCGGCCACGACGGTGTATAGGGCGCACGGGCTAACCGGCGCGCCGTTAGACAACCTCCGCCTCACCCCCAAAACCCCTCCACCGCCGCCAATCCCCACACGCGCGCGCCGATCAGCCGCGGGGCGGTTTCGTCGCGGATTCCGCCCAGGGCGATGACCGGCGCCCTGGACTGGCGCGCGAGGCCGGCGAGCCGCACGGGGCCCATCGGCCGCCCGGCGGAAGGGCTGCGGCTGACGAACACCACCGACACCAGGACGCCGTCCAGGTCGAGACGGCCGGCCCTGGCCAGGGCGCGGGGGCCGTGGGCGGCGGCGGTGATCAGCCAGCGGGGCCGGGCCCATCGCAGGCGCCCCGCCAGACCCATCAGCCGCTCGGGCAGATGCACCCCGTCCGCGCCCACCTCGGCGGCGAGGCCGGGGTCCGCGCCGATCAGCAGGATCAGGCCCCGCGCCCGGGTCAGCCGCCGCAGCCGGGCCGCCACCGCCGGCGCGTCCGCCGCGCCGAAGCCGCGGTAGATCACCCCGGCGCCCCGGGGCAGCCGCGCGATGATCGCGGCCGGATCGGGGGTCCGCTCGGGGTCGGTGAGGAACCAGAGGCTGGGCAGGGGCGGCCGGCCGTGCGCAAGGCGCTTTCCCCGGCCGGCGCGGCGGCCTAGCGTCGCCGCCGTCTTCACCATTGTTCGAATCGCCGGTCTCCACGCCCATGGCTCTCGTCGTCGCCAATCCCGCCCACACAAGCCCCGCCCTCACGAGTCCCGCCCTCGCCGCCGTCCGCGAGCGGATGGCCGCCGCCGCCCGCGCCGTCGGACGGGACCCGGCCGAGGTGACCCTGGTGGCGGTCTCCAAGATGCAGCCGTGGGAAAACATAGAGCCGATCCTGGCGGTGGGACAGACGGTGTTCGGCGAGAACCGGGTGCAGGAGGCCATGGAGCGGTGGAGCGAACGCGCCGCCGGCCTGGAGCTGCGCCTGATCGGTCCGCTGCAGACCAACAAGGCCCGCGAGGCCGTCGGCTTCTTCCAGGTGATCGAAAGCCTCGACCGGCCGCGTCTCGCCAAGGTCCTGGCCGAGGAGATCCAGCGCGCCGGCGCGGCGCCCCGGCTCTATGTGCAGGTCAACACCGGCGAGGAGCCGCAGAAGGCCGGCGTCGCCCCGGGGGACGCCGACGCCTTTATCGCCGCCTGCCGGGGCGAATATGGCCTGACCCTGGAAGGGCTGATGTGCGTGCCCCCGGCCGAGGAGGAGCCGGCCATGCACTTCGCCCTGCTGGCCAAGATCGGCCGCCGCAACGGGCTTTCGAAGCTGTCCATGGGCATGAGCGGCGATTTCGAGACGGCGATCCGCTTCGGCGCGACCTCGGTGCGGGTGGGTTCGGCCCTGTTCGGGCAAAGGGATTATCCGGGCGCGTGACCCTTTAACAGCGGGCGCCCGCCATCCATATGCCTTATCCGCGCTTTACGGCTTCCGGCGGCGCAGTGCATGGTCTCCCAATGGCTCAACGAAAAACGATCCTGATCGTCGACGACGATGAAGACCTGCGCGGCGCCCTGGCTGAACAGCTCGACCAGAACGAGGGTTTCGCCATCGCCCAGGCCGCCGACGGCATGGGCGGGGTGCGCGAGGCCCAGGCGATCCGGCCGGACCTGATCCTGCTGGACGTGGACCTGCCCGACATCGACGGCCGCGAGGCCTGCAAGCGCATGCGCGCGGCGGGGATCGGCGCGCCGGTGATCATGCTCACCGCCGCCTCCAGCGACGCCGACACCATCCAGGGGCTGGAGTCCGGCGCCAACGACTATGTCACCAAGCCCTTCCACTTCTCGGTGCTGCTCGCCCGCATCCGCGCCCAGCTGCGCAGCCACGAGCAGTCGGAGGACGCCGTCTTCAAGATCGGCCCCTACGAATTCCGCCCCGCCGCCAAACAGCTGATCGATCCCAAGCAGAAGAAGATCCGGCTGACGGAAAAAGAGACCAGCATCCTGAAATACCTTTACCGCGCCGGGGAAAAGCCGGTCTCGCGGGAGGAGCTGCTGGCCGAGGTCTGGGGCTACAACGCCGGGGTTACGACGCATACGCTTGAGACCCACGTCTACCGCCTGCGGCAGAAGATCGAGCCCGATCCTGCGGGGGCGCGGTTGCTGCTGACGGAGACGGGCGGGTACCGGCTGGCGCCGTAAGGGCGCGCGCCGTCAGTCCGCCTTCGACGACTGCTGGCTGACGATTTTCGCAACTCGCGCATGCTTTCGTCCATCCGAGTCTGGCGCGGTGCGCGGATGGGCGCTTGCCGGGGCGAGTTGGGCCGCGACCGACGGCTCCCGCGAAGGGGACTCGAATCCGCGGATATCGCGCCAGTGTTCGTGGGCAACGTCGTCGTCAACGTCGCCGCGCTGGGTGATACGGCCGTAGAGCCCGTCGGCGCCATCACGCCGGGGACCTGATATCCAATAGTGATCACCGGTTTCGATGTCGAAGTAGTTAGCCTTGAAGCCAACGCCCTTCAGGCTCTGGAACGATCGACCGGCGTAGGTCAGGGTCGCGCCGGTTTTCGAGAAGGTGACACGCCCGACTCTGCCCGGTCCTGTCAGGCCGCCGGACTTGTCTTCGATGTACATGACCCTGGTACGCATCGAAGTTCTCCGCAACACAAGCGCCCTTATACCAACCCATCTAAA
>PLSW01000095.1 GCA_003165275.1 Caulobacteraceae bacterium
AAGCCGACTGAGGGGGCGTCGGGCCTTCGTACATGCGGTTCAGCGTGCTTTGGCCCCTAACCCTGCGCCGGGCAGACGAACCGGCCGCCCAGGCTGCCGTCGCGGAGGAAGATCTGGACCTCGGTGGGCGAGCCGGTCTGGGCCAGGGTGACGCCGAGCTTGCGGGCGGCGCGCTCGGCCTTGGCGCCGCTGGTGAACATCATCGCGTTGGCGGCGACATCATGCCGGACCGCCCAGCCGCCATCGGTGGCCGCGACGGTGATCACGTGGACCATGGTTTCCTCCTGCCGGTTCTCGGGCGACTAAACCGCGCTGGCGCTGGTTGGATGCATGGTCTTGATGACAGGGGTTTGTGTCCCGTCGATGGCGGGTGCGAAACTCCCTCGAATGTGATCGGGGCGTCGTTCGCGACCATGCTTGCGCCGTCCGTGTTCCCTTGTGGCCGGGTAGTAGCGCGGCGATCGCCAAAGGTGATCGCAAGTGAATGGCCCGGCCATGACGGAAGAGAGAGCGTGGGGGGAGGAGCGCCTTCCCTAGAACCCCCGCGCGACGCCCTCGCGGCGGGGATCAGCGGCGCCTTCCAGGCCGCCCGGCCTGGCGACGATGGCGTGCAGGCCCGAGTCCTCGCCGAAGCCGCTGACCACCTTGATCCCGCGCTTGGCCAGGCCGTCGAGGATCTCCGGGGAGAATTTCTTCAGCTCGCCGACGAAGACGTCCCCGTGGCCGATCAGGTTGGGCAGGTCCACGGCCTGCTGCACCGGCAGCTTCCAGTCCAGCAGGCCGACGGCGGCCTTGAGGTTGAAGGCGATGATCGCCGGACCGCCGGGGGAGCCGAAGGCGGCGACGAACTTGCCGTGCCGGTCCAGCACGATGACCGCGGCCATGGACGAGCGCGGCCGCTTGCCGGCGGCGGGGGCGTTGGCGGCGGGGGCGCCGTCCTTGTCCTTGGGGTTGAAGGAGAAGTCGGTCAGCTGGTTGTTGAGCATGTAGCCGTCGACCATGTGGCCGGAGCCGAAGATACTCTCCACCGTGGTGGTCATCGACAGCACGTCCCCCTTGGCGTCGACGATGACCATGTGCGAGGTGCCGCCGGGCTCGGCGGTGGCGTCGGGCCCCCGCGCGACCGCGCCCTTGGGCAGGCCGAAGCTGGGCGCGGGGCCGGCGACCGTCCCGATCAGCGTGGCGCGCTGGGCCAGGTAGGCGGGGTCGAGCAGGCCCTCGGTGGGCACGCTGACGAAGGCCGGGTCGCCGACGTAGCGGTCGCGGTCGGCGTAGGCCAGGCGGCTGGCCTGGGCGAACTCGAACCAGGCCTGCGGATCGCTCGGCCCGCGCTTGTCGATGTCGGTGTTGGCGAGGATGCCCAGGGCCTCCAGCAGGGCCGATCCCCCCGAGGGGTCCCGTGGGGTGCAGACGATGTAGGCGCGGTAGGGCCGGCAGAGGCCGGCGCCCTCCCGGGGCCGGTAGGCGGCGATGTCGGCGGCGGTGAGCTGGCCGGGAATGGTCTCGCGCTTCAGCCGCGCCTCGATGTCGGCGGGAATGGAGCCGGCGTAGAGGGCCGAGGGCCCCTCCGTCGCCAGCCGATGGACGGTGGCGGCGTAGGCCGGGTTCTTCAGCACGTCGCCGGCCTTGTAGCGGGTCCCATCGGGCTTGCTGAAATAGGCGACGATGTCCGGGGCGCCGGTCTGCGGCGCCCGGCTGACGATCATCCCGGCCAGGCGCGGGCTGACCACGAAGCCGTCGGTGGCCAGGGTCTCGGCGTCGCCGAACAGGCTGTTCCAGGCCAGGGTCCCGTGGTCCTTGTGGGCCAGGGCCAGGGCGGCGATGGCGCCCGGGGCGCCGGTGGACTTGCCGCTGAGGATGGCGGTGAAATAGGGCATCGGCTTGCCGTCCGGCCCCAGGAACAGGTCCGGCCCCGCCGCGCTGGGCGCCGTCTCGCGACCGTCGTAGCTGGTCACCTTGCGGGTCTTGGCGTCGTAGTAGATGAAATAGGTCCCGCCCCCGAGGCCCGAGCTCTGCGGCTCGACCAGGCCCAGCACCGCCTGCACGGCCACCGCGGCGTCCACGGCGTCACCGCCGCGCTTCAGCACCTTGACCCCGGCGTCCACCGCCAGGGGATTGGCGGCGGAGACCATGGCGTGAGCGGCGAAGGACGGCGCGCCGGCGACGGGCGCCGGATCGGCGAGGGCCGCCGGGGCGGCCAGGCTCGCGGCGAGGAGGCCCATGGTAAGGATCGAGACGAGGGCGGTCAGACCGGTGTTGACGACCGGGCGCAGGGGGGACGCTTTTGAATTTATCATGCCCCCACCATAGCGGCGCCGTGCCGCCTGGAAAGTCGCGAACGCACCGCCGGTCTCGGTATCCAGTCGGCAAGGCCGTGGATGGACGCCTGAAAGACACGTCCGTGCGCGGACTGCCTGGGAATGCGTCGCCCGGCCCCTCCGGCCTCGCCCTGGCCATTGCACACCCTCCCCGATCCGGGCCAATGCTGGCGCGACCGACGGAGCCGCCCCGATGACCGCCCCCCACCGCTCCGGCGCTCGCCCCGGCGCCCGCAACCTGATCACCGACGTGCCCGGCCTGCGGGTGGGCGAGGCCCACGACGCGGCCGCCCGGACGGGGGTGAGCGTGATCCTGCCGGACACCGCCGCCGTGGCGGCGGTGGCGGTGCTGGGCGGCGGCCCCGGCACCCGGGAGACCGACGCCCTGGCGCCGGAAAACCTGGTCGACGCCGTCGACGCCATCGTCCTCGCCGGCGGCTCGGTCTACGGTCTGGCGGCGGCGGACGGGGTGGCCGGCTACCTTGGGGCCCGCGGCCGCGGCTACGCCATGGTCGCCCGGGAGAGCGTCCCGCCCTCGCCGGTGATCCCGGCGGCGATCCTCTACGACCTCGCCAACGGCGGCGACAAGGCCTGGGGCGAGACCCCGCCCTACCGCGCCCTCGGCCGCGGCGCCGCCGAGGCCGCGACCGCCTCGGCCCAAGGCGCCGCCTTCGCCCTGGGAACCGCCGGGGCGGGCTACGGCGCCATGGCCGGCGCCCTCAAGGGCGGGCTGGGATCGGCCTCCATCGTCACCCACGAGGGGATCACCGTTGGCGCCCTGGTGGCGGTGAACAGCTTCGGCGCGGTCATCGCGCCGGGGGGGCGCGCCTTCTGGGCCGCGCCCTTTGAGTTGGAGGGCGAGTTCGGCGGCCTGGGCGCCGCCGGCCTCGTCGGCCCGCCGGACGACTGGGGCCTGGCGAAAAACAACCCAGCGGCCCGCCAGAACACCACCATCGCCTGCGTCGCCACCGACGTTGCCCTGACCCCGCCCCAGGCCAGGCGCCTGGCGATCATGGCCCAGGCCGGCCTGGCCCGGGCCATCCGCCCGGTCTTCGCCCCCTTCGACGGGGACGTGGTCTTCGCCCTGTCCACCGGCGGCCAACCCCTGCCGGAGCCCGCCAACCTCGCCCTGGCCCGCCTGGGCGCCCTCGCCGCCGACACCCTGGCCCGCGCCATCGCCCGCGGCGTCTACGAGGCCCAGGCCTGGCCCGGCGATGCTACGCCCTGCTGGCGCGACCTGCCCGCCGAATGAGCCGCAAGACGCCGCTTGAACTTTCCGAAATCTCCGCTAGGTTCCGCGCCCTCGCCGCAAGGCATGCGCTCGTAGCTCAGCTGGATAGAGCATCAGACTACGAATCTGAGGGTCGGGCGTTCGAATCGCTCCGAGCGCGCCACGGCATCTATTTGAAATCACACACATTTATTTTTTTCTCCTTCGCGGGCGGGTCCGATTTGAGGGCCAGTTTGCAGACGGTTTGCAAATTCCGTTGCCGAGGCGTTCTCAAACAAGGAAATGGCCTGTTCGGCGAGGTGCCGCGTCGGGTCGAGATAGACCTCGAGGATGCGGGTCGCGCTCTCCAGGGAGTGCTTGGTGATCGCCACGATCTGCGGGATCGTACAGCCGGCCTGGGCGAGCAGCGTGACCGCTGTCCCCCGCAGATCGTTGAAGTGAAGGTCCGTGCCCTCGAGGCCTGATTTGGCGAAGGCGTCATCCCACTGGCGACCGAAATAGCGGGCCTTGTAGGGCCGTCCAGTGCTTGTGGTCAGAATGACCGCGCCCTGCCGCTTCATGCCGTCCAGCATCCCGCGCAGCGCCGGAGTGCACGGGATTGCGACCAGGGGCGCCACACAGCCCTTACGGTTGTTCTTCCCGATTCGAAGTCGCAGACGCTCACCGTCATAGTTCGTCCACGCCAGCTTTCGGATGTCGCCTTGCCGAAGGCCGGTATGGACGGCAAGGATCAGGGCGCGCTGCATCTCCACCGGGGCCACCTTCATGAAGGCGTCTATATGTTCCTCCAGCCAGATGATTTCTGTTCGGTTGGAATGATAGAGCCGCTTAAATCCCTTCAGGTGGTTGGCGTCGATCCGCCCATTGTCCACGGCCCACGTCAGGCAGGCTGACAGCACCGACAGCCGATAGTCCGACTCTCGCTCGCCGGACTCGACGGCCACCTTGGCGCGGTAGGCCATGAACGGACGCTTGACTTGCGGATTGTTCAGCGCCGCCACCGGCAGGTCGCCAAACTCGGCTTCCAGTGCAGCGATCTTCCGGCGGTATTCCTTCTGGGTGCTGGCGGCGAGTTTGGAGGTGAACTCCGGCGACATCGAGTAGTCGCGCATCAGGCCGGCCAGGACAGCCGTCGTATGACGCTCGCGAACTGAGCGCTCGGCCTCGCCGTATATGGCCAGGAATTCAGGCGACCCGGGCTCTCCCTTGAGCCGCACGCCGGTTTCCCGGTGATAGTAGTACAAGGCGACGCGACCGTTGCTCAGCCGCTTGCGGACCGTATTGATGCCCCTAAGCATGACGCGCACCATGCTTCCTCTCCCAATCCGCCAGCGGGTCGCCGATGTCGCTCTCGGTCAGGATACCACTCAACCGATCCATCGCACGCTCAAGCAGTTTGAGGTCGATCCGGCCGCCAGCCAAGGTCGGATTTGGATACTCACCCCTTGCGCGCGCGGTGTTGAACGCACCTTCGCTCAGGCCCGCGAACGCCGCGGCCTGGGCGATCGTCAGCCCGCGAGGCGCCAGACGCGGGGGCAGGTTTTCGACGCGGGTGGCCATAACGTCAGGCGTCGCCCGTCGCTCTGCCGCTGGGAGGGCAAGGCTCTTGTCGCGGCTGGGACAGTGGGCCTCCGCTGGTAACTTGGCGGTAACGGTCCGGCCACAGATCCTCGGCCGTGATGCCGAGCGCCAATGCGATGGCGCCTTCTCGCCTGCGTGAGCGGCGAAAACCTCGGCTGACTATCGACACCGTGCCAGGCGAGACGTCCAGCGACCGGGCGATGTCCGACAGCGTCAGGCGCTTGAGGCGCAACGCGGACTTGATATTGGCGTGCCTTTTGTCATCTATCACGGTAGAGTCGGGATGTGGCGCGG
>PLSW01000330.1 GCA_003165275.1 Caulobacteraceae bacterium
CCAGGGCGTAGCCGACGTTGGCGATGGAGGAATAGGCCCACAGGCGCTTGAGGTTTTTCTGCACGAGGCCCGCGAACGCGCCGAGCAGCATGGAGAAGACCGCCAGGACGAGGATGACCTGGCGCCATTGGTCCACCGCGCCGGGGAAGGCGTCGGCGAGGGCGCGGGCGAACAGGACCATGGCGGCGAGCTTCGGCGCGGCGGCGAAGAAGCCGACGACCGGGGTNNACGTCCGGCGTCCACATGTGGAAGGGAGCGGCGGACACCTTGAAGGCGAGGCCGCAGATCAGGAAGACCAGGCCGAAGACAACGCCCGGCGCCGCGCCGGCGTGGGCGACGACGGCGATGTCAGCGAACTTCACCGAGCCGGCGAAGCCGTAGATCAGCGAGGCGCCATAGAGCAGCAGGCCCGACGAGAGGGCGCCGAGGACGAAATACTTCAGCCCGGCCTCGGAGGCCTTGGCGTCGTCGCGGCGGAAGGCGGCGAGGACATAAAGCGCCAGGGACTGCAGCTCGACGCCGACATAGAGGCTGATCAGGTCGCCAGCGGAGACCATCATCCCCATGCCGACGGCGGCGAGGAGAATAAGGACGGGATATTCAAACTGCCGCGCCTTCAGCCGACTGAGCCAGCCGGAGCCCAGAATCACCGCGACGGCGGAGGCGGCGTAGATGGCGACCTTGGCGAAGGCCGCCGCATCATCGGCGACGAAGCCGCCGCCGAAGGCCGAGCCCGTCGGGCCGATCGCCGCAAGCACCGCCGCGCCGGCCAGGGCCGCCGCCGACAGCCATGAGATCGGCAGGGCGGTGCGGTTTCGGGTGATGGCGCCGACCATGAGCAACACCAGCGCCGAGGCGACCAGCAGCAGCTCCGGGTAGGCGATGGCGAGCGATCCAGAAATACCCATCATCTCAGCTCACCGCCACGCCAAGTCCGGCCCCAGCCATGACCAAGGCCGCCGTTCGATTGATCCGCTTCTGCGCCCGCGCGCTGGACATCAGTCCCCTCACCCGCGACGCCAGGGCCGCATAGACCAGGGTGATCGCCGGCAGCAGCACCAGGGTCACGCTGGCCAGCTGCGCATAGCCAACCAGGCTCACGTGGTGCAGGTCGATGACCGTGGGCAAGAGCGCCGCGAAGAAGGCGATCGCCTTGGGATTGCCGAGGGTCAGGAAGAGCTGGGACGTGAAGCTTTGCCGGGCGCCCGTGGGCGCCGCGACGATCAGGTCGCCGGTGCGCGCCGTCCAGTATTTGTAGGCCAGGTAGATCAGGTAGGCCGCGCCCGCGAGCTTCACGACCAGGAAGATGCCGCCCAGAGCGTGGGCGACCAGCGCCAAGCCCAGAACCGCCAGGGTCATCAGGATCAGGTCGCCGACCGCCGTGCCGGCGATGGCTGGCAGGGTCGAGCGGAAACCGCCGCCGAGAGCTCGGGCGACGATGGCCACGATGCCGGGCCCAGGCACGGCGACAGCGATCGCATAGAGGCCGCAATAGATCAGAAAGGCGTGCCAGGTCAGCATCGGCTCAGCCCCCTCACCCGCCCACGGCGTTGTAGGCGGCGACCAGATGGTCCACCGAGGCGGCGGTGAGGTCGAGCACCAGGTTCGGCTGCAGGCCGAGCACCAGGGTGCCGACGATCAGCGGCGAGAAGATCACCAGTTCGCGCACGGAAAGGTCGGTGATCGTCGCCAATTGGCTGTTGGTGATCTCGCCGAACATGACGCGCCGATAGAGGGTCAGGGCGTAGGTCGCCGACAGGATCACCCCGGTGGCGGCGACGATCGCCGTCCAGGTGGAGACGTGATAGGCGCCGGTCATGGTCAGGATCTCGCCGACGAATCCGGAAGTGCCCGGCAGGCCGACATTGCCCATGGTGAACAGCATGAACACCGCCGCGTACCAGGGCATGCGGTTGGTCAGGCCGCCGTAGAAGGCGATCTCGCGGGTGTGCATCCGGTCGTAGACGACGCCGACGCAGAGGAATAGCGCGCCGGAGATCACCCCGTGGCTCAGCATCTGATAGATGGCGCCCTGCTCGCCCTGGGCGTTGCCGGAGAAGATGCCCATGGTCACGAAACCCATATGGGCCACCGACGAATAGGCGATCAGCTTCTTGATGTCGGTCTGCCGGAAGGCGACCAGCGACGTGTAGACGACGGCGATCACCGAGAGGGCGAAGACCAGCGGGGTGAAATAGTGGCTGGCCGAGGGGAACATCGGCAGGCTGAAGCGCAGGAAGCCGTACCCGCCCATCTTCAACAGGATCCCGGCCAGGATCACCGACCCGGCGGTGGGCGCCTCCACGTGGGCGTCGGGCAGCCAGGTGTGCACCGGCCACATGGGCATCTTCACCGCGAAGGAGGCGAAGAAGGCCAGCCAGAGCAGGATCTGCAGCTTGGGATCGAAGTGGTAGGTGAGCAGTTCCGGGATCGAGGTGGTGCCGGCGATGCCGGCCATGGCCAGGATGGCGGCCAGCATCAGGACGGAGCCCAGCAGGGTGTAGAGGAAGAACTTGTAGGCCGCGTAAACCCGGTTCTTGCCGCCCCAGACCCCGATGATCAGGAACATCGGGACCAGCTGGCCCTCGAAGAACAGGTAGAAGACGATCAGGTCGAGGGCGCAGAAGACCCCGATGACCAGCACTTCCAGGATCAGGAAAGCGACCAGGTATTCCACCACCCGCTCTTTGATCGACGTCCAGCTGGCGATGATGCAGAGGGGCAGCAGGAAGGCGGTGAGGAGCACGAACAGCACCGAGATGCCGTCCACGCCCATGCGGTAGTGAATGCCCGTGAACCAGTTGACGTCCTCGACGAACTGGAAGCCGGCGATGTTGGGGTCGAACTTGGCGACCAGCAGGACCGAGAGGGCCAGGGTCGCCAGGGTGGTGACCAGGGCGATCCACTTGGCGGCCTGGTCGATCATCGGCTGGCGCGCGGGCGATCCGCCCAGACGCAGCAGCAGGATCGCGGCCACCCCGATCAGGGGCGAGAAGATGGTGAGACTGAGAATGCCGATCATGACCCCAATCCCGCCCTAGGACCCGTAGACTAGGTAGAAGCCGTAGCTGAGCAGCCCGGCCACACCCAGCAACATGACGAAGGCGTAGTGGTAGAGATAGCCGGTCTGCCAGCGTCCCACCCGCTTGCCTGTGAGGGCGGAGACCGCCGCCACGCCGTTGGGGCCGAGGCCATCGATCACCTTCTGGTCGCCGACCTTCCAGAAGAGGTCGCCCAACGCCTTGGCGCCCTTGACGAAGATGAAGTCGTAGATCTCGTCGAAGAACCACTTGTTGTAGAGGAAGGTCCATAGCGGACCCTTCGCCGCCGCGATCCGCGCGCCCAGGCCCTCGTTGAGAATGTAGACCACGAAGGCGACCGCCAGGCCGAACAGGGACACCACCAGCGGCGCCAGCACCACCCACTGCGGCACGCTGTGGACCTGATCCAGGACGTGGTTCGACGGCAGGGTGAAGATCGACCCGCGCCAGAAGTCCGCCCGGCCCTCGCCCACGAATTGCTCGACAAAGAGGTAGCCGGCGCCGATGGCGCCCAGGGACAGGGCCACGATCGGGCCGAGCATGGTCCAGGGGCTTTCGTGCGGCTTGTGGTCTTCGGGGTGCGAATCCGCGGTGGGTTCTTCGTCGGCGTGGGCGTGATCGTCGTCATGCCCGTGAGCATCATGCCCACGATCGGCGTGGGCCCACTTGGCCGTGCCGTGGAAGGTCATGAAGATCAGCCGCCATGAGTAGTAGGCGGTGAGGCCCGCGGCGATCAGGCCGGCCATGAAGGCGAAGCTCGCCGGGCCGCCGTGTCGGCCGGCCACGAAGGCGGCGTCGATGATGGTGTCCTTGGAATAGAAGCCGGCGAAGCCGATATCGATTCCGGGAATGCCCATGCCGGTGATGGCCAGGGTGCCGATCAGCATGACCGCGTAGGTGACCGGCAGGTAGCGCCACAGGCCGCCCATCTTCCGCATGTCCTGCTCGTGGTGCATGCCGTGGATCACGCTGCCGGCGCCCAGGAA
>PLSW01000040.1 GCA_003165275.1 Caulobacteraceae bacterium
AAGGCCTTTGTAAGCCGTGCCCGACTACGGCGCGATAGTGCGGGGCGTTATGTCAGCCGCGTCGATCAGACGAATACTATCGGACCAGCCGCCGACTCCGACGTTATACCGCCCGCCCAACCCCCAGCGCCGCGCCGCGGCGTCGAAGTGGCCAATGGAGCGTGGATCAGCGACTACGGTCACTCGCTGGCTCTCGCCGGGCCGCAGCGCCACCTTTTTCCAACCGATCAGGGGAAGCTGCCCGGTTCTTTGTCCCGTGTGGGCCGCATAGACCTGCGCTGTCTCCATCCCGGCCTGGTCGCCGACGTTCTTCACCGTAAAGCTGACCCGGATCGTATCGCCCCCCGTCACCTTCAGATCCGAATACGCAAACCGCGTGTAGCTCAGCCCATACCCGAACGGGCACAGCGGCTTCTGCCCGCGCGCCTCGAACCCGCGATACCCCACATCCGCCCCCTCCGGATAATCCACCACAAACGGCGTCGTCTCCGGCAACCCCGCGCCCGGAATCGTCGGCCGGGGCAGCTGCGCCTCGCTGGCCGGAAAGCTGATCGGCAGGCGGCCCGACGGGTTCACATCCCCGAACAGGATCGCCGCGATGGCCTCGCCGCCGCGGGCGCCCGGATACCAGGCCTCCAGCACCGCCGGGACCTGGGCCAGCCAAGGCATGAGCACCGGATCGCCGGTCTCCAGCACCACGATGGTGTGCGGGTTCGCCGCCGCCACGGCCGCGATCAGCCCGTCCTGCCCGTCCGGCAGGCTGAGGTTCGCCGCGTCGTAGCCCTCCATCAGCCATTGGACGGCGAACACCACCACCACGTCCGCCCCCTTGGCGGCCTCGGCGGCGGCCTTGGGATCGGTCCCGTCCACATAGTCCACCTGCGCCCCCGGCGCGGCGGCGCGGATCGCCTTCAGGGGCGAGGAGGGGTCGTAGACGGCGGTGCGGAACATGGCCATGCCGCCGCCGCCGGGCATGTGGATCTGCAGCGCCGGCCCGCCCACGGGCTCGACCTGGGACGAGCCGCCGCCCGACAGCACCCCCACGTCCGCATGCCCGCCGACCACCAGGATCCGCTTGGCGGTCTTGGCCAGGGGCAGCACCCCGTCGTTCTTCAGCAGCACCGTGCCCTGCTCGGCCACCGCCTGGGCCACCGCCGCATCGGCGCCATAGTCGATGTCGCTCTTCACCGGCGGATGGTCGAACAATCCCTCGGTGAACATGGAACGCAGGATGCGCCGGACCATGTCGTCCAGCCGCGCCCGGGGCACCTGGCCCGCCTCGACGGCGGCCTTCAGGGGCTTGTCGAAGTAGACCTGCTTGTCGATCTGCTGGCCGGATTCCTGGTCCAGGCCGTGGACCGCGTCATCGACCGCATGCACCGCCCCCCAGTCCGACATCACCCAGCCCGGATACTTCCAGTCCCCCTTCAGCACCCCGTTCAGCAGCGGATCATTGCCGCAGGCGTTGGCGCCGCCAACCCGGTTATAGGCGCACATCACCGAGCCGGGTCGGCCGCCCTCGATGGCCAGTTCGAAGGCCAGCAGGTCGCTCTCCCGGAACGCCGCCGGATCGATCCGGGCGTCCAGCACCATGCGGCCGGTCTCCTGGTCGTTGAGGGCGAAATGCTTGGTGGTGGAGACCACGTGCTGGTCCTGAATGCCGCGAATGGCCGCACCGGCCAGGGTCCCGGCCAGCAGCGGGTCCTCGCCCAGGTATTCGAAATTGCGTCCGTTGCGCGGGTCCCGCGCCAGGTTCGCGCCGCCGGCCAGCAGCACGTTGAAGCCCTTCTTCCAGGCCTCGGACCCGATCATCGCCCCGCCGCGATAGGCCAGCTCCGGGTTCCAGGTCGCGGCGGTGGAAAGGCCCGAGGGCAGGGGGGTGGCCCCATCGTGGGGGCGCACGAAGAAGGGATTGGCCACCCCCAGGCTGGCGTCGGATTCCTGCAGCGCCGGGATCCCCAGCCGCGGCACGCCGGGCACATAGCCCGCCGAGCCGAGCGCCCCCTTGGGCACCCCGGGCAGCAGCGGAATGCCGCTGGAGCCGTGCACCAGCACGATCTCCTCGTCCAGGGTCATGGCCCTGAGCAGCAGGCCCGCCCGCTGGTCGGGAGAAAGGCGGGTGTTCATCCAGGGGCCGGCCGGGGCCGGGGCGGGCGGATCGGCCCGCGCCGCGACGGCAGCGAGGGCCGCGCCGACCGCCAGGGCCGCCAGGCCGAACGTCGTTGTCTTGACCGTCATCACCCACTCCCCGCCCGCGGGCTCTTGCGCGGCCCGCCATCCTGAACTGCGCCGCATCTCGGCCGGGCGGGCGAGGGGAGTCAAGAAACCGGGCGTTCGCCCCCGCGTTGACCGCCGCATGGTTCAGACACACTCTCCCCGGCAAAACACCCAGGGTGGAGACAGGCATGACCTCGACCGGCGCCGCGCCGCGCAGCCCGCGGCCGCACGCGCTCAACACCGGCTTCGTCTGGCGAGACGCCGAGCCCGCCGCCCCGCGCCGGCTGAGCGCCGACCAGCGCGCGGCCTTCAGCCACCTGGGCTTCCTCAAGCTTGAGCAGGTCTTCGCCCCGGCGGAGATCGCCGCGGTGACCGCGGCCATCGACCCCTTCGAGGCCGTCGCCGAGGCCCAGTTGCGCGAGGCGGGCGGCGCGATCTCCATCTCCGCCGCCGACATCATCACCTTCACCACCCACATCGCCCAGCGGTCGGCCGTGCTGAAGGCCTTCGCCGCCCACCCCTTCATCAAGAACGTCTGCCACGACCTGATGGGCGGCGACGTGCGCCTCTATTGGGACCAGTCGGTCTACAAGAAGACCGCCGAGGCCCGGGAATTCCCCTGGCACCAGGACAACGGCTACACCTTCATCGAACCTCAGCAATACCTGACCTTCTGGCTGCCGCTGGTGGATGTGGACGAGGCCAACGGCTGCCCCTGGATCGCCCCCGGCCTGCACCGGGGCGGCACCCTCCATCACTGGCTGACCCCCATCGGCCTGAAATGCCTGGAGGACGCCCCGGACGCCGTGCCCGTCCCGGCCCGGGCCGGCGACGCCATCGTCTTCTCGTCCCTGGCCCCCCACCGCACCGGCCCGAACCTCAGGCTGGGGACCGTACGCAAGGCCTATATCCTGCAGTACTGCCACGACGGCTCGGTGGCGACGTTGCGGGACGGGACCCGGGTGGACCAGGACGATCCGGTGCGGCAGTTCAAGATCCTGGACGGGGGGCGGTAGGAGGGGCGGCCGTCTGCGGTTGGGCTGTTCAGTCGAACCTGAGGTCCAGTTTACCGAGGCCTTCTCCCCCCGAGGGAGAAGGTGGCCCGAAGGGCCGG
>PLSW01000360.1 GCA_003165275.1 Caulobacteraceae bacterium
CCGCCCTCGGAAACATCAAGAACGCCATGACCGGGACCTATCGCGCCGTCCGCGCCAAGCACACGCCGCGCTATCTCGCCGAGTTCGAATACCGCTTCAATCGACGATACGATCTGGCCGCCATGATCCCCCGCCTCGGCTGGGCCGCCGTCAGGACCCCGCCCATGCCCTACCACCTCCTCAAAATGGCTGAGGTTCAAGTGTAATCAGGAAATCTAAAGCAAAGCTTGCACGCATATCTATGGGTGTCCAGCCGTCGCCCGACGCGGGAATTCTTCCGCAAAACTCTTGACTCCGGCGCCCTTTGAAATGGCGTGGCATTCCGCGGCGCTTCAATCCTCCTCTGCGCAAGCTCGACGTTGGCGCCATCCGCCGGAGGAGCGATAGCCCGCAGAACCGGACGCCGGACAAGGCGCGCCGGATCGTCGTTCCTGAATCCGAACACCCCACATGGTCGACCAGTCCCTGGCCCTGGTGGCCGCCCTGCGCGGGGTGCTGTCCTACTGGCCCGAGGGCGACATCGCCCGGTAGGCGAAAGCGCCGCGGCCGGCTTGCATGGCCGGCGGGAATATGGCGCTCTTCGGCGGTGCAGCCGGGGGTGGTGTTCATGGGCCGAGTGACGGTTTGGGCGGCGATCATCGCCGCCGCCGGTGTTGGGCTGGCCGCCGGGCCGGCCTCGGCCGCCTGCAGCGTCGGCCGGATCGCGGAAATGCCGGTGACCATGGCCGGCACGCGCCCCCTGGTTCAGGCCAAGATTAACGGCGCCGACGCGACCTTCCTCGCCGACAGCGGCGCCTTCTACAGCATGATCAGCACGGCCAGCGCGCTACAGTACGGCCTGAGGCTGCGTCCGGCGCCCTTCGGCTACGAGGTGCGCGGCATCGGCGGCGCGGCCGATGTCCAGTTGACCACCGTGAAGGTCTTCACCCTCTTGGGAACCGACCTGCGCAACATCGAATTCCTCGTCGGCGGCAGCGAGGCCGGCAGCGGCGCCGTGGGGATGATCGGTGACAATATCCTGCGTTTTGAGGACGTGGAATTCGACCTGGCCGGCGGCGCGATCAGGATTTTCAAGTCCGAGAACTGCGCCAACACCAATCTGGCCTATTGGAGCGCCGGCAAGCCGGTTTCGATGATCACCATCGATCCGGAGACCCCGGCGGCGCGCCACATCATCGGCTCCGCCTATGTCAACGGGGTGCGAATCCGTGTGCTGTTCGACACCGGCGCCGCGCGCTCCTTCCTCAGCCGCGCCGCGGCCGCCCGGGCGGGCATTAAGACCGACGCGCCCGATGTCGCCTATATGGGCAGGTCGAGCGGGATCGGGCGCCGTACGGTCGACAACTGGATCGCCCCCGTCGCCAGCTTCAAGATCGGCGATGAGGAGATCCGCAACACCCGCCTTCGGATCGGCGATACGGAGTTGGGCGACGCCGACATGCTGCTGGGGGCGGACTTCTTCCTCTCCCACCGCATCTACGTCGCCAAGCATCCAAGCCGGCTGTTCTTCACCTACAACGGCGGATCGGTCTTCAACCTGGAAAAGCCTCCGGCCGAGGTCGCTCCGCCGCCGCAAAGCGCGGCCGCCGCCGGACCGCCCGCGAGCGACGCGCCGACGGACGCGGACGGTTTCAGTCGCCGAGGCCAGGCGCGGGCGGCGCGGGGCGACCTGACCGGCGCGCTGGCGGACCTCGACCGCGCCTGCGCCCTGGCTCCCGGCGAGCCGCGCTACGTCTACGAACGTGCGGTGCTGCACGGTCAAAAGGGCGAGCCGCAGCTGGCGATGGTCGACCTGGACGCGACCCTGAAACTGCAGCCGAACCACGTCCGCGCCCTGGTCGCCAGGGCCGGCCTGAACCAGGCCCGGGACGAGAAGGCCGCGGCCCTGGCCGACCTCGATGCGGCCGATCACGCTGCCGCCAAGCAGTCGGACGAGCGCCTGCGCATGGCGGCCGAGTATGAACGTCTTGGCCGGCTCCCCGCCGCTTCGGCCCAGTTCGATCTTTGGATCGCCGCCCACCCCGACGACAGCCGCCTGCCCACCGCCCTCACCGGCCGCTGCTGGGCCGAGGCCTTGCAGGGCGACACCCCCGACAAGGCCGCCGCCGATTGCGGCGCGGCAGCGCGGTCCCTGCAGGTCACCGCGCGGGCCTTCGAGGGGCGGGGCCTCGTGCGTCTTCGCCGGGGGGACCTGGCCGGCGCCGTCGCCGACTTCAACGCGGCGCTGCAGCGCCAGCCCAAGGCGGCCTGGGCCCTCTACGGCCGGGGCCTGGCCGAACAGCGCCAGGGTCTTGCGACCCCGGCGGCGGCCGATCTCGCCGCGGCCGTCGCGATCCAGGCGGACCTGCCGGCCGTGGCGGCGCGCCACGGCCTCGCCGCCGCGGCGCCTGTCCCGGTGATGCCGCCCCCGGCAGCGACGGTCAAACCGTAGGCGCCGGCGGGCGATCCTCGCCCCGCGACACCTTGCTCGCTCGCGCGCCCTTGAGCCCTTCGGCGCATTGTTGTAGTCGGCCTGTCGCATTCACCGACCAACCGAGGGGCGCTACGCATGGCCGGTCCGGCTTCCGACTATCACCATGGCGACATGGACATCCACGAGCAGGTCGCCACCTTCCACGCGGTGATGGCCGCCAGCAAGTGGGGCTCGCTCTGCATCGCCGTGGGCCTGGTGTTCTTCGTCACGTGGTTCTGCACCGCGGCCGGCTTTCCCGCGGCCCTGATCAGCGCCCTGATCCTTGCGGCGGTCGGCGGATTCGTCCTGCGCAGCAAGCCCGCGGCGCACTGACACTGCCCACTTTGGGGTCCTGACGCGATCGCGGCTGGACAAGCGGCTTCATCCTTTCCTATCTACCCCCCACACGACCATGGGGGACCAAGGCGCATGCCCGTGCGTATCGCCGTGACCAAGGAGACCCGGGCTGGCGAGACCCGGGTGGCGGCGACGCCGGATTCCGTCAAGAAGCTGATCGGCATGGGTTTTTCGGTCTCCATCGAGACCGGCGCCGGCGCCGGCGCATCCTTCCCGGACGCGGACTATCTGGCCGCGGGGGCGACCATCGCCCCCTCGGCCGAATCAGCCCTGGCGGACGCCGACGTGATCCTGAAGGTCCGCGCGCCGTCCGAGGCCGAAATCGGCGCAATAAAGTCCGGCGCCCTGCTGGTCGCCCTGCTCAATCCCCACGGCGAGCGCCCGCTGCTTGCCGCCC
This sequence comes from Caulobacteraceae bacterium, assembly GCA_003165275.1. Lineage (GTDB taxonomy): Bacteria > Pseudomonadota > Alphaproteobacteria > Caulobacterales > Caulobacteraceae > Poindextera. Next base: position 3,207 of record PLSW01000360.1, read on the forward strand.
TCGCCGCGCGGGGGGTCAGCGCCTTCGCCATGGAGTTCGTGCCGCGGATCAGCCGCGCGCAGAGCATGGACGCCCTCTCCAGCCAGGCCAACCTCGCCGGCTACCGGGCGGTGATCGAGGCGGCCGAGACCTATGGCCGGGCGTTCCCTATGATGATGACCGCCGCCGGCACCGTCGCCCCGGCCAAGGTGTTCGTGATCGGAGTCGGGGTCGCCGGCCTGCAGGCCATCGCCACCGC
>PLSW01000394.1 GCA_003165275.1 Caulobacteraceae bacterium
TGCCCTTGCTGAAGGACGTGGTGCACAGGCGCAGGGTGACGACGCGCTTGCCGGCGCCAGTGGTGCGGACTTCCGGGTCATTGCCCAGGCGGCCGAGCAGAACGGTTTGGCTGAACATCTTAGTCTCTCTCTTTCTTCAGGGTCCGGCCGGACATCCGGCCGGTTCGCGGGCTCCCGCGATCACGCAGCCCCTTGGGCGAGGGAACGAGCGTCGGACCGAAGTCCGGGCGGGGTGGAAGCCGGTCTGCAGGCCTTGGCCGAAGACCGGAGGGTCCGGCCCGCCCGCCTCGCGCAGCGGGGTCGACTTCGAGGACGGCGCGCCCTCGCCTAGGCGTGAGTGATTGATCGCGGCCCCCGCAGACGGCGGTGTCTGGCCTGGGCCCAGGGCTTGGAGAGACTGCTGAGTTCGGCGCCAAGACGGTCGCCGGCGCCCTTCGGCCCTGACCAGGAAGCCAGCACCTGGCTCCCATAATCCGTCCCACGCCCACAGCCCCAAGCGCCGCGCCGGGCAAGGTCGAGACGATTGACGAAAGGCCTGCCCCGGCAGGCCAGGGGCGAGGCCGAATCGAGCCCTACGAGACGCGCCATGTAGAGGTCCACGGGCTATCGTGACGCCGCCGGCGTCACCGCCCCCCACGAAGGCGGGATAGGACCGCAAAATCCCTGCGCCGACCGGCAGGACGGTGCGGCCCAGCCCACGCCGGCCCTCAGGCTCCAGGCTGAAGCCAGGATCAGGGAGCCGAAAAGCCCCTTGTCCGACCGGGACGCCCAAGCCCCTCCAGGACCCGACGCCCCCGGCCCGGCGCTCGCCGGCGGGCCGCCTCGAGGCGCGGCGCGCTGAGACCAGCGGGCAGGATCTCGCCGAGCCCGGCGATCAGCTTCACATCGCCTTGGCCAAAGGCCGAGCGGTCGCGCCACGCGCGCATCGCCAAGGAGAACGCGACCCCCACGACACATAGCCCGCGGCCTGCGCCAAGGAGCTCAAGACGGCTAGAGGCTGGCGCGAAGGGCCGACTCGGGCAGAGTCTCCCTATGGGCTCAGCGCTCCAATCGGGCATCTCAGATAGATTGCGTCGATCCGGCAGGATTGCGCGTCCGTCTCACCGATCGTGCGCTGCGCCCCAAAGGGAGCGCGCCGGTCGCGCCCTCTGATCTCAGCTAATGCGCGTCAAAAATGGCCGATGATTGTGCGTCGGACCGATCGTCATTGCGCGCCGCTTAACTTAGCGCCGGTTGAGGTGGTCGCGGACATTCTGCGCCTTCCAGGCCAGCATGGGCATGGCGGCGACGCGCGCCTTGACCTCGTCAGAAACGGCCAATCCGGTCGGATCGATGTCGGCCGCATCGAGCAGACGATCCAGAAACGCCGCTTCGCCGACGGTTCGCTCGAATAGTGGCGCAAGGCCGGCGCGGCAAATGGCGACCGAATCGGCGATCCAGCGGTCCACTCCGCCGGCTGTCTCGAAAAAGTCCAGTGGCAGGCAGATGGCGAGCTTGTGTCTCAGCTCCCGAGGATCGCCGCCGATGTCGCCCAGACAGGCCTCGCGCCAGTCCCGGCGGCCGGCCGCGCCCCATGCCAGGACGCCCACCCGAACGAGGCTCCAGTCGAGGGTTTGTGTCTCCAAGATCCGGCGCGCGTCGAACAGGTCTCGCGCCGCCCTCCGGTCGAGCAAGGCGACCAGCTTTCCGGCCACAACCTCGTGCAGGTCGAGCACGGAAATGCCTGTGGCCGACACCCCGCAGATCGGGGTGGAGGACATGGTTTGGACGCCGAACAGCGGTCCGCGTGCCATGTAGTTGAGGTCGACTTCGATGGACGCGCCGCCGCCCAGTGCCGAGCCGTAGCGCGCCACCCACTTGCCGCCCGCATGGCCCGGCGGCTGACGCCGGACCTGGTATCCTTGGGCCTCCAGGAGGCGCAGCAAGGCCGTATCGACCAGCGGTCGATCGGCCTCCATCGCCGCCCGGTCCATGGCCCCGACATAGTTCAGGTCGATGTCCACGGAGAGGCGGTCCAAGCGCAGGTGGAACACGTTCAGCGCGGTCCCGCCCTTCAGCGCGACCCGGGTCTTCAGGTCACGGTCCTCGGCGATCGCCTGCAGCACGTCGAGCAGGCGCAAAACCTTCTCCAACGTCGCCGCCGGCAGCCGCGTTTCGGCAGCGATGCGCTGCAGAGTCTGGGTGGAAGGCGCCGCCATCAAAGGCCTTCGAATCGTTGGTCAACGAAGACACGTGGCAGGATCACGCCCCATCCAGGCGCGACCTGCCCCTGCCCTACCGTTGCGCCAAGGGCATAGCGGTTTTGGCGCGGCGCCAGCTTGTGGATCGCCTCCAACGCGCTGTCGGGAACACGTAGGTCTTCGCGATGCGATTCCAGCCACCAGCCCGCGGCCCCGGCGGCCGTCGCGTTGCCGTTGGCCGCCAGGTGGGCCGCCAGCCGGTCCGCGTCCAGGCGTCCGACGAGGTCCAGGCTGTTGATCAGTTCCTCGGCGCCGCCGGCGAGGTCCGGCCGGTCGAACAGATCAGCGACGGTCCTCTCCAGAGTCGTCACCGCCACGGCTTGGCCAAGCCGGTCGACCGTGGTCACGCTGTCCGGTCCGAGCGGGGTGGTGGGCCGCACGAAGCGGCAGGAGAATTCGGTGGTCTTGAAAAGGCCGGGCTCGCCCGGCGCGATGGCCTGGACGTCGAACTCGGCGGTATAGGCGTAGCCATGCAGCTCGAGCGCAGAGTGATAGCCGATCACGGCATCCGGCCGCAGACGGGATGCGAGCAGGAATCGATCGACCCACCATGTCGCCGCGTCGGCATGCTTGGGAACCGAGGCGTAGAGGCCGCGGGCGATGCGTTTGATGTTGCCGGCTTTGACATGCTGGCCCAGCATGGTGGTGACCGTCTTGTCCGCGGACGCGCGACTGACAGCGCGCGCGTAGTCGGCCCGAGTGAACACCGGGGTGGCGCTGAAGAAGGAGGCGGACAGGTTTCGGGACATAAGCTCACAGGTGACGGAGAAAGCTATATATAACCTATGGCTTTGAACGTCAAAAATGAGTTACCCGGCTAGACGTCGGTCGACGACGGCCAGTAGGAGTCGAGCACCGTTCGAAACGCGGTTTCCGCCTCGGACCGAGACGCCCCGCCGGCGAGCAACAGGGTCAGGGTCACCTCCTTGCGTTTGCGACCGTCGATCCGCAGGACTGGGGCGCCGCCCGCGGCGGTGACGACGTCACCTGTCGATCCTGACCGCTTGGGGGAGCCTGACTTCTTGGGGGTATCGGCCGCGGCCGCCAGAAGCCGGATGACGTCTTGAGGCTTGAGAGCTGTCCCCTCCCCTTTCCGGGCGGCGATGGCTGTCGCTTCAGCCAGCACCCTTCGCTCGCGCTCATCCGGCTTGAGCAACGGCTTCAGCTGGGTGACGTGCTTGATCTTGAGCTCGTGTGAATCGGCGAAGGCGGCCACCAGTGGGGCCGGCAGCCGGGCCAGATCGAGATAGCGGCTGAGCCAGGCTTCCGAGACATTGAGGCGGGACGCCATGTCCTTCTGGCTTCCGCCGTAATGTCGCCCTAGAGCTTTCAAGTAGTCGCGCGCGCGTTCGATGTCGCTGAGGTCTTCGCGGGCGCGGTTCTCCAAGTCGGAAATCCGAAACGCCTCCTCGTCGGTGAGTTCGCGCACCTCCACCAGGAAGCGGAAGTCGGTGTAGTTATGCGCCCGAAGCCAACTGACGGTCCAATGCCGGCGCGCGCCGCAGATGACCTCGAAGTCGATGTCCGGCACGCCGCGGACACGACGAACGATCGCCGGCACTTCCTGGCGGCCCTGGGCCTTGAAGCTTTCGATCAGGTCCGCGCAGCGAGTCTCATCCAGCGCGGCATAGTCACGATTGTGTTCGCTCCAGAGCCGGCAGCGGACCGGGTCGACTTGCTCGATCGCCCGCCCCACGACCGCGCCGGACGCCAACTCGGCCATCCGGTTTTCCCGGCTCGCCAGGATGCCGACCGGCATGCGGGTCGGAGCCTCCGGCTGGGGCGCGGCTTCATCGAGCGAGCCCATCAATCCGGCGGCGAAGGAACGGTTCTTAGAGCTCATCAGCGCGCCCTTTCAGCTCGAATTGCACCGGTGCAATTTCCATATTGCGGGTCAAGCGTGGCCCTCCCTGCGAAGGCGTTCCACATGGCTCGGCCAGGTCTGGCGCACGTCGAGGAGGATCTCCTCGTTGACCCCATTGAGGTAGGTCAGGCACCGGTCGCGCACCGACTTGCTGGTCATAGGGCTGTTCATTTCATAGACGGTCATCAGGCGCGCCGTGACGTTGTCAATCTCGGCTGAGTCCTTCATGGGAGTCCGGATCATGGCCAGGCCGAAGACCTGGCGCATCAGCGCAAGCAGCTCTTTCTGCATCGACTTGTTCTCATCGACTTTAGAGGCAACGATCCGAACAAAATTGAGGTCGGGCGCGAGGTCGCGCGACGCCAGCTGATTGAGCGTCTCGTCGAGCATGGTGAGAAACGCGGCGGTCGAGGAGAAGTCCATCACCGTCGGCGGGACCGGGATTACCAGGGCGTTCGCCGCCCGTAGCACTGACAAGGAAATCGCGCCCAGCGCCGGCGGCGGGTCCAGAATGACCATGTCAAACCGGTCGGCGATTGAAGCGATGCCCTGGGCCAGTCGGTCGAGCAGCCGTCCGCCACCACGCGCCATCCGCGCAGCGAGTTCATACTCGGACTGAAACAGGTGCAGGTTGGCGGGAATGAGCTTCAACCCGTCGAAATGGGTGTCTAACAGCGCGTAGTCGAGCGAGCGCATGTCGTCTTCGCGAAGGAACGGATACAATGTCTGGTCCTCGGTCAGATCAAGATCCGGAACGTAGCCGAACAGGGTAGTGCTGGAGGCCTGACTGTCGCAGTCGATCAGCGCCACCCGGTAGCCCTGTATGGCCAGGTATTGCGCTAGGTGGACCGACAGGGTGGACTTGCCGACCCCGCCTTTGAAATTCTGGACGGCGATCACCGCGCAGGGGTCGTCAGGCTTGCGCCACGGCCGCGTGCCGAACACACCGCGCATGTCATTGACTTGCGCCAGGGTATAGCCGATCCGGCGGTTGGTTTCGGTGCGCGGCGGCTCAGGAAGCCGGCCATCCTTTTCCGCGTCACGAATCGCCGCCGGCGTGCGGCCCACCAGATCGGCCGCTTCGCTGATTGAGAAGAGCGGCTCGCGCCGCTCCCCGGAGCGCGCCGCCCTGGCGCTGTCTCGCAGGTTCTCAACGACGGCAGACGCGCGCCGCGCCAGCTGCGAAACCGGCCCAGCGAGGGAGTGGGCGGGCGCTGATGCTTCGGCGACGTCTGACATTGGACCTCACTGCCTCCCGGCGGATTTCGAAAAACAGACCCCAACCGCCCAAAAAGCGAAAGTAGGACCGCCTGGAGGCTATAAGCGCATTATTAAGACCGCGTTAACGATAGAGGACAAACTAAGTCCCGATTCTAGCTCTCGAGCCAGGGCTATCCTGTCCGTTTGGGGGGCGTCCTGGAGCAGAGCAGGCTCTATCAACAGGCAGATTGCACCGGTGCAATTTCTCTGAACCCATCAGCTCATGGACGCTAGGGGCCCGTGGCATGTCGAAGGCGTGCTTCGCTTAAGGCGTGACCGCCCTATCCTGACCAGACGGGGGATTGCCCGCACGCAGAGCGCCCTGCCCTGCCTAGAATCGCAAAGCTGATGGCGCCTCGCATCCTGCTTCGCAGCGTGCGGCCAAGGACGAGCCGCGATGGACGACCGCCCGCAAGTGGAAGTCTCGCCTTGATGGTCGCCGGAAGTGCGCGGTACGGGCGCAATTGCACCGGTGCAATTGCGCCCGTCAGGGCCTGCCCCGACGCGCGGCGAAGGCCTGGCAAAAGCCTGTCCAGGACTTCACCAGCTTCTGGCCGGCAAGACCGTCTAGGCGTGCGCCCATCTGTTCTCGATAGGCGCCTGCGATCAGGTCTCTGTCCCAACCGCCCCCATGCGTCTTGGCGATCTCGCCAAAAGGCCCAGACCCATACTGCAGGCTCCCGCTGGGAAAACCGATATTTCCGTCCGATCGCGCGGACTTCGCCGGCCGCGACACTTCACGGGGCGGGACCGGTCGAGGCCGGGTGGGAAGGGCAGGGGCCTCCACCAAAATCTCCTCGACCGCGCCACTGCGCCGCGCCTCGCGGCCCGCCGTGTGCCGCTCGATCTCGGCCACGGTGAGCAACTGCTCGGGCGCGGTCTTGGGATGAAAATGGAATTCGATCTCGACGATCGCCCGGCCACGGCGGATCTCCCGCCAATCCACGGTGAAGTGGGCGAGGTGATCGATCTCGGCCTTAGCCTTGTCCAGGACCTTGCGCCGCAGCTGGGCGAAATCCTTGTAGAGTTCGGGCGCAATGCCAAAGGCTGCCCGGACAGCGGTCATGTCGGCGCGCCAAGCAGATTGCCGGCGGTGAAGCCGCAGAGCGCCCATCTCGTAGAGGCGCAGGGCGTAGCTGGAGCGAAAGCCCAAGACGGCTTGCCGATTGAGCACGGCGTAGGTCTCGGACTCACGGATCAGACGGCGGGCGTCCGCGGTGAACTCCCATTCGATCCAGCCACCCTCGCCGCCTTCCTCTTCGGCTTCCTCACGCGAAGACTGGATCAAGGCGAAGCGCTTGGTGGCCTTGCGCCCCCGCCAGGATAGGTCATCGATCGCGAAGAGCGTGCGGTGCAGTTCCTCGAGCATGTCAGAGATACGCTCGTTGCCCTTATGGCCTCGGCGGATCTCTGACTTGCGCATCTTGTGGGCGATCGGCTGCCAGCCATCGCCTCCGGCGGTCAGGATCATCAAGGCGAGGAGCCGAGCCGCCGTAAGGCTTAGTGACTGGCCTCTGACGAACCTGACCTCGACCAAATTGCCGGGCTTGGCGAAGTCCTCGCCGTCGCGCGCCTTAAGGGCATGCGCCACCCGCATCGCGCGACCGGGCGCCAAACCCTCGGCGATTTCAACGTCGGCGATGTTGGAGTCGTCTTGCAGGGCGAATCCTCGGAGCGGATCACCTACCATTCCTGACCTCGATTCATTTCGCAAGACAGGATAGGCTTGGTGGGTCGCCAGGGCCCCCAATCGGACAGGTTCCCCCGACAGGTCAGGGCAGGCCCCCCAATGGGTCAGGTTGCGGCCCCCAGCTGGTCAGGCAAACGCCCCCGCCAGGACAGGATGGCGAGCGCAACACCCTGTTTTGACAAGCGATATGGCGCGCAGAATCTGAATCTACGAATCTAGAAATCCCGCTGCGTAACCGCAGCGGGCGTTTTGAAGGATTCTTAGGTCAAGACAGACCGCGTGGCGCCCCTGCCCTGGCCATCCAGGACAAGCGGCTCCGCCCGGTTTGCCGCGCGGGGCGATCGCCTCACCCATCCTCGGCGGGATTGTTCTCTAGTGTCCGGGTCGTGGAATTGGTTCGCGGTTCCAGAAACCGCTTACGCCATCGCCATGTTCGCCATCGAGATCACTTCCCCTAATCGACCGACGGACTCATGGCCGAGGAGGGGGAAACCTGTCTGCAGGTGGGCACAGCCGTCGAAGAACGGAGGGTGACCCCGCCCCGCCCCGCCCCGCGTAGCGGGGTCGCCTACAATCGCCAGACCCGATAGCGNNCGACGGCGAGCCGCGCCAGATCAGGTGCACGATTGTTCCGACGACCACCGGCGGCCTTGCGTTCGATCAGCGACTTCTGGTGACCCAGCCGCGTCAGCTCCTCGAGCTCGAGGTCCGATGCCACCTCGAACAGCCCAAGCCAGAAGATCAGGCGCTGATTGAGCGGGGCCCAGGCCAAGCGGCCCGGGATCGGACGACGGCGTAGGGCCACCTCCAGCGGAAAGAGGCCGGCGGTGAACCGGCGGGCAGTCTTCAGCCAGAGCGAGGCCGCCAACAGGCCAAGAGACCGCTGGCGGGGCAGGGGATCGACCACGCGCCAGGCTTCGGCCAGTGCTGCTGCCAGCAGCAGCGGCGGCGCTCCGGGAACATCCAGGACGGCCATGCAATCCTCTACGCCGGCGCGCGGCGACTCGGAGTTGCCTTTGGAGAGAGCCTCAAAGAAAGCTGCCAGGGCGGCGTAGCCGTGGATCACCACGCGGCTTCCCTCGATCCGCGTCGTCGGGCGGCCACCGGGTGGCGGCGCGTTGCGGGCAAGACCGCCGAGCCAAGCCACGCCGCCCCAGCTGAGGAGCTCTGGCCCGGCGCGGCGCGCCTTGCGCCGCGCGTGAAGCAGATGGCGCGCCTGCGTGACCGAGGCCTCGGGCGCCCGGGTGTCAGTCCCGAGGTCGTGCAGGATCAGATCCTCGGGATGGACCAGGGCGCCATCTGACGCCATCGCGCCCAGAACGGCGCGGATTTCCGCGCGAGCGTTCCAACCCTCGCTGAACCCGCAGGCCCGGACGCGCTCGTCTAGCCGGCTTACCCCGTCTTCTGCGCGCGCGAGGGCGGCAAAAACGGCCTCTTGCGGCGACAGTTCGTCCTCGAAAACCTCTCGGATTTTGAGTGAGTTGGTCGCCATATGAAACAGAACTCCGCATTGCCTTTCGCTACATGGTTAATTGACCTGTTCGGCCGTCCCGGCAAGCCGATGGCGCCCGGAAAAGGAACGAATCACCAACCGCAAGGCATGGACCTTGCCTGGGCTCCGACCACAAGCGGTTGGATTCTGTTCTTCGCCCGTTCCAGCCAAAGCGGCGGGCGGCCGCTATCGCGGCCACCCGCAGCGATCTCAGTGGACCGTCCGGCGCCCCGCGATCATCGCCGCGAAGTGCGAGATCGCCGCCGTCTCGAGAGTGAAGGGGACCTGGGTCTTCGCTTCGTGCTGGTCCAGTTCCTCAAGCACCGCCCAGGCGTCCCAGCACTCGGCGACCACGTACCAGTTGTCCACGTCGTAGAATTGGTTCGCGTGTTCGAGAACCGCTTGCGCCATCGCCATGTTCGCCATCGAGGTCAGCTCCGCTTTGCGACCGGCGGGCTCATCCCGCGATCGTGCGACCTTTGAGGTCGTCGGCGGACCGGCTCAGGGCCGGGGAGGGGGGAAACCGGTCTGCAGGCGGCGCAGCCGTCGAAGACCGGAGGGTCACCCCGAGCCGCCTCGCGCAGCGGGGTCGCCTTGAGACGGGCCGACGGCGGCCTAGGTTCGCTTTGAGATCGCGTGAATGCCCTCCGGCCCTCGCGGGAGGTGAGATGCGGCGACCTTGCGGCCGCCGCACCAGGTGGATCAGGCCTTGAGCCTGACAGGGACGTGACGGATGCCCCGTTCGGAAGCCTTCTGGGCCAGGTTCAGCGCCGGACCGAAGGGATGCAAACCCTCGCTGCGTTGAGCGTTCAGGGAGTTCGGCAAGGTCATCACGCACACCGGATCGAGTTCCAACAGCTCGTCGTTGGCCCGGAAAGGGGCGGCTCGGCCCTTGCCGTCAAAGTCGGCCTTGGCCAACACCAGTGTGACACCCTTCTGCTTGGCCCACTTGATGGCGAGCTTCTCGGCGCCACGGGCGCCGGAGGTGGCCAGCGTCATGTCGGGCCATTGGGCATGGGCCCAATTGAGGGCATCGAACAGCCGGTTGGCGTCGTCGGCCGTGTCAGCCTGGGGGGCCCCTCGGAAAGCGATGATGATCGCCCCCGGATCGGTGGCGGCGTGCCGGGAGGCCTTATGGGAGCGAAGCGCTTCGCGAGCGTCCAGCTGGGCGGAGGTGAGACGCGAGCGCTTCACCGAACCCTTCCAGGGGCTCCAGACCTCGCCGGTCGAGGTGGTGTAGCTGGCCGCAGCGGAGTCCCGCACCATCTCCATCGCCAGGCAGGCAACGTCGGCCGAGCGGGCCTTCTGGGTGGCCTCCTGGATCTCGACGTCCAGGATCTCCGATCCGTCGAAATCGCGGATCAAGCCGGCGAGCGTGTCGCGGGCCTTGTCGGCCTCGCGCTCGATACGCTGGGCCGCGGAGTGGAACGCTCCGATGAGGGCCTCGCCAATGGTGGTCTGGAAATCCTCGAGTGCGGTGTCGCCGACCACGTCGATGAGCTCGTTCATGAGCGCATGGCCGAGCTGGAGCAGGGCCTGTTCCGGCGGATGGGTGCGCAGGTCGTCCAATTGGAGAGCCTGGGCTTCGTAGTGGGTTAGCCGATCGTCTGGGAGAAAGGAGGGAGTGTGTTGCATGGGATGTGCCTTTTGGCCGGTTGAGGGGTGAGCCCGAAGGCTCATGACCGCCTCGCGCCGCCGGGCGACGGGGACCCGCCAAGGGCTTTGAGCGAAGCGCCCCTTGGCGGGGTGGCGAACGGTGGCGAGGTCCATGGAGCCGAAAGGGCGTCCTCTCGGCCTCACGCGCCCAATGCCTCGCTCCGCCCGACCTCTCGCCGGCGCTTTTCCGCCCGAAGGGCCTCCACAACCTCAAGGTCCCGGTGCCGCTGGATGAGGACCTCCAGCCGGTCGTCCGGCAGATAGGCGGGATCAAGACGCGGTCCCCGCACGCGGGGGATCTGACGACCCATCGCAAGCTGTCGGGTACGGTTCGTGGCCTCGGTGATGAGGAGGCCGAGTTCCGCCCGAGACCAGACCCGGTCCAAGCCATGTATGGCGTTGCTGGGATACCGAGCCTTGCGCAGGAGGCCCGCCAGGGCCGCGGTCTCGTCGTGATCGGTGAGCGCGCGGATGCGGGCCGTGGTCAGCCACCTCGCAGTGCGGTCGAAGCAGTTGTAGTGCGGCGTGCTCGCCCGCATCCGGCCCTGCTGGCGCCAGATTTCGCTCAGCCAGTCGGCTAGGGACGGCCACGAGCGGCCGGCTTTGCGTTTAGCGGCGGCCGCGGGCCGGGGAAGGGGGGACAACCCGTCGAGCGCCCCGGCCCAGTGGGCGAGCAGGTCACGCATGCCGGTCCCACGGGTGGAAGGGGACCAGCAATCGCCCATCGTCCAACAGGACCGCCACGTCGGTCTCCAGGACCTCCATGCCGTTCTCGTCGATGAACACCCGTTGGCCCGTTCGCTGGACGGTGCGCTGTTCGTCCCACCAGACGGTTGTTTCCCCGGAGTAGTCGAAGTCGACGCTGCCGTCGGCCTCGATCCGTCCCTCATCGATAGTGGCGATGCCGGCGAGGCGCTCGAGCGTTCCGGCGATCTCGATCGCCGGATTGTCGCGCCGCACCAATCGGCCGCTGAGGGGTTCAGGCCCCTGGGGCGTCGCGGAGCTGATCGCATCCGAGGAGGAGGGTTCACCGATTTGCGGCGGCTGAAATCTGGACACGGGCGTGATCTCCCGCCGGCGCAGACCATTCTGCCGACCGGCTCGTCTGGTCTTCCCCTTCCTCTCTCCTCCACCAGCCGAGACCCGCGGCGCGGACACAACGAGGCCCCGTAGCCTGGACATCCGCTACTACGGAGCGCCACCCGGCCGCGGCGGCCAGTCGCTGGACCGCCTCAGGACACCCGCCAACGGCCAGGGCAAACCGACCGGCCTCGTCCCAAGCATTCTGATCGCGGCCCTCGTAGCGGGCCGCAAAAGACCAGGCCATGCTGTCGGCGGTCGCCAGGCGGCGACGCACCTCAAGGTCAAGCAACGACGTGCGCTTGCAGCCGAAACCGTGAAGCCGGAGATCCGGTCTGTCGCGAAGGATGGCGTCCAGGATCGCGGCGATCACCGCGGGGTCGCCCTGTCGCTTGCAGAGCGAGCCCACCCCCACCCAAGCGTTCAGGCCGATGCGACTGCCATAGGCATCCAGGTGACGGCGATAGTCGCGGGGCGTCCGCCCCTGAAGGACGGGGAGCAGGTGCACCCCGTCCGTGCCGGCATCTCGGATGGCGTCGAACCGTTCGATGGTCAGCCGCTGGTGGCGCGCCACGGTCAGCCCCGTCGCGCGAAGCGCGAGGTCTTCGCACATGAAGTCCTGCGTGGAGGCGGCGATCAGCCCGGTGTGCGCATAGCGCCGGATCATCGCGGCGTAGTCTTGGGCGGACTGGCGGAACCCGCCCTGCAGCGCGACCTGCGTGAAGGCGCCCGAATCCAGCAGCCAAGGGTCATCGCAACCGAGGAAGGGAACGTCATACAGGCGCTCGCGCAACACGTTGGCCGAGATGCACACCCGAAACCCGCGCAGGGTGAGCGGCCAGGCAAGCCTCGGGTGATGAACGCCCACGTAGAAGCGAAAATCCGCATCGGCCGTGAGGCGTGCGGACGGATCGGCCGGCGACATTGAAATGCCGCGCCGATCCGAGATCGGCGCGGCTTCGTGCGCGTAGCGGAGGAGGGGAGAGGGACGCATTGCAGGTGCTCCAACTCCACGCGGTCAGATGAGGCCTGCCAGAGCCCGCCGCACGACAGGATCCCGGTCGATGCGAGACGCCCCGGGCCTGGTGGCGAGCCGTTCATGGCCGCCGCAGTAGCGGCCGCTGGCCTGAGCGCCGCAGAAGCTGAACGCCTCGCTCTTGGGATCACCGATCGGCCACTTGCAGGCGTGAGCACCCAGATGACGGAGGTCCCTGACGAGGCCCGGCGCCTCGGGGACCGCAATTGGCGCCGTCACGCTTTGGGGCGCCGCCGGCTGACGGCGCGCGGGCGTGACCTGGCGTGACGGCCGAGCGGCGCGAGGGGGGCGGACCCGCGCAACGCGCGTGGGCGCTGAAGCTTTGCCGCGGTCGGCCAGGCCGAGCCGGTGAACCTTGCCGATGACGGCGTTGCGGGTGACCCCGCCCAGCTGGCGGGCCACCTGGGAGGCCGACAGGCCCTCGAGCCAGAGTTTTGAAAGCGTGGTGACGCGGTCATCCGACCAGGCGATGTTGGACATGGAAGCCTCCGAAAGCGCTCGGCTCGAGCGCACCCGGACTCCGCCCTCCCTCCTTCCTCCTCACGGGCGGGACCTACATCAGGCCCAGGGCCCGAAGACTCGCCACCAGGTCGCCAGCCACGATCACGTGGTCATGGACCGTCATCTGCAGGACCTTTGCCGCGGCCACGATCTGCTTGGTCATCTCGACATCGGCGCTGGAGGGGGTCGGGTCGCCGCTGGGATGGTTATGGGCCAACACCATCGCGCTCGCCCCCAGCTCGATCGCACGCCGAACGACCTCCCGAGGGTATACGGGGGCATGGTCGACAGTGCCTGCCCCCAGGAGTTCGTCCGCGATCAGTTGATTTTTCTTGTCCATGAACAGGACGCGGAACTCTTCGCGTGGAAGCGCACCAAGACGGACGCGGAGGTAAGCGTTCACCGCTGTGGTGCTGGTCAGCGCCTCGCGCCTGCGAAGCGGGTGTTCGAGCACGCGCAGAAGGAGACCGTGAAGCAGGCCGAGCTCCCGCGCGGCCGGGATGCCGATCACCTGAGCGAGTTCCGGCTCGGGGGCGCCGAAGATGCGTCCCAGGCCGCCGAAGCGCGCCATCAGGGCGTCCGAAGCCCCGACGGGGCTGGCGCCGGTGATGGAACAGCGGTCGAGGATCAGCGCCAGCGTGTCTCCCTCGTCCAAGGCCGAGGGTCCGTAGGTCATGAACCGATCACGGATCTCGGCGCAGGAATCGACGGAAGAGTCGATGATCGCCACGAGCGGCGCCTCGCCGACGCCCGGCGCGAAAAGATCGCCTTGCTCAGCCATGCCGGGGCGCCGCGGCATCCGCACCCACGCCCAGAAGCGTGGCGTGCTGCGGGTGATACTGTTGAACGGTGCGGACCGCGGCCTGGTGCACCTCGGCCGCCCGGGCTGCGTTGGCCTCGAAGGCGTCGAGGCCAAGCGCCAGGTAGGGCAGGGCCCAGTCGCAGTCTTCCTCGAACCAGCCGTTACCGCTGAAGGCGGTCTCGCGGATTGCCTCCGGCAGGCGTGAAAGCGCGGTCAAGGACACGCGAAGCCCGCCGTGCGAGGCCGTGGTCACCGATACGACATCGGGCCCCAAGGGCTCGACGGTCTGAATGGGTCCCCAGGGTGAGGAGGACCCGCGCGTGGGCGGAAAGGGATACAACATGGCCGGCTCCGGCGCCGACCGAGGACCATTCTTCGGCCGGCTCGCCCGGCCCAGCCCTTCCTCCTCCTTTGAGGACGGACCGCCGCTCGGTCACGCGGCGATCTCCGTCTCCAGGCCCGCGAAATAAGCTGGACCACCCGGTGCATCGAAGTCGGCGGCGCTGCGCATGTCGAACATGGCGAGCCATTCGGCGAGCGCTGGGCGCTCGGCGATCGGGAGGTCAGCCTGGGCTTGCTGCCAGGCGACCAACGCGCTGGGAGCTGCCGCTCGGATCGCATCGATTTCACCCGCGGGCAGCAGACCCTGGGCGCGGATGTAATCCGTCATCCGGCCCGGCCTGGCCTCTGTCCCCCGCGCGCCTTTGACCCCATTGCGCCAAAGGCCCTCGATCTTCCGAAGGCGCGGCTGTGCACGCGCCTCCATCAGGACGATCCGGCGGAGCAGCTCGGCAGGGAAGGCGTGCAGCTCCCACGGCTTGGTCGCGCCGCACATGAAGCAGGCGCTCTTGGGAGGGACGGGCAGGCCGGCGGCGGCGATCCGGGCCTCGCAGTCCTGGCGAACCCACCCGAGAATTCGGAGGGGGTAGCCATAGACGTAGCGGGGGTCGTCGTAGCCCTCACGGTGCGCATAGCGCTTCAAGTCCGCGGGCGAGCAGTCGTAGCCGATGAGCTTGATGATCTTGCCGGAGGCTCGCCACGTCGCCTGGGCGCGGGGCCAAGCCTCCGCCCAGCGGTTCTGAGGCTGGATCTTCCACTTCTGGGAACAAGACGAGAAGCCGAACGAGATCGACGGCAACGTGCCGTTGGTGAAGCAATTCTCGTCCAAGGAGCGATACGGCGGGAAGTTTTTGAAGTTCTTCGGCTCATAACGGACCACCTCGAACCGCACGCCCCGGGCTCTGAGCCACTCGGCGAATAGGGCGACAAAGGCGTAGGTGGCGGGCTTCTCGCTACCGGTGTCGGCGAACAAGACGATGTCGACGTGGAAACCGCATTCGACGAGTTCGACAAGCATGGCGGTGCTGTCCACGCCCCCGCCGTAGGCGACCATGACGGGCGGGTCGTTGTCGTTGAAGGCGTCCGTCTGGATGGGCGCAGCCTGCTTGCGCCACTCGGCAAAGGCCGGGGCGAGCGGGTGAGTGGACACCGCGAGGGGGGAGGGGGAGCTGGACACGTCGCCCTCACCGGATGCTGGAAGGGACGGGCTCTGAAAGCGGCTCGTCCATGCGGGGCATGTCAGCCGCCGCGAACAACGGCATGGCGGCCGCTTCCTGGCGCCGCCGCTTGTTTTCGAGCCCGCACCAGCCAAGCGGGCAGGGTCCGTAGTGACCGGCCCGGTCCGCGGCGATGTCGCGCTCGGCGTGGGGTTCGCCGCCCCAGGTGCGGTGTTCGGACGGCCGGGCGCAGACCCTGCCAATGGGCGCTCGGCACGTCGGGCAAGCGACCTCCAGGGCCGGGTCACGGGCCCAGGTCTTGCCGCAGCTCTGGCGCCGGCAATGGACGTTGGCGGCTGAGTGAGGGGCGGTCATCGCGCACCGCCCGCCATATGCGACCAGCCCCACTGCATGACGTGTTCCACCCACGCCTCTGGCGACAATGAGCCGAGCGAGGCCGCAAGCCCGGCCGCGCCGTCGAATTCGAGGTGAAGAACACGAAGGTTGGCGACCAGCTGGTCGAGCTCGGCGGGATGGGCTTCCGTCTCGCCGAGGGAAGCGAGCAGATGCGCGAGCGCAGCGGTCGACGACAGCAGGGCCTCGCGGACTTCCCGTCCGGGCCACAGGGGCGCGTCCGGATCAAGGGAAACGTCCGTATAGAGAGGATCGTTGTCGTGCTCCTGCAGGGCGATGATCCGCAGGCTATGCACACCCTCTGGCTCCCGTTCGGATAGCATCCCAGCGTCGGCGAGCAGCGTAGCTTTGGCCTTGGCCAGGGCGGACTCCGGGTCGGCAGCCTCGACGGTGAAGGCGCCGTAGAAGGGCATGTCCTGTGCGGCGACGACCTGAAAGGTTCGCAAGCCGCCCGGGTCGGGAGCGGCTTCGGCGCGGGCGGCGGGAAGGAGAGGGGACATTGCGGGCTCCTGCGCCCGACGCGGACCAACTCCCGCCGGGCTCACCCGGCCAGCTCCCTTCCTTTCTCCTTTAGGACGACCCCGCCCCTTCGATCTCGAGGGGCGGAACATGCGGGTCGTCGAACAGCGCCAGGTGCGCCAGCACGGCCTGGATGTCGGTGAACTCGAGGCGGAGGATATCGCCTTTGGTCACGCACGCGGCGCCCCAGTCGGCATCGAGCGAGCAGGTGACCCCGTCGCCCTCGTCGCCAGGCCGGCGGATACGCCGCGCAGGCCCCCACTCGCAGCCGTAGCCGCCGTGGGTCAGCACGTAGCTCAGGCCGACTTCGACGCACAACTCCTGAACGGAGGGAAGCTCGCCGGACGCCACTTCGCGGGCGTAGAGGCTGACCCCCACCGCCCCATCCTGCAGGTGGGCGACCACCTCGTCGCGCGTCAGGAAGGTCACGTCCCAGTCGGGACCCAGGGCATCCTCCTCGATGGCGACTATCAGATCTTCGAGGCGGTCAGCGGGCACGCGGCCGCCGATGGTGATGATGGCGTTGACGCGGTCGGACATGGGGTTTCTCCAGTTGAGGTCGCTCTGCCCATCCCTCCCTTCTCCTTTAGCAACTGCGCCGGGGGAGGCGGCTCAGCCTCCGCGCCACCACGCGATCATTTCCTCGCGCGAGCATTGGATAGCCGCAGCAACAGATCGCCGTGGCAGCCCGCCGGGGCGCAGAAGCACACCAGATCCTTACCCCGCAGGTCCGGCATCGCCCGGAGGAGCTGATGCTGCCCGCGCAACCACGCTTCGTGCTTGTCGATGACGGCCGTTCGGTCCCCGTCGGGCCCGATCCGGAACGGATTGCCCCACGGGCTGCCACGGCCGATGTAGACCGCCCCGCCGGGGACGCCCCCCGTCCGTTTGTTCAAGACCTTGCACATCCGCGCGCTCCTTCAACCAGGCCGCTCAACACGAGCGGCGACGGCGTCTCGGGCCGCGCCGGGGCCCCGTCTGTCACGGGAACGCAGACAGCGTTGACGGGAACGGCGGCAGCCGTTGACAGGCGGGGTGGTGCGTCACGATGGGACGCCGCCGCGCCAGGATGACATTCCTAGCTTGGGCCCGCCGTCTCGCCGAACGCGCCAGCCGGGCGACACCACGGTCGCTGGATCACAGGGAGGGTCCACTCGCCGCGGCCAGCGAGCGCCGCCAAGGCGCGTTGCTGCAAGGCGGCCGGGTAGGGGACGCCGCGCGCCGCCAGCTCGATGACGCTGGCGTGCCGCTGGATGGTCGAACCCGAGCGCGCCTCGCGCCGGGCGATCGCCTCAAAAGCCTCTGGGTAGAGCGCCCGGATCGTCGCCCATTGGGCCGGCGACCCGAAGATGCAGCAGCGGCAGCTCAGCCGCGACCAGCCCAGGCTGTAGGCGGGGTGCGGGCGCAGACGAGCGGAGGCGATACGATCCCAGACCTGGACCTCCGACCAGGCGAGGATCGGCCGCCAGTGGTCTACCTCGCGGCGACCGCAATGGGTGCGGTGCGGCTCGAAGGGCCGATACTTCGCCCGGGCCGGACTCTCCTCGGCGCGCTCGCCGGTCACGACCAGCGTGCGACCCTTCCCGAACCGCGGCTGGTTGCGGATGGCTGCGGCGAGCACCTCAATCTTGAGGGCCGAGCTACACCAACGGACAGAAAGGTCGGCGGACACCTGGGGGAAGCGCATGCGCACCCCTGGCGGTCCATCGCCGCCGGCGCGGCCGAGCTGGCCTTCCGGCGTCTCGAACACGACTGGGGCGGTGGCCGTGCCGTTTCGGTTCATCTCGCTGAGAAACCCGCCCTCGCGCCAGGAGCCGTAGAGGAGCAGGCCGAAGTGGTTGGCGAGCGCCGCGACGTAGGCCGGAGTGATCGGCCAGTCCATAAACACGCCGTCAAGGCCGTCGACATGGTGGTGGTGAAGCTCGATCCGATCGTGTGAGACGCCGAGATCGAACAAGTAGAGCAGCGCGGCAAGGCTGTCCTTGCCGCCGCTGAACGCGACCACCACCCGGTCATATTCGTGGGGGTCCACGATTGGCGTCACGCTGCAATCTCCTGGGCCTGCGGCGGCAGGGTCCGTCGGCGAGGCACGGCGTCGGCCATGAGCGCCATGACGCAGGCCTTCATCTTCCGAACCGACACGGCGTTGCCGATCTGCTTGATCTGTTCGGTCTTGGTGCCGACGAAGGTGTAGTGACGGCCGTCGCCGTCGAAGCCCATGGCCGCGGCCAGCTCGTGGGGCTCCAGCATCCGAAACAGGATGTCGTAGCCCTCGAACCCGTCGACGCCTTGGACCAGGTTGATATGCCCGGTCGCCGCTAGGGTGGGCGTCGGCGCGTCGATGCTGTGGGTCCTCGGGGCCTGGCCAGGCCGCTCGCCGAACTGGGCGGCGATGAAGGCCAGCTCGCCCCGGTTGGCGCCGGTGGGGGTCGGGATCGGCTCATCGTTCACGTTCCGAGTCCGGTTGGACCCGTCCTGGTGGGTCACGGGCATCACGATGGCGAAATCGCCGCCCTTGGCCGTTGTGGCCGTGGGGATCGGCTCCTCTGTGGACCTGGCGGTGTTCCCGCGCTTGCTTTGGGTCACCGGGACCACCACCCCGAAGCGGCCCTTGGTCGTGATCGGCGGTACGGGGTCGTCGACGGTGTAGCAGGGTGGCGCCGAACCGGACTGCTGCTGCCAGCCGTTGCTGTAGTACGGCGAGATCAGGGCGTGCGCGCCGCCGGTTGGAATGGTGGGGATCGGCTGGGTGGTCTGACGGGCCACCCCGCCAGCGCCCTGGCTGAGCACGAAGGGCTCCACTCCAGCGAACTTGCCCCCGCCCGCGTGGAAGGTCCCAAGGAGATCGTCCAGGCTCTTGCACCGGCGGCTGTCGGCAGTCGCGTCACCTGGGCTGTTGCCGTGGGCGACGCTGGCGAGGAAGGGCTCCACCACCCAAACCCCGCCCTTGGTGTCGAGGGTCGGAATCGGCGCCTTGCAGGCGGGCGTGGCCTTGTTGCCCCGACGACCATTCATGACCAGCGGCTCAGCCGTGAACAGGCTGGCTTGGGTGGTTGGGGTGTGTAGGGGCTCCTCGGCGGTCCTGGGCTCGCAGCCGGCCTTCATCGTGCCCACGATGGGGTGGGCGAGGCCGATAGGCGTCCCGCCCGCCATGATCGCGGGCAGCGGCACGTCCATGCCCTGGCTGGTCATGTGGTTGCGCAGGATCACCAGGAAAGGCTCGGGCCAGCGGTGCTTGACCGCGCCGGCCCAGATGCGCTCCAGGGTCTTGGGCGCCAGCGACTTGTCCCGGTTGAAGATCGACCGGCCCTTGATGCCCCAGTCGATGATCTCGCGCGCCGGCCGCCACGGCTGAAGCGTCGGCAGCAGGTCCGCCCCGTTAGGCCGGCGGGCGTGCGTCGCCGCCGGAAACTGGACCGGCTTGCGGTCGCTGCGCGCCATCAGGATGAACCGGCTGCGCGTGGTGGCGTCGCCGTAGTCGGCCGCGTTGAGCTTGCGCCACTCGATCTGGTTGAAGCCCAGAGCCTTGATGGCGCTGATCCAGGCCCAGAAGTATTCGCCCTCCCGGCTCTTGATCGGCCGGCCGGTGCGCCGGTCGACCGGGCCCCATTTGATGAACTCCCAGACATTCTCGATGATCAGGCGCTTGACCCTGAGCTCGGTCAGCCAGGTGATGATGTGCCAGGGGTCGCTCCGCTGCTGGTCGGAGGTGGGCTTGCCCCCTCGGGCGTTCGAGTGGTGGGTGCAGGTCGGCGACGCCATCAGCAGGTCGAGGTAGCCCTCGGGGACCAACAGGTGCGGGCGCACCGTGGCGATATCCTGAACGTAGTGCCGGGCCCGGGGATGGTTGATGGCGTGGGACCGGATCGCCGTCGGCCAGTGGTTCACTGCAACGAATTCGATCTCGTCCAGGCTGAAGCCGAGGTCGAGGAGGGCGCGCTCGCAGCCCTCGGTCGACCCGCCCGCGCCGCAAAGGAGGTCGGCGACAAGGATTTTCTTGGCCATCACCGCGCCTCCGAGTTCGGGGCGGAGGGCGTCTGGCGATCGGCGTCAGGGCCGCGCCAGCTGCCGGCGTGCTCGACGGCGTAGCCGAGGGCTGCCAGGCCGGCGATGAAGCGCTCGCGCGCGTTATCGGCCCAGGCGATCCAGGCGCACCGGCCGTCTTCCCAGAAGTACCCAGCCTTGGCCGCGGCGGCGTGGACCTGGGCGAGGTCTTCGTCGTTCAGCTCGGCGGTGTCATAGAGGCGAAAGGCGCTGCGCGTGCCGTCGTAGCGACCATAGCTCTCGTTGCGCCAGGTGACGGTGAGGGTCGGAGTTGAGGGGGAGTGGGGCATCTGGGCTTCCTCTGCTGGGGACGCCCATCCACACCCTTCCTCCTCCTTTCCCCTCAGCCTCTATGCCGCCCTGGCGAGCATCGACTGCGGCGGCCACTTCGCCAGGATGGCCTTCAACACGTCCGGCTGGTCGGTCGGCACGAACACCCGCGGCGTGTAGTTGATGATCTCGGTGAAGCACCCGAGCGCCGCGAAGGTCGTGCGCTGCGAAGCCGCGCCCACCACCTCGATGCGATAGTGGTCCATCACCTTGGCCCGGCGCAGCCACAGGCCGCCGGCCAGGGCGATGGCGCCGCCCTGCCGCAGGACCAAGTCCGTGGCCTGGCCGGTATCGCCAAGAGCGGTGGCGGCGTCGCTGATGCCGAGGGCCATCTTCAGACGGGGGACCTCGCCGGCCTCAATCAGACGGCCAAGCCAGCGGCGCCCATCGGGCGCCTTCAGGCGACGGACGAAGGAGGAGCCCTTGGGCAGGCTGGACCAGATCGGCAACAACAGGCCGCAGACAAGCGCCAGGTCCCGCCGCACCCAAGGATCGGCGGCGTTCAGCTCGGCGTCCCACGTCGCGCGCCAGACGGACTCCTCGACGGGCTCCCAGGCCGATTCCTCGAAACCCTTCAGTGGAGCGATGCTGCACCGGTCGGGCCTGATCAGGCGGACGGCGGGAACAAGCCGATCGTCGTCGTCGGTCGTGCTGAGGCCCCGCACCACCAAGGCCGCTCGGCGGGACTTGCCGTTCACGGCGAATATCAAGGCGGCGGGGCTCTGGCTGGCCAGGGCATCGTCAGCGGAGGTGAGCTCGCGCTTCGTGCGCACCTGGCAGCTCAACAGCTTGGTCTCCGCGCCCGTTACGGCGTCCGCGCGGATGACCTCCTCGCTCTGGATGACGATGTCGTCTGCGACGATGTCCTCCATGCCTCGGTCGAGTTGGCCAGTTTGCGCAGCCCGCTCGAGAATGGAGCTGAGAATGCGTTCAAAGGCCTCGAACAGGGCGTTTTGATCGGCGATCCGCAGGGCGAGCAGCCGGTTGAGGAAGGTGTTCATCGGCGGCATGTCGTCCGACTTCTTCAGATTGCCCTCGCCGTCGACAAGGCGCAGGCCGGTCTTGTGCTCGAAGGTTTCCAGGTCCATCGCGTCGATGTTGCCGAAGTAGAGTTCGACGTAGAAAGCCTGCAGGGCGCGGTGCGCCCAGGGGCTTTCCAGGTTGTCCTCGGGCCGGAATAGGCCGTTGCCGGCGCTGCGCCTCTCGCCCCGGGTGAGGGCGCCGAGGCTGTCGAGGCGGCGGGCGATGGTCGACAGGAACCGCTTCTCGCCATGGATGTCCGTGCTGACCGGCCGGAACAGCGGCGCGCAAGCCTGGTTGGTCCGGTGCGAGCGGCCGAGGCCCTGGATCGCGGAGTCCGCGCGCCAGCCCGGCTCCACCAGATAATGGACGCGGCGCTGCTGGTTCGCCACGCCGAGGTCGGCGTGGTAGCTGCGCCCGGTCCCGCCGGCGTCCGAGAACACCAGGACCCGCTTCTTGCCGGCCATGAAGGCGTCGGTCTCCGCCTTGGCCGCCGAGGCGCTGCGCCGCTCCACCATGCGGCGGCCGCCGCGCGTCACAACGCGGCGGGAACGTCCGGTGATCTCCGCCACGTTGTCAGCGCCGAGAGCCTCGAGCACGGCGTCCAACACTCCGGGGACGGCGGGCAGGCAGGCGAGTTCGGTCACCAACTCGTCGCGCAGTCGCAGGGCCTCTTGGCTGAAGACGGGATGGCCGTCGGCGTCCTTGACCGCGACCATCGTGACATTGCCTTCCTCGTCCTCGATGGCGTCCATCGCCGTGACGGGGAACGCGCCCTTCAGGTAGTCGAGCACGGTTTCTTTGCAGCCAGATTTTATGTCGAGCACGCCGAGCGAGAGCGCGGTTTTGCAAGCAGAAGACATGGATTTCACTCCGGATAATTAGGGGCGCCCCAGCCCCTAACGAGCTGGAGGAACCACCATGTTGCCAAGGACGATTGCTTCATTCGGTCGTGTCGATCGCAGGACCGAAGCCCTTCAGACCGCAGACGCACTCATCACGACCTTCCTCTCCTCTCTCCAAGGAGCAGCGCCGGGCGTGGTGGCGGGCTATGGAGCCGCCGCGCGCCACTTCCTGTACTGGATAGGCCAGCGCGGTGCGGCGGTGTCGGCCGTCGACGATGCCCTCGTTCAGCGCTTCGAGAAGCACCGATGTCGCTGTCGGCCTTTTCCGCTGCACGAGCCCAACAGGCCAGAGTTCTCAGGCCGGGTTCGCCGCTTCGTGCGGTTCCTGGAAGACCATGGCGCCGTCGACGTTGCAGATGACGTCGACGACCTGGCTGACGAGCTGGCCGCCTACGACCTGTTCCTAAAGGCGCAGCAGTACAGCCTCGTAAGCTTCAACAGCTTCCGGTCCGAAGCAGCCCATTTTGCGGTGTGGATTCGTCTCACACGGCAACGCTGGGCGGAGGTGGGAGCGGAGCAGGTCGGGCACTACGCCCACCACGATTGTCGCTGCCCGGTGCAGCGCAAGCGCGGTCGGCTGGTGGGCCAACACGGACCTCTTCGTCGCGCGCGAGGCGCCCAACGCTTCCTCGGCTTTCTTCGCGACCGGAACGTCCTCCCGGACGTCCACCGACCGGACCCCGAGGATGTACGTCTTCAAGCCTATCGGGCGTGGCTCAAGACCCATTGTGGGAGCACAGACGCGACCATCCTGCGCTTTGGTGGGGAGCTCAGCCGCTGCCTGCCGCTGCTGGGCGAGCCCGCGGACTTCGATGCGGCCACCATCCGCAAGGCCATCAGCCT
>PLSW01000300.1 GCA_003165275.1 Caulobacteraceae bacterium
CTGGCGTCTGGCGGTGTCAATGACGACGCCAAGGGCGTCGCCGCGGAGCGGCGGGCCCAAGAGGGCCCGTCATTGACACCGCCAGACGCCAGAGCAGACTCGCCACCAAGGTTTAAGGGCTCCGCTGTTTCAGCGGGGGTGGAGTGCGCTAAACACCCAAGACGCCCTCGACCCAAAAGACTTAGCCGCCCCGGAGCCGCCCCATGACCACCCTGACCCCCACCCCCGGCGGCCGGATCGACGAAAGCCTCGCCGTCACTCCTGTTCGCGTCGCCGTCCTGTCCGTGTCCGACACCCGCGACGAGGAGACCGACACCTCCGGCCACATCCTCGCCGAGCGGGTCGTCGCGGCCGGGCATGAGCTGGTCGGCAAGGCCATCGTCCCCGACGACCGGTCCGCCATCCGCGCCCAGGTGCTGGCCTGGATCGTCGCCGGCGCCGTGGACGCCGTCGTCACCACCGGCGGCACCGGCCTGACCGGCCGTGACGTGACCCCGGAGGCCCTCGAGCCGCTGTTCGACAAGCGCATCGACGGATTTTCGACCATCTTCCATCTGGTCAGCTACCAGTCGGTGGGCCTGTCGACCCTGCAGTCGCGGGCCACGGCGGGGATCATCGGCGGGGTGTTTATCTTCTGCCTGCCGGGCTCCAACGGCGCAGTGCGCGACGGCTGGGACAAGGTCATCGCCGCCCAGCTCGACAGCCGCCACCGCCCCTGCAACATGGTCGAGATCATGCCCCGGCTGTTGGAGGTCTAGGCCGCATGGCCCGCCTCACTCACCTGGACGACGCCGGTCGCGCCCGGATGGTCGATGTGTCGGGCAAGCCCGCCACCGCCCGCGAGGCCGTCGCGGACGGCCTGATCCGCATGGCGCCGGAGACCCTGGCCCTGGCCCTGGGCGGCGGCGGCAAGAAGGGCGACGTGCGCGCCGTGGCCGAGATCGCCGGGGTCATGGCCGCCAAGCGCACCGCGGACCTGATTCCTCTCTGCCACCCCCTGGCCCTCTCCAAGGTCGTCGTGGAGGTCGCCGAGGCGGCGGGCGGGATCGGGCTCTCCGTCACCGCCCGCGTGCGGACCACGGGGCCGACGGGGGTGGAGATGGAGGCCCTGACGGCGGTGTCCGTGGCCTGCCTGACCCTCTACGACATGCTCAAGGCCGCGGACAAAGCCATGACCATCGACGGGATTCGACTCCTGGAAAAGACCGGCGGCGCCTCCGGTCCGTGGCGGCGGAGCGCGCCGTGAGGGACCTGCCCGTCGAGGAGGCCCGCGCCCGCATGCTGGCGCTGGCCACGGCGCTGCCGACGGAAACCGTCGCCCTTGACGCGGGGCTCGGCCGGGTTCTGGCGGAGCCGGTCAGCGCCCTGCGCGATCAGCCGCCCTTCGACTCCTCGGCCATGGACGGCTGGGCGGTGCGCGGGGCTGGTGAGACCTTCACCATCGTCGGCGAGAGCGCGGCGGGACACGGCTACGCCGGCGCCCTTGGCGAGGGCCAGGCCGTCCGCATCTTCACTGGCGCGCCGGTCCCGGCGGGCGCCGACCGGGTAGTGATCCAGGAAGAGGCGGTGCGGGACGGCGACATCGTGCGCGTCCCGGCCGCGACCGGCGGCGCCACGCACGTCCGCCGGCGGGGACGCGACTTCCAGGCCGGGGCGAGGTTGCTGGAGCCCGGCCTTCGCCTCGATCCCTGGCGCCTCGCCCTGGCGGCGGCGGCGGGCCGGGCGGGGCTCAAGGTCGCGCGGCGGCCCCGGGTGATCATCTTGTCGACCGGTGAGGAGATTGTCCCGGCCGGATCCGAGCCCGGTCCCGAACAGATCTTCGATTCCGGCGGGCCGGCGCTGGCGGCGCTGATCGTGCGCTGGGGCGGCGAGGCGATCCGGCTGGCCGCGACCGGCGACGACGCGGACGCCATCGCCGAAGCCGTGGCCGCCGCTGGCGGCGACCTGATCGTCACCGTGGGTGGGGCGTCGGTGGGCGACCATGATCTGGTCAAGCCGGCCCTGGCGAGGCTCGGCCTGACCCTGGCGGTGGAGACCGTCCGCTTGCGGCCTGGCAAGCCGACCTGGTTCGGAACCCTGGGGGACGGGCGCCGCGTCCTCGGCCTGCCCGGCAACCCGGCCTCGGCCCTGGTCTGCGCCGAGCTCTTCCTGCGACCGTTGCTGTCGGCGATGCTGGGCGCCGATCCGACCCTGACCCTGGCCAGCGCACGCCTGGCCGCCCCGCTCCCCGCCAACGGCGGCCGCGAACACTGGGCCCGGGCCCAGCTGGCCTGGGCGGACGGCGGCCTGATCGCCACCGCCATGACCGACCAGGATTCGTCCCTCGTCGCCACCTTCGCCAACGCCCACGGCCTGGTCCGACAGCCCGTGGGCGCCCCGGCGATGGCGGCGGGGGATGTGGTCGAGGTGCTGCTGTTGGACCGGCTCTAGCCGCGCCGCCGCCCGGCCATGATTTCGCCGATGACCGCCACGGCCACCTCCCAAGGCGCTTTGCCGCCCAGATCCAGGCCGATGGGCGCCTTCAGCCGCCCCAACGCCGTCTCGTCGATCCCCGCCGCTTGCAGCCGGGCCAGGCGTTCGGGCAGCCGGCGCCGCGCGCCCAGGACGCCGACGTAGGACGCCGGGGAGGGCAGGGCGGCGATCAGGCCCGCCTGATCGGTGTCCCAGTCGTGGGTGGCCACCGCCACCGCGGTCCAGCGGTCGAGGCCGATCCAGGCGAGGGCCTCGCCGGGGTCGGCGCGGCTATAGGTCACCCCCGGCAAGGGCGGACCGTCCTCGGGACCTTTCGGCCGCACCAGATGGGTCTCGAACCCCGCCTGAGCGCCCAGGGCGGCGATAGCCAGGGCGATGGGGTCGGCGCCGATGACCACCAGCTTGAACGCGGGCTCGAACAGGCGGGCGATGCGTAGCGGCTGCGGACTCACGGCGCAGTCCGGGGCGCCTGGGGGCGGATCGGCGACCGCGTCACGATCTTCGCCGTCGGTGATCCACAGCGCCGCCCGCCGCGCGTCAGTGAGCGCCAGCAGCCGCGTCGCCGCCGGATCGTCCGCCGCGACCCGCTCCACCAGGATCTCGATGCTGGCGCCGCAGAGCAGGCGAATGTCCGGCCAGGGTCCACCCTCGCCGTAGAGCAGGCGCCGGGGCCGCCCATCCGCGAGGGTCGCGGCGGCGTGGATGGCGACATCGCCTTCGACGCAGCCACCGGAGAGAAACCCCGCGACCCAATCCTCCGCAAACAGCATCTGAGTCCCGGGGGGGCGCGGTCCGCCGCCCTCGACCGCGAACAGGGTGACCAGCGCGCTGGCCTCCCCTGCCGTCATCGCCGCCCGCAGTGCGGGCCGCATGTCCTCGGCCAATCCGAACATCGGCCAGTCGGGCAGGGTCAGGCTCATGGCGCCGAAAGTGGGCAGGCGCGCACATCCGTCAAGGGCGCAGTCGGTGGCGCCCATCGGCGCGGCGCCCGGTCGCGTTCGTCGCTACCGCTTCCTTAATCGTTTTGGGGTGATCCTCCCGGCTCGATAAGAACGACGCCTTGGGGTATCCTTTTGAGCACGGCCCTCTCAAAGCTCGGCCTGGGCGCCGCCCAGTTTCCCCTGGACGCCCGGGCGCCGACCCGCGGACGCTCCCCTGAAGCCGAGGTCGGCGAGATCCTGGCGATCGCGGCGCGGTCCGGCGTGGGCGTCCTCGACACCACCACCGCCGCCCCCAATGGCGAGCAGATGATCGGCGATCGGCTGCCGCCGCCCTGCCCCTTCCGCATCATGGTCAAGACCGGCCGTGTCGATCGGGGCCCCGAACATGTGGAGGCCGAGGCGCGGGCCTCCCTGCGCCGGCTTGGCCTGCAGCGCGCCGACGCCATCATCGTCCAGATCGCCAGCGATCTTATGGGGCCGCACGGCCAGGAGCTCTGGACGCGCCTGTTGTCCCTCCGCGACGAGGGTCTGTTCGCCCGCGTCGGCGTCTCGGTCTACGCCTCGGACGATCCCCTGGGCGTGGTGCGCCGGTTCAAGCCGGACATCATCCAGGCGCCCGCCAGCCTGCTCGACCAGCGGCTGATCGTCGACGGCACCCTAAACCGGCTCGCCGAAATGGGAGTTGAGGTGCAGCTGCGCTCGATCTTCCTGCAGGGCCTGTTGTTCCTGCCTCCCGATCGCATGACCGGCCCGCTGAAGGTCGCCGCCGCGCGGTTGTCGCGGGTGCGCCGGATGATCGCCGAGGGCCGCTCCGACCCCCTGCAGGCGGCCCTGGGCTTCGCCCTGTCGCGGCCGGAAGCCACCGCGGTGATCGTCGGCGTCAGCACCGCCCCCGAGCTGCAGGCCGTGGTCGCCGCCGCCATGAGCCCGCCGCCCGACCTGGATTGGGACGACATGGCCCTGGACGACCCCGCGGCCCTGGACGCCGGTCGTTGGGCCGCGGCCTGAACCCTCCCCCGTAGCGGGGAAGGGTTCTTTGTCGCCCCTACGGCCTGAAATGCAGGCCGAAAAACACCGACCGGCCCGGCTCACCGTATCCGTACAGCTCTTCGTAGCGGCCGCCGCCCAGGTTCTCGACCCGGGCCGTCACCCGGATGTGGTCGGTGACCTTGTAGCCCCCGGTCAGGTTCGCGACGGTGAAGCCCGGGCGGGTCACCGGGGTGGAGCCGTCAAGGCCGGTGTCGGCCTGGTCGCTCTCGCTGCGAACGCTGAACGCCGCATCGAACGGGCCGCGGACCCAGAACAGGCTGGCCGAGCCGCTGTTGTGCGGCACGCGCAGCTCCTGCTCGCCCGTCGCGAGGTCGATGGCGTCGGTATAGGCGTAAGACGCCTTCAGCCGGAAACCGCCGCCCAGGACCGCGTCGCCCACCAGTTCGAGCCCCCGCGAGCGGGTGCGGGCGATGTTGATGTAGCGGAAGGGGTAGGTCGGCGAGTAGACGATCTCATCCCGCTGATCGAGGCCGTAAGCCGTGGCGCGGCCGTCGAGCCGGCCGTCCGCCGAACGCCAGCCGAGGCCGAGATCGTAGCCGACGGCGTGCTCGGGCCGCAGGCCCACGGACGGACCCGAGGGGAAGCAGAAGTCGCACACCGTTTCGCTGATGGTCGGGGTCTTGAATCCCTGGCCGGCGGAGGCCAGTAGGCTGAAGCCGGCGCCGAGATCGAGGGCGCCGGAAGCCCGGCCCGTCGTCTGGGCGGCGTAGGACTGCGGATCGTCGTAGCGCAGGCTGCCCGTCAGGTTCAGCCGCTGGATCGGCCGCCAATGGATGACCCCGAACGCGGCGGTGTTCCCGAGGCTGACCTGGTCGCCCGTCGAGAGGCTGGCCCGGTCGGACTGGTGCTCCAGGCCGCCCTCGAAGCCCAGGGCGTCCTCCGCGGCCCCCTTTGCGACCGTCCAGCGGTAGACCTGCCGCTGGGCGGTGTAGCCGTAGTCCCCGCTTTCCCCGCTGTCGCCGCGGCGCAGCTGGTAGTCGCTGACCGTGAAATCGTGGCGAAGGCCGAAGGCGCCGTCGAGGCGGGCGTGAATCGCGGCCAGGGTGCTTTCGCTGATGGCCACGTCGTTGGTGTCGGCGAGCACGTAGGTGGCGGTGGTAAGGACGGAGTTGGGCGGCACATACACGTAGCCGTCGATGGCGGCGACCGACTTGTTGTAGCGCAGCTGCCCATCCACGCTGAACCAATCCGTTGGCGTCACCCGGCCCCGGGCGCCCAGGGTCAGGTCGCGATAGCCGTCCGGCTCGTTGCTGTGCAGGATCGGATGGGGCTGGTTCGCGGGTTGGTAGGCGCTGTAGTCGTTTCGGCTGTCGGCGGCGGAAATCCCTGTCGAGGCGATGTCCGAGGCGGTCAGTCCAAGGGCCCAGAGGTCCGTGCTGCGGCCCACGGCGCCCGAGACCCGGGTCGTGCCGTATGAGCCGCCCTCGAGGTCGGCGCGCACCCCGTTCGGCTCCCGGGTGGTGAAGCTGATCACCCCGCCGATGGCGTCGGAGCCCCAGAGCGAGGCCTGGGGACCGGACAGCACTTCCACCCGGGTGACGTCCGAGAGGTCGAGGCCGGCGAAGTCGTAACTGCCCTCCGGCTGCGAGGCGTCGTTGACCGGGACCCCGTCGATCAGGACCAGTGTCTTGTCGGACTGGGCGCCGCGCATGCGCACGCTGGTGACGCCGAAGAGGCCGTCGGAATAGACCGAGAGTCCGGGAACGGTCTCCAGGATCTGGCTGGCGAAGGTCGCCTGTCTCGCCTCGATCTCGGCGCCGGTGACAATGTAGGCGTCCGGGGTCGTGGCCAACTCTGCGGGCAGGCGGGCGGCGGTGACGATCACCGGGTCGTCCGCCGCCGGATCGGCGCGGGCGGCGCCGGCGGCGCAGGCCAGGGCCGCCAGCAGCGACGCGGGGAGACAGGCGAGATTGGGTCTATAGAGAGCGCGGTTCATGGCGCGGGTCCTTGTCCATCGAACGGCGCCCGCACCGGGGGCGACGGTCCTGCAGCGGCTGATCCGCGGGAGGGGACAAGGTCGAGGGTTCGCCGCGACACCGCCCCGGCCCGCCGGCGGCGGATCGGTCAGGTCGCTGCGACGGAGGGCGTGTGACGGCCTTCCCGCGCCGATGGTCTGAACCCGGACCCCGGTCGAGCGACGTGGCGGCAGGTCTCCTGACTCACGGGTCACGGGGCGATGCGTCCCGCCTTCCCAGGGCCTTTCGGCTCCAGTGGCGTCGTCTCGAACGGATGTCCGAGGCGATATGGACGCGGCCCTCGCCGCTCACAGTTGCGGGCACAGCGCGGATTTGGGGTAGCCCCTCACCGCATTCCCTCTTGGCCCCCGCATCACACGGGGGAACCACCGAGGCCCAATATCCGCCAAGCGCGGCCGTTGGGCAAGGTGAGACGATCGGAGCCCGCGAGCGGTTGAAATTTTTGAGAAAAATCGGGCCTTGTCACATCCCCTCGATTGACCGCGGATCGCCGTTAAGCTTCCATCGTCTCGCCGAACGGTGATCCCCGGACGGATGGGGAAGGACCATGGAGCGCAGACAGCTGATCGCCGCGGCCATCGCAGCCGGGGTGCTGTGCTTTGGCGGCGGCGCCCTGACCATGCGGGTTGTCGACGTCTACCATCCCTTCGGCCACGGCAATGCGGCGACAGGCGGGTACGGCGCGGCGGCGTGGTCCGGCTTCGGCAAGCCCCGCTCGGCCTCCGCCCCCCGGGCCGGCCTGCCCAAGCCGGCGAACTTCGCCGTCTGGCGCCAGCGGATCGACACCGCCACGGTTAGCCCGTCCGCCTGCGTGCAGATGAGCAAGCCCCTGGATCCGGGCAAGACCTATTCCGACTTCGTGCTGGTCTCGCCGGACCTGGGCCACACGCCGGCCGTGACGGTGAAGAACGACGAGCTATGCGTCGCTGGCCTCGGCCTCGCCGACCATCGGGTGACCCTGCTCAAGGGCCTGCCGGCGCGCAATGGCGAGGCCCTCACGGCCAACGCCGACGTCGACTTCACCTTCGGCGAAAAGCCCCCCTATGTCGGCTTCGCCGGCCAGGGGGTGATCCTGCCGCGGGAGGAGTCCGACGGGGTCGGCATCGAGACCCTCAACGTCACCAAGCTGGCCATCGAGGTCTGGCGCGTGCCGGACCGCAACCTGGTGCGCAAGGACATCAGCGCGCCCGATCCCACCGCCGAGGGGGACTACGCCAGCGACTACGGCGAGGACAGCCCCGATGACGAGGGCAAGATCGTCTGGAAGGGCGAGGTGGCCGTGAAGGGCGCCGCCGGCCAGAAGCAGACCACCGTCTTCCCCCTGGGCGCCGTGCTCAAGGAGATGAAGCCCGGCGGCTATGTGATCAAGGCCCGCGACGCCTCGGCCGGCCGCGACATCAAGGGCGAGAACGGCCAGCCCGCCGACCCCAATCCCCCGGCCCAGGCCCGGCGCTGGATCATGTTCACCGACATGGGCCTGACCGCCTATGACGGCTCCGAAGCTCTGGACGTGGTCGTCCGGTCGCTGAAGACCGCGCGCATCGAGAGCGGACTTCGCGTGGCCCTGGTGGCCAAGAACGGCGAGGATCTGGGGGTCGGGACGACCGACGCCTCGGGCCGGGTGCGGTTCCTGCGCCCGCTGCTGAAGGGCGAGGGCGCGTCCGCGGCCAAGATGGTCATGGCCTATGGGCCGCAGGGCGACCTGGCGGTGCTGGACCTCGACCGCTCGCCGGTGGACCTGTCGCAGCAGGGGGTCGGCGGCCGCGCCCCCAGCCCCGACGCCGCCAAGGCCACGGGCGGGCGCACCGCCAAGGCCGATATCGACGCCTACCTCTATGCCGATCGCGGCATCTACCGCCCCGGCGAGACCGTGCACGTGGTGGCCATGGTGCGCGATCGCGAGGCCCACGCGGTGACCAACCGCAAGGGCGCCCTGATCATCAAGCGGCCCTCCGGGGTCGAGTTCAGGCGCATCGTCTTCACCCGCGCCGACCAGGGCGCCGTGACCCAGGACATTGCCCTGCCCAAGGGCGCGCCCCGGGGCCGCTGGACGGCGGCGGTGCAGATGGACGGCATCGACGATCCCGTCGGCCAGCTCAGCTTCGCCGTCGAGGACTTCGTGCCCCAGCGGCTGGCGGTGAGCCTCTCGGCCAACGCCCCCCTCGCGATCGGCGCCGGCGAGACCCGCAAGGTCCCGGTCTCCGCCCGCTTCCTCTACGGCGCCCCGGGCGCCGGCCTGCAGACCCAGGGCGAGGTGCGCCTGCGCGCCGATCCCGATCCCTTCCCTCAGTACAAGGACTACATCTGGGGCGACGCGCAGACGCCGTTCGATGAGAAGCTGGTCGACCTCGGCTCGACGGTCACCGATGGGGCGGGCGCCGCCACCTTGAGCGTCGCCGCCAGCCAGGCCGGGGACACCAAGGTTCCCCTGGCCGCCACCCTCACCGCCTCGGTGTTCGAGCCGGGGGGACGGCCGGTGCGCGAGAGCGCCATCCTCAAGATCCACACCCTGCCGCTCTATTTCGGCGTCAAGGTCGACCAGGGCGACCCCGGCCGGGCGGACACGGCCCCGGTCAGCCTCGACGTCATCGCCGTCGACTCCCAGGGCCGCCGAACGGCCGCCAAGGCGGCGAACTGGACGCTGATTTCAGAGAACTGGAACTACGACTGGTACCAGCAGGACGGCAAATGGCAGTGGCGGCGGACCAGCCGCGACTCCGTGGTCACCCGCGGTTCCAGCGATATCGCTGCAAACGGCTCGATCCACCTGAACAAGCGGCTGGGCTGGGGGGACTACCGGCTGGTGGTGGAATCCGCCGCCGGGGCCAAGACCGTGGCCCGCTTCTCCGCAGGCTGGGGCGCCCCCGCCAAGCAGGCCGAGGCCCCCGACTTCGTCCGGGTCAGCGCCGGAACCCGCAACTGGAGCCAGGGCGACACCGTCGAGGTGGCCATCAAGGCCCCCTACGCCGGCCAGGCCCAGGTGGCGGTGGCCACCGACCGTCTGATCGACTTCAAGACCATCGACGTCCCCGCCGGCGGCACGACAGTGCGGCTGAAGACCTCGGCCGCCTGGGGCGGCGGCGCCTATGTGCTGGTCACCGTGATCCAGCCCCGCGACCCGGCGATCACCCCCAAGCCCCGGCGGGCCCTGGGCCTGGTCTACGTCCCGCTGGATCCCAAGAACCGCAAGCTGACCGTCGACCTGAACATGCCGGCCAAGCTCGATTCCAAGGCCACGGTGGACGTGCCCATCGTCGTCCACGGCCTGAAGTTCGGCCAGAAGGCGCATGTCACCCTGGCGGCCGTCGACGAGGGCATCCTGCGGCTGACCAAGCAGGAGAGCCCGGACCCGGCCAAATGGTATTTCGGCAAGCGCGCCCTGACCCTGGACTACCGCGACGACTACGGCCGCCTGCTAGACCCCAACCTCGGCGCCCCGGCGTCGGTGAACTTCGGCGGCGACGAACTGGGCGGCGAGGGCCTGACCACGACCCCGATCAAGACCGTGGCCCTGTGGTCCGGCGTCGTGGACACCGGCCTCGACGGCCGCGCGGTGATCCACCTGCCGGCCGCCGACTTCAACGGGGAGTTGCGGCTGATGGTGGTGGCCTGGACCGACGATGCGGTGGGATCGGGCTCGCAGCCGCTCACCGTGCGCCAGCCGGTGATCGCCGACCTGAATCTGCCGCGGTTCCTGGCCCCTGGCGACATGGCCTACGCCACCCTCGAGCTGCACAATATCGAGGGCAAGGTCGGGGCTTATCTCGCGCAAATCTTCTCTGACCGCGGCGTGCTGGCGCCATTCAAAAAGCTCTACCAGCTCTTGCTGGGCCAGCGGATCGCCGATCACGCGGGCCTGACCGCTCCCAATGTGGCCGGGGTCAGCACCATCAGCTTCCGCGTCGACGGCCCGGACTTCTCGACGGTGAAGACCTATCCCATCGAGACCCGCCTGGGTTGGGGGCCGGTGACACGCACCACGGTGGACATCCAGCAGCCGGGCGAGACCTTCACCCCCTCCGCGGAACTGATGCGCGGCCTAGCCGCCGGCAGCGTGACCCTGCAGGTCAGCTATTCGCCGTTCAAGGGCTTCGACCCCTCCGGCGTGGCCCTGGCCCTCAGCCGCTATCCCTACGGCTGCACCGAACAGCTGGTCTCCACCGCCTATCCCCTGCTCTATGCGTCAGAGGTGACCGGCAATGATCCGCGGCTGAAACGGTCGATCCCGGCCCTGGACGAGGCGGTGGGCAAGCTGCTCGACCGCCAGACCCTGGACGGGGCGTTCGGCCTCTGGCGGGTGGGGGACAGCGAGGCGGACGCCTGGCTGGGCGCCTACGCCACCGACTTCCTGGTCGAGGCCAAGGCCCTCGGCGCGCCGGTGCCCGACGAGGCCTACGAACGGGCCCTGGGCGCCATGCGGCAGATCTCCCGCCCCGAGGGCTTCGCCTCCATCGCCTACAAGCTGGAATATCCCAAGAGCTGGTCCGGTGACGCGGACGCATCCAAGAAGGCCACCGAGCGGATGCGCAGCCGCGCCTCGGCCTACGCCCTCTATGTGCTGGCCAAGGCTGGGCGCGGCGACTTGGCGCGCCTGCGCTGGTGGCACGACGTGCAGATGAAGACCGAGGGCTCCCCCCTGGCCAAGGCCCAGGTCGGCGCCGGCCTCGCCCTGATGGGCGACCGGGCCCGGGCGCGCGACTCCTTCGCCCAGGCCAGCCGCGGCCTGGATTTCCACGACGAGGCCGACTGGTACCAGAGCCCCCTGCGCGACCTTGCAGGGGTGATCGCCTACGCCTACGAAGCCGGCGAGGTCGGCGTCGCCCGTTCCCTGCAGGATCGCCTGGAGGGGAGCATGAAGGACCCCGACACCCTCAACACCCAGGAGGAGGCGCAGCTGATGCGCGCCGCCCACGCCATGCTCAAGGCCGCCGGCCCGGTGCGGATCAACGCCGTCGGCGCCTTCCAGCAGGCCGCCGCCGCGGGGGCGCCGCGCTGGAACGTCGGCATGCTGTCGCAGGCCCATTTCGCCAACGCCGGCGCCGGGCCGATCTGGCGGACGGTGACCGTTCGCGGCGTGCCCACATCCTCGCCCTCGGCCGAGAGCCAGGGGATCTCGGTGGACACCCGCTTCTTCACCATGACCGGCCAGCCGGCGGACTTGGGCCACCTGACCCAGGGCCAGCGGGTGATCGTGCTGGTCAAGGGATCGTCCCGCCAGGGACGGTCGACCTCCCTGGTGATCGATGATCCGCTGCCGGCCGGCTTTGAGATCGAGACCGCCCTGGGTCCCGACGACGCCGAGGGGGACGGCTCGACCGGCTCGTCCAACGGCCCCTACAAGTTCCTCGGCCGGCTCACCGCTCCCGACGCCCAGGAATCCCGCGACGACCGCTATGTGGCGGCGTTCAAGGTCGAGGGCGGCAAGGACTTCGCCGTCGCCTATGTGGCCCGCGCGGTGACCCCGGGTGAATTCTACCTGCCGGGGGCGGAGGCCCACGACATGTATCGTCCCAACCTCTACGCCCGCTCGGCCGGGGGCCGCACCACCATCGCCATCGCTGGCCAGCCGTCGCCCCCCGCTCCGGCGGCGCCGGCGGCGAAGCCGATCGCGATCAAGCCCACGGCGGCGAAACCGGCGGGTCCCAAGTCAGCTGCATCCAAATCCCCCGCGGCCAAGCCGGCGCGCGCCCGCAAGACGTGACCTCGCCCGCCTTGAGCCTGGCGTCGGCGCGCGCGGTATTGCGGTCGGGCTGGCGCCGGGGGCGCACGGCCGTGGTCGCGGTCGGGCGTGGGGTCACGCCCCGCCGCCTGACCCTGGCCCTATGCGGCCTGCTGGCGGCGGAAAGCGCGGTGCTAGGCCTGGACGCGGCCTTTCCGCCGGACCTGTCCCGCGCCCACCGATCCTCCTCCGTCGCCCTCGACCACAACGGCGTCTGGCTGCGCGCCCTGCCGGTGGAGGCCGGGCGCTGGCGCATCCGGGCGGATCTCACCCGCACCGATCCGGCCTTCCTGCGCCGGGTGGTGGCGGTGGAGGACGGCCGCTTCTACTGGCACCTGGGCGTGGACCCGATCTCCCTGGCCCGCGCCAGCGGCGCGGCGCTGCTCACCGGCCACATCCGCTCGGGGGCCTCGACCCTGACCATGCAGACCGCCCGCCTGCTCGAGCCGCACCGGCGCAACCTCGCCGGCAAGGTGTTCGAAATGGCGCGGGCGATCCAGCTGGAGGCCCGGTTCTCCAAGCCCCGGCTCCTGGCCATGTACCTGACCCTCGCCCCGTACGGCGGCAATCTGGAAGGGTTGCGGGCGGCCTCCCTGGCCTATTTCGGCCATGAGCCGGAAAGCCTGACCGACGGCGAACAGGCGATGCTGATCGCCCTGCCCCAGGCGCCGGAAGGCCGCCGCCCCGATCGTCGACGGGAGCGCGCCCGCGTCGCCCGAGGCCAGGTGCTGACCAAGCTGGTCCGCGCCGGCCAGATCACCGACTCCGCCGCCCAGGAAGCGGCGGCTGAACCCCTGCCCGGCCGCGCGCCCTTTCCCGCCCTGGCCTGGCAGGTCGGCGGCGAACTCGCCCGCGCCGCGCCCCGGGACCAAGCCTCGGTGATCACCACTCTCGACGCGACGCTGCAAAAACGGCTGGAAGCCATGGCCGCCCAGACCGCCCAGGCCCAGGGCCCCGCCGCTGCGGTGGCGATCCTGGTCGTGGAGATCAGGGGGCGCGCCGTCCGCGCCGCCGTGGGGTCCGCGGGACTAGACCGGCCGGGGGGCTGGATCGACATGACGCAGGCCCTGCGGTCCCCGGGCTCGGCCCTGAAGCCCTTCATCTACGCCTTCGCCTTCGACGACGGGATCGCCGCCCCGGACACGGTGATCCAGGACTCGGCCCGGCGGTTTTCCGACTACCAGCCGGAGAACTTCGACCGGGTGTTCCACGGCCAGGTCACCGCCCGGGAGGCGCTGAACTATTCCCTGAACATGCCCGCCGTCGCCACCCTGGACCGGATCGGCGCCCCGGCCTTCCTGGCCCGGATCGAGGCCTCCGGGGTCAAGCTGGTGCGGCCGCGGGCCGGGGTGATCGACCCCGGCCTTTCCCTCGCCCTGGGCGGCGAGGGGATCACCCTGCGCGATCTCGCCCTCCTATACGCAGCCCTCGGCGACGAAGGGATCGCCAAGCCGCTGGCCTTCACCGAGGCGGACGCGGCGCGGACGGCCGCCACGGGCGGCCTGCGCATGATCCGGGCGGAGAACGCCCGGCAGATCCTCGACATCCTGCGCGAGACCCCCGCCCCCAAGGGCCGCGCCCCCTCCGCCCTGACCGCCGGCGGCCCGCGCATGGCCTTCAAGACCGGCACCTCCTACGGCTTTCGCGACGCCGTGGCGGCCGGGGTGGTCGGCGGCTATGCCGTGGTGGTGTGGACCGGACGGGCGGACGGCGGCGCCCGGGGCGGCCTGACCGGGCGCGACGCGGCCCTGCCGCTGTTGTTCGACGCCGCCGACGCCATTGGCGCCCCCCCCTCGGCGACCCACGCCATCGCCCCGAAATCCGCCCCAACGGCCCTGGCGACCCTCGCCCAGCAGAGCGAGGGCCCGCGGCTGATCTTCCCCCCTGACGGCGCGGCGGTGTCGGTGGAAGCCGTGGGACCCAAGGCGCGTGGCCTAGTCCTGGACGCCGCCGGCGACGGGTTGAGCTGGTACGTTGACGGCGCGCCTCTAGCGGTGGACGCCGCGACCGGCCGGGTGATCTGGCGCCCCGCCGCGCCGGGTTTCTACCGGGTTGTGGTGATCGACGCGGCGGGCCGCAAGGTCGAGGCCAAGGTGCGCATTCGGCTCGACTAAGCCGTGGTCAGTGGGTCAGCCGAAGCGATCGCGAGGCCAGGCCGTTGAAAACGGTCCGCAGATTGCTGCGCGAGGTGGAGATGGCGTGGCCGGGGACGGGTGGCGCTCGACCTCCGGCCTAGGTGACTATGGTTGAGGTTCCGTTGACGTCGGCGTTCCCGGCAGCATCAGCCGATCCCCGCCCTCGGCGCGGATCGCCTCGCCCAACTCAGCCCCAAGGGCCCTAGCCTCGGCTTCGGGCGCGGCGCCAAGGGTGCGTTCGGCTTCACGGCGGAAGCGCTCGTGACCGTCGGGGGTCAGGGCCTCGACAATGAGGGTCAGCCGCCTGCCGTCAAGGCGGCCGTGGGCGCCGATGGCGGTGCGGCAGGAGCCTTCCAGGGCCTCTAGCGCCCCACGCTCGGCGGCGACCGTGAGGGTGGTGGGCTCGTCGCGCAGGGCGCGCACCCAGTCGGCCTCGGCGTTGCGTTCATGGGTTTCAATGGCCAGGGCGCCCTGGCCGGGGGCGGGCGGGGCGACGACGGGGTCGAGGATGTCCCGCACGGCGCCGGCCAATCCCAGCCGCTTCAAGCCGGCCAGGGCCAGGAGCATGGCGTCCGCCTCCCCGGCCTCCAGCTTGGTCAGGCGGGTGTCCACATTGCCCCGCACCATGACGATGTTCAGGTCGGGCCGGCGATAAAGGGTCTGGGTCTGGCGGCGCAGGCTGGCGGTGCCGAGGCGCGCACCCTGGGGCAGGGCGTCCATGTTGGCGTAATGGGGGCTGAGGAAGGCGTCGCGCGGGTCTTCGCGCACGGGGATGGCGGCGAGCACCAGACCCGGCTGCCGGTCGATCGGCACGTCCTTCATCGAATGGATGGCGCAGTCGATCTCGCCCGCGAGCATCGCCTCCTCGATCTCCTTGGTGAACAGGGCCTTGCCGCCGATCTCCAACAGGCGTCGGTCCTGCACCCGGTCGCCGGTGGTGGTGATGACCACCAGGGGCGCCACCCGCTCGGCGTCGCCGGGGCCGTAGCCCAGGGCGGCGGCGATCTTGACCTGCATGTGTCCGGCCTGGGTCAGGGCCAGGCGCGAGCCGCGAGTGCCGATGCGAACAAGGGGGGTGCTGGACAAGGGGGGTTCGAACCTTCCGCGGACCGGGCGGCCAT
Source organism: Caulobacteraceae bacterium (assembly GCA_003165275.1). Classification (GTDB taxonomy): domain Bacteria; phylum Pseudomonadota; class Alphaproteobacteria; order Caulobacterales; family Caulobacteraceae; genus Poindextera. The sequence goes on from PLSW01000300.1 coordinate 15,415, forward strand.
CGCCCTGGTCTCAAAGGGCTGCTACAGGAGCCGCCATGCGCCCGCAACCTGTCACGCCGCTCACCGTGCTTGGCATTGAGACCAGCTGTGACGAAACCGCCGCCGCCGTCGTGCGCCGGGATGCGAACGGCGGGGCCGAAGTGCTCTCCTCCATCGTCGCCAGCCAGATCGCCGAGCACGCCCCCTACGGCGGGGTGGTGCCGGAAATCGCCGCCCGCGCCCATGTAGAGGTTATCGACACGATCATCCGCCGGGCCATGGGCGCGGCGGATCTGGATTTCGGCTCCCTGGACGGGGTGGCGGCCACCGCGGGGCCCGGCCTAGTCGGCGGGGTGATGGTGGGGCTGTCGGCCGGCAAGGCCATCGCCCTGGC
>PLSW01000322.1 GCA_003165275.1 Caulobacteraceae bacterium
GAGAAGGCCTAGATTTCTGGTCTTCCTGGTTCGGTTTAGCCTCCCACTCGAACAGGTGTGAATCGCCTAGCCCGCACGCGGGGAGGAATCGGGTCGGTGATGCCCATCATTGATGATGGGTATCGTCCCTGAAACCCTTGGCAAGAATGGAGCTCTGGCGGTTGGTGGCCTCACCGGCGGCGGTGGCGCGCACATGCTCCTGAAACGCCTCGATGATCGGCCGGATGTATGCGTTCTTCGCCGCGAACGGCCCGTCCTCCGGCTCAAGATGCGTCAGCATGGTGGCGTTGGCCTCGAACACCAGCACCTGGCCGTCCTCGGTGAGGGTGAAGTCAACGCCGCCGTAGTCCAGGTCCAGCCGCGCGCCGATCGCCGTCACGGCGGCCAGGGCGCGGGCGCCGATGGCGGCGGCGGGATCGCGCAGGAATTCCATCTCCTCGGCCACCCGCGCCGGATCGCCGGCCATCTCGGCGCTGACGTGGTGGACCATCCAGTAGGGAGAGATCGCCAGGTGGTAGGGAAACGGCCGCCGATCCACGAAGATCATCCGGTATTTGCGGAAATAGCCGTCCGCCGAGCGGTAGTCGTGGAACCGGGTCAGGTAGACGTCCGAACCGCCGGGGGGCTCGACGCCGGCCAGCGCGTCAACATCCCGCGCCAGCACCAGCCCGGCGCCCCCGTGGGAGGCGGTGGGCCGAACCAGCAGCGGAGTGGCCAGGCCGGTCTCCGCCGCAGCCGCGACCAGTCCCCCGGCCGCGATGGCCTCGGCGGACAGGCGCGCGGTGGGGGGGGTGATCACGTCCGCCAGCCCCGCCAGGGTCTGCGGCAGCCGGTGGCGGAAAGTGGCGCGCACCCGCTCGGGCCGGTTCAGCACCGGCCGGTCGGTCACAGCCAGGAAGGCGTCCACCGCCGCGTCGGAGGCCGTCGCCATGTCCGGGTCGCCGATGGCGTTGAGCACCAGGGCGTAGGGCGGCAGGGTCTGCGCCTGCTCGGGGCGGGCGTGCTCCATGTACCACATCAGGCAGTCCCACCGGGCCGGGGGCAGCAGGGTCTTGTAGGGGATGTTCCCCGCCCCGGCGGTGACCAGCACCAGGGTGGTGAAGGGCGAGCCCGCCGCCGGCTGGTGGAAGAGGCTGCGGCGGGCATAGGCCTGGCCCAGCCGCGCGGCCGCCGCCTGGGGATCCCCCCACGCCTCCAGCACCCCGGCCAGGGTCTGGTGGGCCATGGCGAACAGCAGGTCGTCCGCCTCCCCCCGATCGGCGCCCTCCAGCACCGCCTGGGCGTGGTGCTCGGCGGCGTCCAGCATGGCCATCGCCAGATAGAGGGCCGCCAGCACCGCATGGGCGTCGCGGGCCTGGCCGAGGGCGAGGGCGCGCTTGTAATGCCGCTCCGCGTCGTGCGGGCGACCCGCGTCGACATAGGCCTGGCCGAGGGCGAGGTGGGCCTCGGCGTTGGTCGGCTCCAGGGCGCAGGCCAGCTCCCGCTTCACCAGGTCCGGATCACCGGCCATGACCGCGGCCAGCACCGCGTCCCGGGCCTTGCGCGCCGCCGCGAACCGGGGCGCCAGGGCCACGGCCTGCTCCGCCGGCGCGACGGCCTCGACGGCGCGGTTCGCGGCCAAAAGGGCGCGGGCGAGCTTGACGAAGGGGGCGGGATCCCGCGGCGCGCGGGCGCAGGCGGCGCGCAGGCCGGCCATCGGATCGCCACCCGCCGCCGCGTCGCTCATCGTTTCATCACGCCGGTCATGCCCCTAGCTATGCGCCGAATCGCCCTTGGAGTATTTCGGGGGTGAAAGAGCGTGCGTAGGCCGCATGGACGATCCGGACGACATCGAAATTCCCATCTGCTTTCGCCGCCGCACGCCAAAGGAGATGGCGGCGCTGACGGCCCAGCGCCGCTTGGCCGAACTGGTCGCCTTTCGTGAACGCCGGGCGAAGCGGATGGCGGAACTGGGAATGGGGTCGCACCGACGGGAGCCGTGATCGCCTTCTCCTCTCCCATTTATGGGAGAGGAGAAGGGGCCACGACCCCGTCAGACCTGCATCAATGATGATGCGGGTCCGCCCTGAAACCCTTGGCCAGATTGGAGCTCCGGCGTTTGACGCAGTCAGAGCAAATTCGCCACCAAGGGTTAAGGGCGACCTTGGGCCGGAATCACGAGGCCTTCTCTCGCGAGGGGACCGTTGCATACGAGCGCGCGTGGTTCGAGACACTCCCGTTGGTCGCTCCTCACCATGACCCTAGCCACCTGCTACAGCCCCAGCCGCCGCGCCCGACCGGCGATGGTCAGGGCCAGGCGTTCGGCGATCAGACCGTCCGGGGAGCCGGTGGTCTTGCAGGCCCGGTCGGCGGCCAGGACCTCCGGCTGCAGGGTGTCCAGGGCGTCCAGGCTCCAGGCCCGCGCCTGGCGCAACACTTCGCGCTCGTTTCGCCAGAAGACCCGGGCGGCCTTGGCGGCCTCCTGCAGGCCGGCGCCGTTCTTAGCCAGGGTCAGGATCCGCCGCAGGGTGGCCAGATGCATGCCCATGGCCCGCACCGCCGCCGGGCCGCCTTCCCCCTCGGCCGCGGCCCGGCGCAGGCCGGCGTAGGCCGCGCCCAGCTTGCCGCCGAAGGCGTCCTGGGCGGCCTCGAACAGGGAGGCGTCCGGCTCGACGCCCAGGTAGGGCTGCAGGTCCTCGACGGTGGCCACGGCGTTGCTGCCCGGGCCGAGGAAGAGGGCCAGCCGCTCGATCTCCTGGCGCGCCACCCCCCGCTCGTGCGGCAGGCGGGCCACGAACAGTTCCAGGGCCTCGGTGTTCAGCGCCACCTTGTCCTTGGCCAGCCCCTCCCGGACCATCCGCGCCACGTCCCCCGGCTCATCCTCGTAGCAGGGGATGGACGCAATGCCGTCGGCCTTGTCGGCGGCCTTCTTCAGGGCCGAGTCGCGGCCCAGGGCCCCGGCCTCGATCAGCAGGAAGGCGTCGGGGTTGTAGCCGCCCTCGGCGTGGACCTTCACCGCCTCGGCCAGGGCCCGGTCCACCGGCGCCCGCTCGCCGGTGAGCTTGACCCGCACCAGGCGCCGGCCGCCCATCAGCGACTGGGCGCAGAGCTCGTCCGCCAGCTTGGCCCCGTCGGCGTCGATGTCGGCCTCGGTGAGCAGGGCGACGTTGAACGGATCGTCCGGCCGCTCGGTGGTGACCTTGGCCAGGCGATCGGCGCGCTCGTGCACCACGCCGCGGTCGCGCCCATGGATCACCGCCCCGCGCGCTCCCTTGGGCGGCTGGTCGAGGAAACGTTCGATGTCGGGGCGTTTGGAGAGGATCACGCCGCGGCCGGCCTACTGGGCGCTCTTGGCCGTGAAATAGGCGCCGAGATCCACCCGGATCCGCTGGGCGGCGTCGGCGGCGGCGCGTTCCTCGGCGTCCTGCTGGGCGGCGATGCCGGCGTAGGGCTGGTCGGCCGACGCGTAGGTGACCTCCACCGGCGCCGACCCGGCCTTGACCACCTTGCCGCCGACGAGGTCGACCAGGGTGTAGGTGACCAGCAGGTGGTTCTCGTAGCGGCGGGAGACGTTGTCGAGGCTCAGGCCGCGGCCGTAGCGGCGCTCGTGGATGACCAGGTCCAGCCGGTAGCGCGGCGGCGCCGACCGGTCCGTGGCCAGGGCGTCGTTCAGCTGCTCGGCCAGCAGGAAGCCGGTGCGGCCCTTGGGGGCGTGGATCTGGATCGCCGCCATCGACGGGGTCACCCCCGGCGTCGCGTAGAGGGGCGTGAACCCGCAGCCCGTGAGGGCCAGCAGGGCGAGGGCGGCGGCGGCGCTGAGAAGTCGGTTCACGCGCTCACCCTGCCACGATGTTGACGATGCGATCCTTGACCACGATGATCTTCCGCACGTTCAGGCCCTCAAGATGACGCCGAACGGCATCGTCCGCCAGCACCATCTTCTGCACCGTGGCTTCGTCGCAGCCGACGGCGACGCGGATTTCGCCGCGGCGCTTGCCGTTGATCTGCACGGGCAGGACGACCTCGTCCTCGGCGGCCAGGGCCGGGTCATAGTCCGGCCAGGGGGCGCCCACCACCATGCCGGTCTCCCCTAGCCGCTCCCAGCAGGCCTCGGCCAGGTGGGGGGTGAAGGGGGCGATCAGCCGGGCCAGGGCCGACAGGGCCTCGCGGCGGGCGGCCAGCATGGCTGGGGTCGCGGTCTCCGCCGGAGCCGCCTTGAGGCGATTCAGGAATTCGTAGAGCCGGGCGATCCCGCTGTTGAAGCGGAAGCTGTCGATGCTTTCGGTCAGGGCCTTGACCAGCCGGTGGGTGGCGCGGGTCAGGTCGACCGCGGCCGGGTCGGCCTCGGCCGGCACGGCCGGTCCCGCCATGGGCTGGCTGTCGAACTCGTTCCACACCCGGTTGACGAACCGCCAGGCGCCCTCGATGCCGCCGGTGGTCCACTGCACGTCCCGCTCGGGGGGCGAATCGGACATCACGAACAGCCGCGCGGCGTCGACGCCGTAGTCCGCGGAAATGGCCTCCGGATCGACCACGTTGCGCTTGGACTTGGACATCTTTTCCACGTCGCCGATCACCAGCGGCTCGCCGGTGGTCTCGATCTTGGCGCGGCGGGTCTGGCCCTCGAACTCGAATTCGACCTCGGCCGGATCGACCCACTCGCCGTTCTGGCGGCGGTAGGTCTCGTGGGTGACCATGCCTTGGGTGAACAGGCCCGCGAAGGGCTCGCGCACCGCCAGCGCCCCGCCGTCGGCCAGGGCGCGGGTGACGAAGCGGGCGTAGAGCAGGTGCAGCACCGCATGCTCCACCCCGCCGATATACTGGTCCACCGGCAGCCAGTAGTCGGCGGCGCTGCGGTTGATCGGGGTCTTTGACGTCGGGTCGGCGAAGCGGGCGAAGTACCAGCTGGAATCGACGAAGGTGTCGAGGGTGTCGGTCTCCCGCTCGGCCGCGCCGCCGCACTTCGGGCAGGCTACATGCCGCCAGGTGGGGTGACGGGCCAGGGCGTTGCCCGGGCGGCTGAAGTCCATGTCGTCAGGCAGGCGGACGGGCAGCTCACCCTTGGGCACGGCCACGGGGCCGCAGGCGCCGCAGTGGATGATCGGCACCGGGCAGCCCCAGCCCCGCTGGCGGGCGACACCCCAGTCGCGCAGGCGGTAGACGGTGGCGCCCTCGCCCTGGCCGGCGGCCTCGACACGGGCGATGGCCGCGGCCTTGGCGGCCTCGATCTCCATCCCGTCCAGGAAGTCCGAATGATAGATGCGGCCGGGGCCGACATAGGCCTCGCGGTCCACGGCGAAGGCCTGCGGATCCTCGTTCGCCGGCAGCACCACCGGGATCACCGGCAGGGCGTACTTGCGGGCGAAATCCAGGTCGCGCTGGTCGTGCGCCGGGCAACCGAAAATCGCTCCAGTGCCGTACTCCATCAGTACGAAGTTGGCGATCCATACCGGGAATGTCGCGCCTTCGATGAACGGATGCTTCACGCGCAGGCCGGTGTCGTAGCCGTGCTTTTCGGCGGTCTCGATCACCGCTTCGCTGGTCCCCATGCTCCGACATTCCGCGATGAACGCCGCCGCCTTTTCGTCCATCGTTCCGATTGCGGCGGCAACGGGATGTTCCGGAGCAATCGCCAGGAACGACATTCCGTACAGGGTGTCGGGACGGGTGGTGTAGACTTCGATGTTGTGCACCGAAGCGCCGGGGACATCCGATGCAGCGAGTCTTGCTGTCACTGCTCGAAGGATCGCAGCGTCATCACCGCCAAAATCGAACCGCAACCGCGCGCCCTCGCTGCGGCCGATCCAGTTCGCCTGCATCAACCGCACGCGTTCCGGCCAGCGGTCCATCGTGTCCAGCGCGGCCAACAGCTCCGGCGCGTATTTGGTGATCGAGAAGAACCACTGGTTGAGCTGCTTCTTCTCCACCGGGGCGCCCGAGCGCCAGCCTTTGCCGTCGATCACCTGCTCGTTGGCCAGCACGGTGGCGCACTCCGGGCACGAGTTCACCTTGCTCTTTTTGCGGTAAACCAGGCCCTTTTCGAACATGCGAAGGAAGAACCACTGATT
>PLSW01000381.1 GCA_003165275.1 Caulobacteraceae bacterium
CCGGCTCGCGCCGGCGGCGCCGGAGGCGGCGGCCTGGGCGGCTTCGGTGCCGGCAATGGCGCCAGCGGCACCGGTTACCATCAACCCATCCAGACCGGCGGCGGCGGCGGCGACGGCCTCGGCGGCGCGATTTTCGTGATGAACGGGGGCATCCTGACCATCACCGGGAACGCGACCTTCGGAAACAACGTCGTCATCGCGGGCGCGGCCGCCGGCGTTGAGGGGGCGGACGGCGGCTACGGCGGGTCCGATCTGTTCATGATGACCGGTTCGACGGTCATCCTCGACCCCTGCAACGGCCAGGCGAACGCCTGCGGGAACACGATCACCTTCAACGGCACCATCGGCGACGATAGCGCCGCCGATATCGGCCCGTTCGGCACGGCGGACGGCGGCCAGGTCGGCACCGGCGCCGGCATCACCATCGCCAGCGGCATCGTCGCCTTCAATGGCGCCAACCTCTACTCGGGCGCGACGGTTCTGACCGGCGGTGTGCTTCAGGCGGCGGACGGCACCGGCCTGCCGTCGTTCAGCAACCTGACGTTCGCGGGGGCCGGCAATCAGAACGGCGCGATTTTCGAGACCGGGACCGGGTCATTCACCCGCTCCCTGGGCGCCGTGGGCGGTCAGGTTCAATGGACCGGATCGGGCGGCTTCTCAGCCACCGGCAACGAACTGACGGTCAACATCAGCTATGGTCAGGCGCTGGTCTGGGGCCAGCAATACTTCGTCAGCGGCTCCAACTCGCTGCTGTTCGGCACGCTTGAAGCGACACACGGCACCCACTTCACCAACGCTATTCAACTGGTCGGCGCCGACGATATCCTGGTGACCGGGGCGAACACCGTCACCCCGACCTTGGAAGGCGGCGTCGTCGTCAATGTGACCGCGAATGCGGCGACGTCGGACATCGCCTACATGAACGGCGTCCTGTCGGGCTCCGGCGGCCTGACGGTCGACGGCGTCAACGGCGGCCAGCTGGTGCTGACCCAGACCAACACCTATTCGGGCGCCACCACCATCGACGCCGGCGGCACCCTGCTACTGGCGGGCGATCCCACCATCCTGGGATCGACAGCGGGCAGCATCTCCGACTCCGCCAACATCATCGATAACGGCATCTTCGACATCTCCGGCTCCACCGGCGAATCGATCATCACCCTGTCGGGTTCCGGCACGGTGAACCTTGGCGCCCAGACCCTGACCTTCACCGGCGCCAGCACGGCCTTCGACGGGGGCATCAACGGCTCCGGCGGCATCGCCATCACCGGCGGGTCGCAGACCTTCAACGGAGCGAACACCTATACCGGAAACACCGTGATCGGCGCCGGAACCAGCCTGTTCCTGACCGGCACGGGGTCGATCGCGACCTCCGCGGACGTCATCGACAACGGGACCTTCGACATTTCCGGCACGAGCGCCGGGGCCTCGATCGTCACCCTGTCCGGCTCCGGCACGGTGACCCTCGGGTCCGAATACCTGACCATCACCAACGGCTCGACCACCTTCTCCGGCGTGATCCAGGACCCCCCCGGCGGCGGGATCGAAATCTCCGGCGGGGCCCAGACCCTGAGCGGAACCAACACCTATGTGGGCACGACGACGATCGATTCCGGGGCCAGCCTGCTGCTGACCGGAACCGGCTCGATTTCCGACTCCTCAGACGTCATCGACAACGGCACGTTCGACATCTCCGGCACGACCGCCGGGGCGTCGATCATCACCCTGTCCGGCGCGGGCGTCGTCACCCTGGGCGCCCAGACCCTGACGGTGACCAACGGCTCGACCACCTTCTCCGGCGGCATCGGCGGAACCGGCGGCGTGACCGTCACCGGCGGAACCCAGACCCTGTCAGGAACCAACGGCTACACCGGCGCGACCAACATCAGCGCCGGCGCCGCTATCGTGCTCACCGGCACGGGCTCTATCGCCGCCTCCTCGGTGGTCACCGACAACGGCACCCTGGACATCTCGACCACCACGGCGGGCGCGTCGATCAAGACCCTCGCCGGCTCGGGCAGCGTGACCCTGGGCGCCGAGACCCTGACCATCACCAAGGGCTCGACCACCTTCGCCGGCGTCATCTCCAACACCGGCGGCGTGACCGTCTCCGGCGGAACCGAGACCCTCACCGGCGCCAACACCTACACCGGCGTCACCACGATCAACGCCGGCGCGAGCCTGGTGCTCGGCAACGGCGGCAGCATCGCCACCTCGTCCAATGTGATCGACGACGGTGTCTTCGACATCTCCGGCGCGTCGGCCCTGGGCTTTGTCGGCAGCTGGGAAGTCGACCAAGGGCCGGGCTGGAACGGTTCGCTGGCCCTCACCGGCCAGCAGGCCGCCGCCGTGGTCTTCGGCGGCAGCCCGAACGACTACGCAATCTCCACCGTCGACTCCAATCCAGCCGACCTGAACTATTCGAACTGGGTCAGCATCTGGGGCACGGGGTCGGCGATCGTGCCGCAAAACTTCGCCCAAACCACCGGCGGATTCTACGCCGCACCGGGTGACACATCGGCCTACGTCTACGACTGGGCGATCGGTCCGACCTATACCAACTACGCCTTTGAGAACCTCGCCGGCGCATCGATCATCAGCCTGCAGGGCTCCGGGGTCGTCAACCTGGGCGCCAACACCCTGACGCTGACGAACGCCTTCGGCACCTTCTCGGGGGTGATTGAGGACGGCGGCGTCTCCGGCGGCGTCGGCGGCGGCGTGACCGTCGCGGCCGGCACGGAGACCCTCACCGGGACCAACACCTATACGGGCTATACCGAAGTCGCCTCCGGGGCGAACCTGCTGCTCACCGGCACGGGCTCGATCGCCGACTCCTACGACGTCGACGTCAACGGCACCTTCGACATCTCCGGCACCACGGCCGGCGCGTCGATCATCACCCTGTCCGGTTCGGGCGTGGTGACCCTGGGTGCCGAGACCCTGACCCTGAGCAACGCCTCGACCACCTTTGACGGCGCGATCGGCGGCACGGGCGGCCTGACGGTCGCGGCGGGGACCGAAACCCTCACCGGGACCAACACCTACAGCGGCGTGACGCTCATCGACTCCGGGGCCAGCCTGCTGCTGACCGGCACGGGCTCGATCGCCGACTCCTCCAATGTCGCCGACAACGGCACGTTCGACATCTCCGGCACCAGCGCCGGCGCGTCGATCATCACCCTGTCCGGTTCGGGCGTGGTGGCCCTGGGCGGCGAGACCCTGACCCTGACGAATGCGTCGACCACCTTCTCCGGCGGCGTCGCCGGCACGGGCGGTGTGACCGTCGCGGCGGGCGCCGAGACCTTCAGCGGAACCAACGGCTACACCGGCCAGACCGAGATCGCCCTCGGCGCCAGCCTGCTGCTCACCGGCACGGGCTCGATCGCCGACTCCTACGACGTCGACGACAACGGCACGTTCAACATCGCCGGCACCACCGCCGGCGCGTCGATCATCACCTTGTCCGGTTCGGGCGTGGTGACCCTGGGCGCCGAAAAGCTCACCCTGACCGACGCTTCGACGACCTTCTCGGGCCAGATCGGCGGCACGGGCGCCCTCACCGTGGCGGCCGGTACCGAAACCCTCACCGGGACCAACGGCTACACCGGCGTGACGCTGATCGATCCGGGCGCCGACCTAGTGCTGACCGGGACGGGCTCGATCGCCCACTCGTCCAACGTCACGGATAACGGCACCTTCGACATCTCCGGCACCAGCGCCGGGGCCTCCATCGTCACCCTGTCCGGCTCGGGCGCGGTGGCCCTGGGCGCCGAGACCCTGACCCTGAGCAACGCCTCGACCAGCTTCTCGGGCAACATCAGCGGAACCGGCGGCGTCACCGTCGCGGCCGGGACCGAAACCCTCACTGGCCACAACGGCTACACCGGCGTCACCCTGATCGACTCCGGCGCCAGCCTGCTGCTGACCGGCACGGGCTCGATCGCGGCCTCGTCCAACGTCACCGACAACGGCACGTTCAACATCGCCGGCACGAGCGCCGGGGCCTCCATCGTCACCCTGTCCGGCTCGGGCGTGGTGACCCTGGGCGCCGAGACCCTGACCCTCAGCGGCGCCTCGACCACCTTCTCCGGCGCCATCGGCGGGACCGGCGGCGTGACCGTGGCCGCGGGGACCGAAACCCTCACCGGGACCAACGGCTACACCGGCGTCACCCTGATCGACTCCGGCGCCGGCCTGACGCTCACCGGCACGGGCTCGATCGCCCATTCGTCCAACGTGACGGACAACGGGACCTTCAGCATCTCCGGCACGACGGCCGGCGCCTCCATCGTCACCCTGTCCGGTTCGGGCGCGGTGGCCCTGGGCGCCGAGACCCTGACCCTGAGCAACGCCTCGACGACCTTCTCCGGCGCCATCGGCGGAACCGGCGGGGTCACCGTCGCCGGCGGCGCCCAGACCCTGTCGGGGACCAACGGCTACACCGGCGTGACGCTGATCGACTCGGGCGCCAGCCTGCTGCTGACCGGCGCCGGCTCCATCGCCCGCTCCTCCAATGTCACTGACAACGGAACCTTCAGCATCGCCGGCACGACCGCCGGGGCCTCCATCGTCACCCTGTCCGGTTCGGGCGGCGTGACCCTGGGCGCCGAGACCCTGACCATCACCAACGGCTCGACCACCTTCGCCGGCGTCATCAGCGGCGCCGGCGGCCTGACGGTCGCGGGCGGCACCGAGACCCTAACCGGGGTGAACACCTTCATCGGCCTGACCCAGGTCAACGCCGGGGCGAGGCTCGACCTGGTCGGCGCCGGTTCGCTGGTCAACTCCGTCGACCCGCTGGTCAACGGCACCTTCGACATCTCCGGCGCGACCGGCGGCACGACGGTGACCAGCCTCTCGGGCACGGGCACGGTGATCCTGGGCGCGCAGACCCTGACCCTCTCCAGCGCCTTCGAGACCTTCGGCGGAACCATCGGCGGGACCGGCGGCCTGACCGTGGCCGGCGGGACCGAAACCCTTACCGGGAACAACGGCTACACGGGCACGACCACCATCAACCACGGCGCCGAGCTTGTGCTGACCGGCGCCGGGTCGATCGGCGGGTCCAGCGGCGTCGTCGACAACGGCACCTTCAACATCTCCGGCACCACGAGCGGCGCGACGATCACCACCCTTTCGGGAACCGGCGTGGTCACCACGGGTACGGAAAGCCTGACCATCCTGGACGGGGCGTCGAGCTTCACCGGCAACATCACCGGCAACGGCGCCCTGAACGTGGGCGGCGGTCAGCAGACCTTGAACGGCACCTCGACCTTCTCGTCGGTGGACGTCACGGGCGGCGCCGTCCTGAACGTCGGCTCCCCAGGCAGCGGCACCACCCTGACAACGTCGGGCGGCGTCACCCTGACCGGCGGCGGCACGCTGGCGGGCTTCGGCACGGTCGTCGGGCCGGTGGTCAACACCTCCGGCGTCGTCTCTCCGGGCGGGGCTCCGGGCGCGCCCGCGGTCGGCGTCTTGACGGTGAGTTCCTATACCCAGGGCGCCGCCGGCACGCTGGCGATCGCCGTGACCCCGGGGGCGGCCTCGGAGCTGAACGTGCTGACCACGGCAAGCCTGAACGGCAAGCTGGCGGTCGGCTACCTGCCGGGAACCTATGCGGCCCACATCTATCCGATCCTGTCCGCGGCGAGCATCACCGGCACGTTCAGCAGCGTCGTCCAGACCGGCACGCCGACCAACTTCGTCACCGGGATCTATTACGACGCCGATCCGCACGTCCTGCTGGTGGTCGAGCCCTATTCCGCCGCCCAGGGATACGGCGCGATCGACACGGCCACCCTGGACCAAGCCCAGTCGATGGCCTCTATCGTCTCCAATCGCCAACCCTCGGCGGGCTGTTCCGGCGACATGCGCGCGCAACTTGACTCCCTCAACGGCGAGACCAAGACGCATTCCACCAGCTCCCTGGACCAGGACAAGTCGTGCGAAGGTACGGCCGTCTGGTCCCAGGTCCTGGCCTACGGCAGCCACACCAGCGCCTCTTCGGTCGCCAGCAGCGCCGACAACGCCAGCGGCGGCATCATCGCCGGCGTGGATCGTCGCTTCGGCGGTGGGCAGTCGGTTGGTCTGGCCCTGGCCTATACGAGCAACCGGCTCAGCCAGAGCGCGGCTTCGCTCGCCTCAACCGGCGACACCCTTTTCGTGAGCCTCTACGGCGGCGTTAAGGCCGGCGGCGTGTCGATCGACGCCCAGGGGTTCTACCTGGACAACCAATGGTCGATGAAGCGTAGCGTCGCCGGCTATGGCGTCGCCAGTTCCAACCCCAACGGCCAAACGGCCGGCGGCGCCCTGCAGATCAGCTACCCCGTGGGCGCGACTGGCTTCGAACCCTATGCTCGCGTCAGCTACGCCAGTTTCGACCGTCGCTCGACGGTGGAAACGGGTCCTTCGATCGGCGCCCTCTCGCTGACGGAGTCGTCCACTTCGACCCCGTCGACCCTGGCGGAAGCCGGCCTCAAGTGGACCGGCGCCTATAGCCAGCCCGGCGGCATGAAGATCTGGCCCGCGCTCCAGGTCGGTGTTCAGCAGGACCTGAGCTCGAACGGCCGGGTGGCGGCCTCAAGCCTGACCCTGATCCAGGGCACCGACTTCAATTCGTCGGCGACGAGGCCTGACCAGACGTCGGTAGTCGTCGGTGGAACGCTGAAGGCGCGGCTTGACGCTCGCTTCGATCTCTTCACGTCGTTGAACGGGCGCTTCAGCGGCAACCAGACCGAGGGCTCCATCGCCTTCGGTGGCTCCTATCGCTTCTGAACCCGAGGATCCTCCGGTTCGCCTGCAAAGGTCCGGGCGCGGCAGTCCTGTCGCCCCGGCGGCGGTCGCTTGAACATCTCAGAACGCCGCCGGCCTTGGCCGGCGGCGTTTTTTTCGGTCCAAGCTCCGGGCCATCCAGATTCGGTCACAAATGATGCATCGACGTCGGCCTATTCAGGAAAGGTCGATCAGCCATGCGGGAATCGGGATTTATGATCATCACCGGGTTTTCGGCGCCCCGCGCGCTGGTGTTCGCCGCCGGCCTCGGGGTCGCCGGCCTGGGCCTGCCGGCCGCCGCCGCGCCGGTCGCCGGCTTCGCCATGACCAGCTATGTGCTGCTGGGCGTCGACGGCGCCCGCATCGCCCGGGTGATCACCCCTGAGGCCGCCTGCCCGTCGGTGATCGCCGACGGCCGGCCCTTGGCCATGACGTCCCGCGCCCACGCGGAGACCATCCCCCAGCGCGCCACGATCTCGGCCGTGACCGATTCCAAGCCCTCGGTTTTCGACGGCCGGGTCTGCGAAGCGGTCCTGCCGGCGTCGGTGAAGACCGCCAGTGTTGGCGGGCGCAACCTGCCCCTGCCGCCGATGGTCATCCGCCGCATCGTGGTGATCGGCGACACCGGCTGCCGGATCAAGATCCTCGATAAGGCCAGCCAGGACTGCAACGACCCCAGGGCCTATCCCTTCGCCCAGGTCGCCGCCTCGGCCGCCCGCTGGAAGCCGGAGTTGGTCGTGCATGTGGGGGATTTTCTCTATCGGGAGAACGCCTGCGCGCCGGGTAATGCGGGCTGCGCCGGCACGCCCTGGGGCTACGGCGCCGATGCCTGGCGCGCCGACTTCTTCGGTCCCGCCGCGCCGTTGCTGACCGCCGCGCCCCTGGCCCTGGCGCGCGGCAACCACGAATCCTGCGTGCGCGCCGGCCAGGGGTGGTGGCGCTATCTCGATCCGCAGGCCTATGTCCCCGGCCGCGACTGCAACGAGGCTGTCCATGACGTCGTCGGCGACTTCACCGACCCCTACGCCGTGCCCCTTGGCGACCACGCCCAGCTGATCTTTTTCGATTCATCGGATGCGCCGTCCAAGCCCCTCGCCGAGGACGACATCCGCGCGGCCCGTTACCGCGACGCCTACGCCAAAATCGCCGCCCTGACCGCCGGGGCGCCGCACAGCATCCTGGTCAACCATCACCCGGTGTTCGGCTTCGCCGCCAAGGCGGACAAGGCCACCGGCCAGCCCACCCTGTCGCCGGGCAACGCCGGCCTGCAGTCGGTGTTCGGCGCCATGGGCCCGCGCTATCTGCCGGCGGGGATCGACCTCTCCCTGGCGGGTCATATCCACGTGTGGGAGGCGTTGAGCTTTTCCAGCGACCACCCGGCCCAGATCATCGCCGGCTTCTCCGGCACCCAGGAGGACATCGTGCCCCTGCCCGCGACCCTGCCCGCCGACGCGACCCCGGCCAAGGGCGCGGTGGTCAAGGCGTTCAGTTCCTGGGTCGACGGTTTTGGCTTCATGACCATGGAACGCCGCGGCGACGACGCCTGGGACGTGGAGGTTCACGATGTGGCCGGGGCGGTGGTCAATCGCTGCAGGATCCGAGGTCGCGACGTGGTCTGTGACCTCGCCCAGGTTCCCAGCCGCCATTAAGCGATCAAGGGCGGGGCGATTTTTACAATCACCCCGCCCCGGTCGTTCAGCCGATCGCCAGATCGTCTGCGATCAGAACTTCTGTCCGAACCGCAGGCCGATCGTCCGCGGCCGGTTCGGCGTGATGTAGGTTTCCGCCGCGCAGACCTGGATGGTGCATTCGGCGTAGCGGTAGAGCTGGGCGCGGGTGTCGAAGGCGTTGAGCAGCGACAGTTCCAGGGACCAGCTATTCTTCGCCAGGCCCGCGGTGAAGTCGGCGGTGGCGAAGGCGGCCTGCTGGCCCAGGGCGGAGCGTATGGGGTCGTAGACGCCGGTGACCGGGTTGGGCGCCTGGGTCAGGAGGTCCGACCAGCTGCTGCTCTGGTAGACAACGGATCCCTGAAGGTGGGCCTTGACGTCGTTGATGTTCCACTCGTAGCGGGCCACGAGGTTGGCCTTCAGCGGCGGGGTGACGGGCAGCTGTTGGCCCTTGGGCGCCTGAACCAGATTGGTCGCGGTGCAGGGCTGGCCGCCGCAGAAATCCGCCAGCAGATGCGCGTCGGTGTAGGCGCCCGAGGCGGTCAGGGTCAGGCCCTGGGTCGCCCGCCAGCTCGCGTCGGACTCGATCCCGCGGATACGGGCGTTGCCGGCGTTGGCGACGATGGTCAGGGAGTTGAGCCCGAGGTAGGAGAACTGGAAGTTGCGCCATTCCTCGTCGTAGACCGCGCCGTTCCAGCGCAGGCTGTTGTCCGCCCAGCTGGTCTTCCAGCCGATCTCATAGTTGGACAGATAGTCCGGCTGGTAGGGGGGCAGGTCGCCGTTGCGGTTTGCGCCGCCCGGCCTGAATCCGGTGGAATAGGTGGCGTAGAGCAGCTTGTCGGTGTCGAGCTTGTAGGTGACGTTGAGCTTGTGCGTCTCCCCGGTGTCGGAGATGTGCTTGTCGAGATTGGTGCACGGGCCGGCGCCGACGATCGCGGGGCCGAAGCATGTCGCCTCGCCGGTGTGAGAGCTGAAGTTGGCGCTGAAGCCGTAGAAGCCCTCCAGGGTGCTGGTCGACTTGTAGAGGCGCACGCCGCCGGTGACGCTGAGCTTGTCGGTGAGGTCGTAGGTGCCCTCGGTGAAGGCGGCGTAGTCGCGGTCGGTCCGCAGCTGGTCGGTCAGCCAGAGGGTGCCCGGCCATCCGTCGACCGATATATCGTTGGGACCGCTGCTCGCCAGATTTTGGACCTGATAATCCTGAATGATGTAATGCTGTTGGTCTTGATAGAACAGGCCGGCGACGAAGCGGAACCGGTCGCCCTTGGGCGAGGATATCCGCAGCTCATGGCTGTCCTTGGTGAAGTGATCCTTGCCGATGATCGCCTGGGTCGGATCGATGTGGTTGCCGGCATTGTCGACGAAGTACGACGCGTAGCCGAACGCCTTGTCGTACAGATAGGAGTAGTCGGTGTAGTCGGACTGGCTGTCGATCCGGCGATCCATATAGCCGCCGGAATAGAGGAGGTCGAAGTCGCCGATCTTGCCCTGGATGGTCAGGGCGGCCTGGTACCAGCGGTCGTGCTGGCCCTCGGGACGGAAGTGGGAGACCTCAAGGTCGCCGACGCTGGGGTCGTAGGCGAAGATGCCGCCGTTGCGCTCGTCCTGGGCGATGACCGTCGGGGTGATGGTCCAGTTGTTGTCCAGATCGATCTTCAGGGCGGCGCGGCCCCCGTAGGTGTCGACCTGATTGTAGTTGTTCTTCACATAGGCGGCGTTGTTGACCGTGATGCCGGTGGAGAATGTGCGCGTGCCGTAGACGTTGTCGATATAGCCGCCGTCATGCTCGTCCCATCCAACCAGGCGGATGGCCGCCTTGTCCTGGATCACCGGGATGTTGACGAAGCCCTCGGCCACATAGCCGGCGCTGCCATGGTCGACGTCGTTGCCCTGCAGGTCGTAGCCCGCGGAGAAGCCGTGCGAGTCCGGCTTGTTGGTGATGATGCGGATGGTGCCGGCCATGGAGCTGGCGCCGTAGAGGGTGCCCTGCGGGCCGGCGAGGGATTCCACCCGGGCGACGTCGTAGATGTGGACGTCGAGGGCGCCGCCGATGGTGGTGATCGGCTGTTCGTCCAGATAGGTGCCGACGCTGGGCTGGGAGCCGGAGTGGTTGGACTGGTTGTCGGCGGCGACGCCGCGCATGAACACGTTGGACGAGCCGGGGCCGAAGCTCTGGTAGGCGACGCTGGGCAGGTATTTGATGTAGTCGTTGAAATCAGCGATGTGCAGCTGCTCGATCTTGGTCGCGCCCAGGGCCTGCACGCTGGCGGGCACCTTCTGCAGGTTTTCTTCTCGCTTCTGGGCGGTGACGATCACTTCGCCGAGGCCCTGGCTGTTGGCCGGATCCGCCGCCCGGGCTGCGCCCGCCGCCGTCAGCATGGTCGACGCCAGCAACATCGCCGGCAGCAACGGCCGCGCCCGCTTCGTTCCGCCCTGAGTAAACGCCCGCATGCCTAAGCCCCCGCCGGTGAACAACACTCCAAGTCCCCACGGGACGGTGCGGATTGTCAAGCTGGGGTGACGGTGGAATGACGCATTTGTCACGGTCTGTGTCCTCGCCGCCCAGGCGGCGAGGGGGTCCGCCTAGGCGCCGGGCGCGGCCGGATAGGCGTCCAGCACTGGGCCGAGGGCGGCTTTCAGCGGGCCCAGCCAGGGTTCGAACCGCCGCCAGTGGTCGACGCCGTCGGTGAAGATCGGCTGGCGCACCTGTTCGGAACTTGCCGTGCGCACGGCGCGGTCGTTCTCATAGAAGGCTAGGCAGCCTGGCTCGAAGGGCAGGCCGCAATAGTCCAGCAGGGCCCGCACCTCGGCTTCCGGATCGGCGACCATCGCCTCGTAGATCACCCGGTGCACCCGCCCGGGCAGCACGGCGTCGAAATGGGCCATCAGGCCCACGTAGTCGGCGTAGTAGCGGCCGATGTCGGTCAGGTCGTAGCTGAAGGTCTGGCCCCGGGCGAAATGCTGCTTGAAGCCGGAAAAGCAGCAGCCGAGGGGATGGCGACGGGCGTCGATGATCTTGGCGTTCGGCAGGATCAGATGGATCAGGCCGAGGTGGATGAAGTTGTTGGGCATCTTGTCGATGAAGAACGGCCGGCCGAGTTTGCGCTGGACGCGCGTGCGCTCCAGGAACTCCGCCCCGAGGGCGCGGATCGCCTCCGGGTCGAGGTCGGCCAGGCATTCCGGATAGGCCGATATGTCCGTCGGCCGGCGCTTGCCGCCCAATCGCCGCGCCATCGCGATGATGTCGGGCAATTCCATCGTCCCTTCGACCAGGGAATGGCTCGACAGAATCTGCTCGACCAGGGTCGAGCCCGCCCGCGGCAGGCCGACGATGAAGATCGGGTCTGGGGCGTCGCAACCGTGGCCGGGCCGCGCATCGAAGAAGTCGCGGGTGAACAGGGTCTTCGACCGGGCCAGGTTTTGGCTGGTCTCGTCCGCATCGTAGGCAGCGGACTTGCGACGCAGGGCCGCGCCGTTCGCGTAGTGTTCGAAGGCCTCGGCGTCTGTGCCGGCGTCCTCCGTCGCCTTGCCAAGGGCGTAGTGCATGTGCAGGCGGTCGTCGTCGGCCAGGTCCGCCACGGCCAGTTGCGCCTGCATGGCGGCGACGTCGGCGTCG
This sequence comes from Caulobacteraceae bacterium, assembly GCA_003165275.1. Taxonomy (GTDB): domain Bacteria; phylum Pseudomonadota; class Alphaproteobacteria; order Caulobacterales; family Caulobacteraceae; genus Poindextera. Next base: position 12,052 of record PLSW01000381.1, read on the forward strand.
GTGAACCGGAAGGTCTTGAGGTTGGCCAGGCTCCAGTAGGCTTCACCCAGGCCCGGCAGCATGCCGATGCTCTTGCGGTAGGCGGCGATGGCCTCCGCCTGGCGGCCGACGGTCTTGAGTACGTGGCCGTAGCTCATCCAGCCCTTGGGCTGGTTGGGGTATTCCTTCAGGACGGTCTCGTATTCATCGATGGCGCCGGCGTATTCGCCCATCTGGCCCAGCGCCGCGGCCCGCAGGGTGCGATAGTTGGGATTGCGCGGGTCGCGGGCCAGCAGGACGTCCAGCTGGGCCACGGCCTGCGCCGGGAGCATCTGGCGCTGCAGGACGGTGGCGTAGTTGTGCCGCGCGGCGTCGAACCCCGGCGCCAGGTCCAGGCAGCGGGCCAGCAGGTTCTGTGCGTCGTCGTAACGGCCCAGGCGCCCGCCGACCTCGGCCAGCATGCGGATGGCGGCGACATCGGTGGGGTGGGCCTTCAGATAGGGCCGCAGGAGATTTTCCGCGACCGCGAGGCGGCCGTCGCAGAGGGCGCCCGCCGCCTCGACCAGTTGGGGATCATTCACGGAAGCCTGGATGTGGCGGGCGTAGGCCGCGTCGGCCGCGGCCGTGTCGCCGGCCAGGGTGAGGGCGTCGCCCAGGTCGCGCCAGGCCTCAATGCGGCCGGGATCCAGGGACAGGGCCCGTTCCACGGCCCGGATCGCGGCCTGGGCGCGGCCCAGGCCGCCCAGGGTCAGGCCCAGTTCGAAATGCACCACCGCCGCGCGCGGCTGCTGCGCGGCCAAGGGCTCCAGGACGGCGAGGGCGGCCGCGCCGTCGCCCTGGGCCCGGTGCGCCGCGGCGAGCAGCCACAAGGCCTGGGGATGGGCGGGGACCGCCTCGAGGATTTCCCTGGCCTGGCGCTCGGCGAGGTCCGGGCGTGCGGCCAAGAGGCGCGCGCCATGGGCGAGGGCCTCATCGAGGCCGCCGGTCGGGTCTGTGGTCGCACGCGTCAAGCCGGGATCAGCCTCCAGTTCGCGCAGACGAAGGGAAGGCAGCGGCGCCGGCTTGTCAATTCGCCTGGGGCGGGGCGGTCGATGCATCCACTCGCCTCTTGGGGGCGCGATCTTAGGTCACGGCGGCGCCGCTTGATCTTTCGGCTATATACCGCCGCCTTGGCCGCGCGATTCAGTAAGGCGGCCGCCCAGTAGGGGGCTAGTGTGGATTACCTAATTTACACCCTAAACGCCGACGACTGCGCGACATCTTTGCGCAATCTGACGGCCGATGACGACGCCGCCGCTCTGATGGCGGCCCAGGGCGTGGCGGGCGACCACTATGCCGTCGAGGTCTGGCGCCAGGCCGGCCCCCTGGTGGCCCGTCTCGGCGGCGAGGTCACCCTCGGCGAAGGCGAGACGGACGCCGAAGAGGCCTAGCGCCCCGGCGCCGCCGGGCCTTTCTCGCCCGCTGATCGGAATTCCCAATCGACAATAGGCTCGACGCCATGGGCGGCGGTGCGCGATGCGTCGCGCGTGGCCGGTCGTGCGCTTGTGGGGCCGATCAATGGCGCCGTCATTGATGCGCGGCGGCGGGCGAAATTGCGCCCGCCTCTTCAGGGTTGTGACCCTCGATACAGGGGAATCGCTTCAGGTTAACGG
>PLSW01000370.1 GCA_003165275.1 Caulobacteraceae bacterium
TGGCCGCCATGCTCGAAATGCCCTATGTCGAGCTGGAAACCGTCGATCCGCCCAAGGAGTTCCTGGCCCAGTTCCCCGCCCGCATCCTCCTGGACCGGCAGCTTGTGCCCCTGCGCGAAGAGGCCGGCGTGACCACCGTCGCCACCAGCCGGGCCTTCGACACCGCCGGCTTCGACGAGTTGCGCCTGGCCACCGGGCGCGACCTGCGCCCGGTCCTGGCCTCCGCGGCGGACATCGAGCGCTGCATCAAACGCTGCCTGGGCATCGGGGCCGACACCCTCCAGTCCATGGGCGATCAGTCCGTCGAGGTGGTGGACGAGGCTTCCGACGACGGCCTGGACCTGACCAAGGCCGCGGAAGACGCCTCCATCATCCGCTTCGTCAATCAGGTGCTCGCCGAGGCCCTGGACCTCCGCGCCACCGACGTACACCTGGAACCCTTCGAGAACCAGCTCCGCGTCCGCTACCGCATCGACGGCGTGCTGCAGGAAGCCAATATCCCCGCCTCGGTGCGGCGCTACCACGCCGCCATTGTCTCCCGCCTCAAGATCCTCAGCCACCTCGACATCGCCGAGAAGCGCCTGCCCCAGGACGGCCGCATCCGCCTGAAGGTGGGCGGTCGGGAAATCGACCTGCGCGTGTCGGTGATCCCGATGATCCACGGCGAGGCGGTGGTGCTGCGCATCCTGGACCGCGGCGACGCCCTCCTGGGCATGGAGCACCTGGGCATGTCGCAGCGCGACAGCCAGGAGTTCACGCGCATCCTGGACCTGCCCCACGGCATCGTCCTGGTCACCGGCCCCACCGNNCGGTTCCGGCAAGTCCACGACGCTCTACGCGACGCTGAACGCGCTCAACTCCCCCGAGCGCAACCTGATCACGGTCGAGGACCCGGTCGAGTACCAGCTCCGCGGCATCAATCAGATCCAGGTCTCCAACAAGACCGGCCTGACCTTCGCCGCGGGCCTGCGCTCCATCCTGCGGCACGACCCGGACGTCATCCTCATCGGCGAGATCCGCGACCGCGAGACCGCCGAGATCGCCGTCCAGGCCTCGCTCACCGGGCACCTGGTCTTCTCCACCCTGCACACCAACGACGCCCCCGGGGCCTCGACGCGCCTGATCGACATGGGCGTCGAGCCCTACCTGGTCACCTCCTCGGTGGAGATGATCGTGGCCCAGAGGTTGGTGCGCCTGATCTGCCCCAAGTGCCGGGAACAGGACCCGGGCAAGGAGTTCGCCGCCCTGCGGGCGCAGATGGGCGCGGAAATCCCCGAGGTTCTCTACCGCGGCCGGGGCTGCCACGAATGCCGGGGCACCGGCTTCCGCGGCCGCACGGGCGTGTTCGAGCTCATGCCCATGACCGACGAGGTCCGCGCCCTGATCCAGGAACACGCGGATTCGGGCGCCATCCGCAAGGTGGCGGTCAAGCAGGGGATGAACAGCCTGCGCGGCGACGGCTGGCGCCTGGTCCGCGAGGGCCGCACCACCGTCGAGGAAGTGCTGCGCAACACCAAGAACGAGAAGTTCACCAGCCGATTGGAGTAAATGGCGGTGACGGTATTCAGCTACAAGGCCATCGGCGCCGACGGGCACAAGAGCAGCGGCACGCTCGCCGCCGACTCCCGCGCCGCCGCCATCACCGCCTTGTCCGGCCAGGGCCTGCACCCGCTGGAGGTGGCGGAGGATCGCGGCGGGGCGGTGCGGCGGACCCGGGCCACGGGGCGCAAGGGCCGCGTCTCGCGGCGCCAGGTCGAGGCCTTCACCCGCGAACTGGCCAACCTCCTGGCCGCCGGCGTGCCGCTATCCCGCTCCCTGGCCTTGCTCCGTCGCGAGGCTTCCGCTCCCGCCGCCAAATACCTCTGGGGCCAGGTCCACGACGACGTGGTNNGCCGCGTTCCCCGGGGTCTACGTGGCCATGATCCGGGCCGGCGAGGCCGGCGGGTTCCTCGAGGTGGTCCTGACCCAGATCGCCGACTCCCGCCAGCGCGAGCAGGACCTCAAAGGTAAGGTGCAGGCCGCCCTGATCTACCCGTGCATCCTGGCCCTGCTGGCCACCGGCGTCCTGATCTTTCTCCTGACTTTCTTCATCCCCATCTTCAGCGGGATCTTCAACGACTTCGGCGCCGCCCTGCCGCTGCTCACGCGCATCATCATCGCCGCCAGCGGCGCGGTGAAGCACTACGGGCTGGCCGCGCTCATCCCCATCGTGGTCCTGGTCCTGGCGGCGCGGCGCAGCCTGAAAACCGAGTCGGGTCGGCGCCGGATCGAGCGGGTCCTGCTGGCCACTCCGCTCCTGGGCCGGGTGATCGCCCACTTCGCCCTGGTCCGTTTCTGCCGGATGCTCGGCACCCTGGTCGGCGCCGGCGTGCCCCTGGTTTCCGCCCTGCGCACCGCCCGGGAAGCCATCGGCAACCAGACCCTCTCCGANNCCCGTGCTCTTCCCCGCCCCCGTGATCGAGATGGTGGCGGTGGCGGAGGAGACCGGCCGGCTGTCCGAGGAACTCATCCGCCTCGCCGGCACGTACGAAGTCGAACTGGACCGCCGCTTGCGCACCCTGGTGTCGTTTGCCGAGCCCGCGTTGCTGTTCCTGATGGCGGCGCTGATCGGCACGGTGATCCTGGGCATGCTG
>PLSW01000222.1 GCA_003165275.1 Caulobacteraceae bacterium
GCGTTTGTTGTCCTCCACCGCGTAGTGGGGGAGGTGGCGCGGCGCGAAGCGACGTGACGGAGGGGGCGTCGGGCCGCTGCACTATTGCCCCACGAGCGAGCCCACCCCGTCGATCGCATGCCAAGCCTACTTTCGAGGCCGGGGCCAACTCAAGGACGGCCCCGAAGGCGCCGCCGCGGAGCGGCGCGGCCAAGAGGCCGCGTCCTTGACTTGGCCCCGGCCTCGAAAAATCATTCCATCATGCGTTCGACGCCAAGGACTGACGGTGGCGCCGGAGCACCCTTCGGGGGCAAGCGGTGCTGATCGTCGTCGTCTTCGTCGTCATCGCTCGCAAGCGCCACCCCGACGAAGCCCGTGAACGCGACATACGGGACGCCGATCACCCATTTGAGCCAAGCTGGCGCGTGATGGTCATCGAGAAATTGAGCGCCCACGGCCGTAAGCGCGAGCATTCCAATGACGACGACCGGCGCCACTATGGGCTGATGCTTTAGGACGAACGCTCGCAATCCCGTCATTTCGGGTTCGCCTTTTTCCTCGTGCCCTACAGCCGCGGCACGTCCGCCAGCACCGTCGCACCATGCGCCCGCATCTGCAGGGTGTTCAGCTGGTCGACCATGCCGCTGGTCTTCGGGTCGGCCAGCAGGCGCTCGATCCCCACCAGGGTCTTCATCGAGGCTGCGTTGGCGCCGACGGCGTGGAAGAGGGCGGCGAAGGGGGACTTGGGGGCGCCGATGGTGCGCAGATGCACCTCGCCGGCGATCCCGGCCAGGGTCTTGGCCTTGTCCACCGCCTCGTAGAAGCCGCCCACCTCGTCCACCAGGCCCAGGGCCTTGGCCTGGGCGCCGGTCCAGACCCGGCCTTTGGCGATCTCGCGCACGTGGTCCGGGGTCATGTGGCGGCCGGTGGCCACCCGGTCGATGAAGCCGTCGTAGACCTTGTCGATGGCGGCGGCGAAGGCGGCCTGCTGGCGGGGGGTGAAGGCCTCCCCCGAGCCGCCGGAGCCGGCGTAGTCGCCGCCGACGCTGACCTGCCGCAGGTCGACCCCGAACTTGGCCAGGGCCGGCCCGACCACGATCTTGCCGCCGAAGACGCCGATGGAGCCGGTGAGGGTGCTGGGCTCGGCGACGATGGCCGAGGCCTCCGATGAGATCCAGTAGCCCCCCGAGGCGCCGTAGGTTCCCATGGACACCACCACCGGCTTTTCCACCTTGGCCGCGCGTACGGCGGCGAGGATCTGCTCGGAGGCGGTGTCCGATCCGCCCGGCGACGAGAGGCGCAGGACGATGGCCTTCACCGATGGGTCGCGGGCGGCGGTGTAGAGGGCGCTGGAGACCGCGTCGGAATTGATGTTGTCGGAGCCGAAGCCGTCGCTGACCCCGGTGGTGATGTCGCCCTCGGCGTTGATCACCGCCACCGTGGGCGTGCCCAGGCCGCCGTCGACCCCGTCGCTGGCCGCGTAGCTGTCGATGTCCATCAGCCTGGCGCCGTCGCCGCCCAGGGCCACGGCGGCCAGCTGGGCGTCGCGCACCTGGCCGAGCTTGTCGACCAGGCCCTTGGCCAGGGCGTCCCCGGCGTCATACGGGCCGGCCTCCAGGATCGCGCGCAGGGCGGCGGGGTCCTTCTTGCGGTCGGCGGCGGCGGCGGCCAGGGCGGTCTCGTAGACCGAGCCCATCCACGACAGCTGCGCCTCCCGGTGGGCCGGGGTGTAGTCGTCGTAAAGGTAGCCGTTGACCGCGTTCTTGTACTGGTAGCGCTGCTGGAAATCGGCCTTCACGCCGTACTTGTCGAAGAAGCGCTTGAAGAAGACGTCCTCGGTGGACAGCCCCACGGCCTGAAAGGGCGCGCCGGGCTGCATCCAGAATTCGTTGGCCGCCGTGCCCAGCATATAGGTCGAGGTGATCACCCCCGAGGGATAGAGGCCCTGGCTGTGGGCGATGATCGGCTTGCCGGCGGCGCGGAATTTCTTGAAGGCCAGCCGCAGCTCGTCGGCCTCGCCGGGGGAGATCCCGGTTTCCGGCAGGCGCACGAACAGGGCCTTCACATGGCCGTCGGTCTCGGCCCGGTGCAGGGTCTGCACCACCGACATCACCGACAGGGTCGAGCCCTTGAAGAGGTTGATCGCGCCGGAGTCCTGATCGGTCAGGCCGCGGCGCAGATCCAGCGACAGCACCGCCGCCCTCGGCGGCGGGGCGGGGCGGGCCGATCCCGCGACCATGCTGATGAACAGCAACGGCACGCCGATGAAGAACAGCACGAGGCCGGCGAACACCCCGGCCATCGTCAACAAGAACTGCTTCATCGCCGGTCCGCCCGTGAGGATTACAAGCCAACCTAGCGGGCGGACGGGCCCGGTCAAATGGAGTCGCGCCCTAAGGGCTGCGGATTCCGGACCTGTGTGGCTTCTGGGCGGGAAAGTTGGTCGGAGTAGGAGGATTCGAACCTCCGACCCCCGCCTCCCGAAGACGGTGCTCTACCAGACTGAGCTATACTCCGACGCGAGCCGGGGCTTATAGACGAGGCCCCCCGGCGCCGCAAGCGGCCCTGGCCCTTGTATTTCGGCCGCCCGCCGGCGAAGGGCCACGGAGGGACGGCGGCGGTGTTTCACGTGAAACAAAAGTGGAACGCGAAGATGGCCCCTGGGAACACCTCTCCCCATGGGAGAATGTGAGTCGACGCCGCCGCCCCGGCCTCGAAAAATCATTCCATCATGCGTTCGACGCCATAGTCCGACGACGCAGCCGGCCAAGCCGCGCTTGAGGGTCCGCACCCGGTTGCAATGCCCGGATCGGTGCGATATGCCCCTCCCCCTCGCGCCCAGCCGCTCAGCGGACGGATCGCGCCGACGACGACCCCCGCAGGCGCTGCCTGCGTCACAGGGGCCGGCCCGTTGGGGGATGGTGTAATGGTAACACTGCGGTTTTTGGTACCGTCATTCTAGGTTCGAGTCCTAGTCCCCCAGCCAAGGCTTCCCAAAGCCTATAAAGATCAAAAAGTTCAGCGCCCGTAAGCCTTTTGCATCCAGACTGCTGCAAAAAGGTGCTGCAAAAGTGGGCCTGATGAAAAACGTCGAAAAGCGCGGTGACACCTACTTTGTCCGGGTCGTGATTCCCCAGGACGTGCGGCATGCGTTCGGACAATCCACCTTCACCGAGAGCCTGCGAACAAAAGACCAGGTTGAGGCGATTGAGCGCGCCGCACCGATCATTGCCGCGATCAAGCGGCGCATCGCCGCCGCGCGCCGAAAGCAGTCCCCTCTTCCGAGGACGGCGCCGACCGAGGCGCGGCTGATGGTGGTCTCTCCGGATGACGTCTTCGAGGCGGTTGGGCGCTGGCGCCGCGACCACATCCAGCAGGCCTATATCGATCACGCCAACGCGCTTGTGGCGCCGGTCAACCCGTTCAGCGACGAGGGCCGGCAGCTTTCAGACAGGCTCTACGCGCTCCAGCGGTCGGCCTGGACCGAGCTGTCAGATTTCGACACCCGCTACGTGGAGGCGCTGAACGTCCAGGGCCTCGCCCTGGCGGTCGAGCACCCGATCATCGCCAAGACGCGGCACTGGTTCGGGCAGGCCTGGCTCGAGGCTGAACGGCGCATTGGCGAATTCAGGCAGGGCGATTTCAGCAACTGGCCTGAACTGGGCGAAACGCCCGCCCCACCACCGGCGACGAACGACACGCCTGTGGCGGCGAACCCCAGGGCTTCCGAGCCGGAACTGCTGCGCCTTGGCCAGTTGCTCGACCGATATATCCAGCGCGAACGGCCCAATGAGGACCGCCGGCTCAAAACCTACATCCGGCGGCTGTCAGAGTTCCTGGGCGATCCGCTGATCCGCGATATCACCACCTCCGACATGGATCGCTTCCTGGTTCAGCTGCGGCGGTTTCCGCGCACCAAGCGCCCCGAAGTCGAAAAGATGTCGTTCTCCAAGGTCGTCGCCGCCTACGCGACCGACGAAAAGACGCCCCGCCTCACGGACAAGACGATCTGGGCGAACTGGTTCGTATTCTACAAGCGGCTGTTCCGCTTCGCGCAAGACCGCGATTGGATCGCGCACAATCCCGTTTCGGCCGCCATGCCGAGGAAGCCGCGCAAGCGCGCCCTTGAGCGCAAGCCCTACGGCCCTGAGCAGATCGCCGAACTGTTCAGCCGCCCCATGTTCACCGGCTGCACCTTATCAATGACCAAGGCCGGCAAACCCTATGGCCTGCGGGAAAAGCCCGGCCCGACGATCCGCAAGGACGCCTACTATTGGCTCCCCATCCTGGGCCTCTGGACTGGGTGCAGGGTCGAGGAGATGGGGGGCGCCATGGCGGCGGACATCAAACAGGAGGACGGGATCTGGTTTCTCGACCTGCGGGACCGAAACGACCTGAAGACGGATGACTCCTCGCCGCGTCCCATCCCCCTACACCAGGGCCTCCTGAACACTGGCTTTCTCGACTACGTGCAGACGCTTGATCCCGGCGGGCGCCTGTTTCCGGATTTGCCGCATGATCCGAATGACGTGGAGGCTTCCACGGCGGGTTTCACCAAATGGTGGGGACGATGGTCGGACGCGAACGGCTTTCCTGACCCGACGCTGGCGTCCGGCTGCTGGTCCAACCGGTAGAAGATCGGCGAATGGGTGGTCACGAACAGCTGGAAGTGGTTGGAATTGGCCACACGGCTCACCAGATCGGCGGCCATCTTAAAGGCGGCCGACATTTCGACGTTGTTTTCCGGCTCCTCGAAGCCCCAGAGGTGAGTGTAGCGGACTCCGCCGCGCGTTAGCAGTTCGTCGCGCTTTTCTGCGATGAAGCCTAGGATCATTGGGATATGCCGGATCTTGATGCCGTCGCCGCGCCGAGACAGCGGCACGTCACCGGAATTGATCTCCAGGCTCTCGAAAATCTGGCGCAGATTGTCAGGCAGACGCATAGTCGCATCGCCACTGAACGCCGCCCGAATGGTGTCGAGTAGCGCCTTGAGTTGCGCGCCCAACTGGTTCTGGAACGCACCAGCCGACTCTTTGAGCGGCCGCTCGGCCACTGAGGATAGCACGTCGTAAAGTTGACCTTGCAGATCTGCGAAGAAGGCCTGGTCCTTGATCGCAGGGATGTAGGTAAACTGGATGCGGTCGAGCAATGACGGAATCTTACTTCGGGGCGGGAATGGAACGTCACCGACGAAGCTGCGCTTCTCAAGATCGCGGACTTCACCCTCCTCGCGCCAAACCTTGCGCCATTCGACCAGTTTGGGGAACTCCTCCTTCTGGTAGGAATCGGGCAGTTCGAAGCGAATACGGATTTCGATCTGGCGCGCAGTTTTTTTCCGGACCGGTGCAAACTGATTGTAGTCGCGGCTGAAGTCGAAGGCTTCATTGGAGCCCGGTCTGCCCCTTGAAGAACAAGTTCAACGCACGCAGGACATTGGACTTTCCCGCGTCGTTCGCGCCCACAAAGGTTGTGATCCAATCGCCGTCGATGTCAGCGGAGGCTATGGATCGGAAATTCCGAATGGCTATGTGACGGATCAAGAGCTCTGCCTCTGGCTAAGCTTCACCATCAACCTGTTCGCGGCTGGATTGCAACACGACCCAATCATGAGCTTCAACACGGCCCCCGCGTGGCCCTTTGAGCCTATAGGCCAGTAACCATCGTTCACAAACCATCGCCGAATTCCAATCCTGCGGGACTCGGAACGTCAGATCACGGATCATCGCGCCGCCCTGAAAAGACTGTCGCTACCGCCTGCCAGCCCGTCGAGCATAGGGAACGGAGCACCCACCCGCGCACGTGGCTCCGTTAAGCGAACACCCAACGGTTAGCCTGTTCACCCTTCCCTGGCGCTGAGCCACTGTCGGCCCACCCACGTGTCGGCCGCGATCCAAACTGGTCGCGCGCAGGTCGTGTCAGATCGGACCCGCTGCGGACCCGAAACCCGGATAAGCGAAAGCGCCTCCAATGAGGTCGCAATCGCGCTGGGAGACGCCCTGTGCGCGGGCGACCTCATACCAGGACGCGATCACCTGTTGCTCCATACCCCTGACGATAGCCTCGGCCTCATCGGCATTGAGTAAGAACCGGGGGCTCTGCGAGACGAGGTTCGCGGCTGTCGCCGCGCGGCCGAAATCGCCGACTGTCAGCGCCAGGTCCCGGCGCTCGAGGCTCACCGGCGAAGTCGGCGTGAGGTCGTACGCAGGTGATAAGCGCCAGTCTCGATCCCTTGCGATCACCGCATGATTTCGCGGATGATCGTCTGAATTCGAGATAAGGGCGTTGAAACACATTCGCCGGAATAGCTCGTGCGCATCCCGCTTCGGGTCGGCCGATGCGCGCCGCAATTCCTCGACCAGAAGAACATAGGACCAGCGGTCTCGGGAACGGTGGCTGTCTTCGGTGCGTAGCAATGTCAGCGCGCTCACCATGCGCGCGCGGGTGTAACCCGCAGCCACCTTCTCGCGATCGAATCGGCGGACCATGAGCACGTCACGCCCTCCAGCGACGACCACCTTGCTCTGGGCGGCGTTCAAACCACAGGCACGTGCGAGTGTGAGCATGGCATGCTCCACCCTTGCGCTGTTCCAGCGATCGTCTTGCCGATTGAACTTGGCGATCCACAGCGCTCCGTCGTCTTCGACCACAGCCTTTGGCCGCGCGCCGCCCATCGACGTGCCGACCAGCAGCAGCTCCTGGATCTGCTCGTTGGCTGCGTCCAGCGGCAGTTCTTCCTCGGCGACGATGGCGTCGGCGATGCGCTGAAGCTTCTCCAGTGCGACGGTCTGGTTGAAAATGCGCATGGGCGCCGGGGGCTGCTGGTTTAGGCCAAATCCAAGCGCGCCGGCGCGGTCGTCGGCTGAATGCAGCAGATAGTCCAGTTCGCTCAGCTCACTCTTGCCGGCGTGCCTCTCGATGACGCGCCGGCCCCAATAGTCCGGCCCGGCGTCTCGGAGGGCGCCGAATACGCCGCGCAGCGCCGCCGTCTCGTAGGTTCGCGAGGCAAGCTTCAATTCCACGGGATCGAGCTCGACGGCGTCTGCGCGCGCCAGATAGGAACGGCCATAGACGAACCTGCCGATCGAGGCGCCGGTGCGGTCCGTCTGAAGCTGGAAGCGGCCAGCTGTCACCGGCTCCGTGGCCCCGGGCAGGGTGGTGTAGACGTAGCATTCGCCGTCCTGGGACTCAGAAGTCATTGTCGAGGCCTTCGCTACGACGCGCCCGCGTGCGCTCCTTTGCCCTCGCGAGCGTCAATCCCTCCTCGTCACGAGTCGGATCAGCCAGATTCTCGACACCCCCGAGCAGATCGTAGGCCCAGAGGAGGCCGACGTAGACGGCGACAGCGGTGGTCGCCTTGCCGCGTTCCGCATCAGCGACCGCTCGACGGCCGGCACCGATCTTTGCGGCGGCTTCGTCGATCGTGAGATTGCGACGCAACCTGGCTATCCGCAGGTCCGCCCCGAGACGGCTCAGCGCGAGCTCAACCGCGTGCGGCGGGGCGATGGATAGGGCGTTACGTGCAGCCATGCGCTTTCAAGAGCTCCTTAGCGCAGGTAGCGCTTCCTTGAAGGCTAGCTTATTTCAGCGACAAACTCAAGATCGCCGGCCTTCAAGGGCGCAAAAGGAGCGTTAGTGTGCCTTCAAGAGCGCGAGGTGTGAGCGACATATCTCAATTTCCGAGGGACCGGCTCACGGATCCGATTGAGCGGATCTACCGACAGCACATAGGTCGGATTTACCATGCGCCGCCGATCATGTTCGGATTTCGCATTTTTTTCATGATGACGCGGTCATGTTAAGCGCGACACGAGTCACCTGCCCACTCTCAGGGCCTTCAGCGCCACAACATTATCCGCGTCATCAAGCACGACCAAAGTCGCTGTCTTGCCCAGATGTTCATCCACACGCGCCTGGCGGGCGCGTCGCGCCATCAGAATATTGCCTCAAGGTCGGCCACACTGCTGCTCGAACGGGCACGGACGACGAGCTCAAGGTCGAGCACAGCCAGTGCGTCCATCAGCGTTGTGAGTTTGGTATCGACTTCGCCGCCTTCCAGACCGGAAACCGTCGCCTGGCGACGGTTGATGCGTTGACCAAGTTCGGCCTGGGAAAGACCGAGGCTCTTGCGCCGCCTCCGCAGCGCTGCGCCGAGTTGGGTGGGCGTGCGGGCGAGTTGGTCCACAGGTATGCGCTCCAGCGTATGGAGTCTCCATATAAGCTCGGGTGGATAAGAGATCGATATACGCCTTGGCGTATTTCTTGGAAAAATACGCTTGGGCGTATGATTCTGGTCGGGCATCACCACGCACGTGGACTGGCCATGAGAGGCCGAACGAAATGGTTCAGTCGAGCGTCCGAAGGCGGCACTTGATCGGCGACGGAGCCCACCATGGCCAGAAAATATCCACGCAAGCCGCCGCCCGGAGCAGTTGCCATAGCAGCCATGAATGCTACAAAACGTGCTGCAAAACCATGCTGCAAATCGGAATCGACGCGCTCCATAACTTATTGTTTTTAAATGACTTTTTCGCCAAAATGGCGAGTCCTAGTCCCCCAGCCATCGGTGGCAAGCGATTGAAATCGCTGGAAATCCTGAAATACTAGCGGTCTATCTTGGCGGTGCTGCCAAACGGCGCCACCAAATCGGCCTCGTGCGGAACCTGGCTAGTCGGAACGGTGTGTGGACGGCGCCTCCAGACGCGGGCCTGACAGCAGCCATGCGGCCTCCGCCTCAACTTCGCCGAGGCGGAGGCCGTGGGGGAAGGCGGCGGCTTCGTCGCCATGCTGGCCTGCCCGCGGCGGGCGGGCGAGCATCACGTCGGCGCCCCACGGTGAGCGTTGACCGTCTTGGTTGATCACGCCAGTACCTGAATTGCCGTGTTGGGAGAATCGGGTTTTTCCGCCGGTCGACAGTGTTCCGCCCGAGTTGTTGGCCGAAATACGCGCGCATCCGGATTTCCGAGCGGCCGTGGAGTCGCTCTGCGCCCGCCGCGTGAAGGCGCAGGCCGAAATGGATGCGATCGCCCGCTGGATGACCCGCGATCTCGGGTGATACGGCTTGGCGAACGCCGTGCTAATTCTCGACAGCCTGCCCGGCGGCGTCACCGCCGCGGCGCTCTTCCAGGCGGCGCAGGCCAACGGCACGTCCAGCTGCGGTCGGGTCACCAAGTTCATCGACCAGGCGCAGCGCCTGGGCGGTCTGTCGATCCCGCCGGGCTCCGAGCATTGGGCCCGCCGGCGCCTGATCGTTCGCCCCGAGTTCTCAGATCCGATCATAGAGCATAACCGGGCCTGGATCGTCGGCGCCGCCCGGGTCATCCCGGAATTGCGCGTGCATGTCGATCGATTCAACGATCGCACCTGGTTGGTTCGCTGCACAATGATGACGATGACGTTGACGGTCTCGTTTCAGCACCTGTTCTCCGCACCAGAACTTCCGATGGCGCTGTTCGCTACGCGTGATGGCGGCATTTCGATCTTCTGCGACCTGTTTAGCCGCCAAGCGGCGGATCGGCCCCGATTGCTGGAGTCGACGCCGCTGTCCCGCAACGGATTGGCTCAGCGCAACAACGTATCCCGCACCCAGATCCAGCGCCTCCTCGCCGACGGCGAGGCCGCGGGATTGTTGACCTGCACGCGAGACCGGCTGGACTTCACGCCGCGCATGTCAGAGGACGCCGAAAGACATTTCGCCCTCGGGTTTCATATCAACCAGCTGGCGATGACCATCGTCGCGGAACACGACCAGGCGCGGACCTGAGACGCGTGCAACCCGGCTGAAATTGGGGATGTGATCGCCGCGCCGTCTTGAACAATATTGCCATCGTCGCCCAGACCCGGAGGTTGATGCGATATGGCTGACGGGAGATCGAGGGAGGAACGGCGACAATGGACAATGGCGTCCACTTCATTTCGGGGTTGCCGCGCGCCGGCTCGACCCTGCTCTCGGCGATCCTGGCGCAAAATCCGCGCTTCCACGCCAGCATTATCAGCCTGGTGGCCGGGTTCTTCAAAGTGCTGTCGCACGAGATGAGCCAGGGCAGTGAAACCTCGGTCTTTATCGACGACGAGAAGCGCAAAGCCGTGCTTTCAGGCGCGTTCGACAGCTAATATTTCCGCGAACATCCGCAAAAGGTCGTGTTCGACACCCATCGGTTCTGGTCCACCAAGGTTTCGGCGCTGGGGACGCTGTTTCCCCGCTCCAAGGTGATCTGTTGCGTCCGCCACGTGCCGTGGATCGTCGACAGCCTGGAGCGTCAGCATCAACGCAACGCTCTCGAGCCATCGCGAATCTATAATTTCGATCCGGCCGGGACCATCTATTCCCGCTTCGAAGCCCTCCGGTCGGGCGCTGGCCCTGAACGCCGCGGTCACCGCCACCGGCAATGAGACCCTGACCGCCCAGACCGGGGCGATCAGCGAGGGGACCTCCGGCGTGGCCTGGGCCCTGGACCTGACCACGAGTTCGGCCGGGGCCACCGCCCTGGGCGGCGCCAATCACGTCAGCCATATCCTGGGGGCCGCTGCGGACGGCTTCAGCCTCAACGACACTGTCGCCCTTGAGGTGGACGGCGCGATCAACGCCGGCGCGGGGAGCCTGGCGTTCAGCGGAACCACCACCGGCGGGTTCAATTTCACGGCGCCGATGACCGCGGCCGGGACCGGAACCTTCAGCTCGCCGGGCTGGATCACCTTCAACAACAGCCTGACCCTGGGCGGCGCCATGAGCGTCATCTCCACGGCCAACGGTGTCTCGGAGGGCGGCGGCGGAACGATCAGCGCGCCATCGCTGACCGGAAGCACGATCAGCGGGCTCAACCTGCCCGGCGCCAACCAGATCGGGGCCCTCGCCGGCTTCACCAACACCACCGGCGGCGTCACCGTGATCGACGCCCAGCCTCTGGCCGTCACCGGGGCGATCAACGGCGGCGCGGGAACCGTCAACATCGGGACCACGGTCGGCGGCCTCAGCGTCAACGCCCCTGTCAGCGGCGGCCCTTACGTCTATCTGTGGGGCCAGGGCGGGGTGGCGATCAACGCGGCGGTGAACACCGCCGGCGTCATCTATCTGAACAGCCAGACCGGCGACCTCACAGAGGGCGGCGGCGGATCCCTCACCGGCTCGACCCTGGTCATCTCGACCAACGCGAACACCGTCCTGAACGGACCGAACAGCTTCGGCGCGCTGGGCGGCGTGTATGGGTTTGGCGCGGTCACCATCAATGACCAGGCCGCCATGACCGTGACCGGCGAGGTTGACAGCAACAGCGGCGCCGTAACCTTGACCTCGGCCGGCAACCTGACCCTGTCGGCTCCGGTGACCAGCCCGACCACCGTCACCCTCAACAGCGGGGGGGCGGCCACCGAAACCGCCGGCGGTCAGGTCAAGACGAACACGATCAACGTCACCGCGCACTCCGGCGTCAATCTGGGCGGCGCCAACACCATCGCCAACGTCGGCGTCGACTCCACGATCGCCGGCCCGAACGTGATCAACCCCTAGGCCGCCTGAGGGTCACAGGCCCGAACGCCCAGGGTTGGCGCGACGGTGATTGACGGGGCGCTTTCGCCGGATTGAAACCCGGCGCCCAGCCGGCCGTCAAATCTCGCCGCCGGACGGCGTTGATCAGAAGGCGGTGGCTGACCGCCGTGGCTTTAGCGAAGGCGGACTGTTGACGCCCCCGCGCGCGCTTCGGCTGGCTTACGCCGCACCCTGAATTTCCCGTTCCCCAAGGGCGCCCGCCTCAGCTAGAGCTAGCCCGACCCCGCTCGTGCGCGGGCGGTCAGGCCAGGGGGACTTCAGGATGGAATCGAGTTTTGGCGTCGCCGTGGCGACAGCGGCGGCGCTGGCCGCCATCCTCGCCTCGACACCGGCCCTGGCGCAGGTCGTCCAACCCCAGCCGGCCCCCGCCGCGCCGCTGATCCCGGCGCCAGAGGACCGGCCCTATCCGGGGGTGATCCGGCTGGCGGTGGACGCTACGGACCTGCCGCACGCCATCTTCAGCGTCCATGAATCCCTGCCGGTGAGCGGGCCGGGTCCGGTGACCCTGTTGTTTCCGCAATGGCTGCCGGGGAACCATGCGCCGAGCGGTCCCATCGACAAGCTGGCGGGACTGATGATCGCCGCGAACGGCAGGCCCGTGGAATGGACCCGCGATCCGGTGAGCGTCTACGCCTTCCATGTGGATGCGCCGGCGGGCGCCAAGACCCTGGAGCTGGACTTCCAGTTCCTCTCCCCCGTCTCCACACGCGAGGGCCGGGTGATGATGACCCCGCAGATGCTGAGCCTGCAGTGGGACGCCCTGGTGCTCTATCCCGCCGGCTATTTTTCCCGGGACATCCCGGTGTCGGCGACGGTCAAGCTCCCCGAGGGCTTCACGGCGGCGACAGCCCTGGAGACCGACGGGCCAAATCCAGGCTTGGGCACGGGGACGGTGGCCTACAAGACCACCACCCTCAACATCCTGATCGACTCCCCGATGATCGCCGGGCGCTATTTTCAGCGCTTCGACCTCGATCCGGGCGGCCCGGCGCGGGTGAGCCTGGACGTGATCGCCGACCGGCCGGACGAGCTGGAGACCAAGCCCGAGCAGATCGCCGCCCACAGGGCCCTTGTCGCCCAGGCCTACAAGCTGTTCGGCGCCCATCACTACGACCACTACGACTTCCTGTTCTCCCTCAGCGACAAGATGGGGGGCAATGGCCTGGAGCATCACCAGTCCAGCGAGGATGGGACCATCCCCAAGTATTTCACCAACTGGGACAAGACCGAGGCCGGCCGCGACCTGCTGGCCCACGAATTCACCCATTCGTGGAACGGCAAGTTCCGCCGGCCGGCGGACCTGTGGACCCCCACCTTCAACGTGCCGATGCGCGGCAGCCTGCTCTGGGTCTACGAGGGCCAGACGCAGTACTGGGGCTATGTGCTGGCGGCGCGGGCGGGGCTTTGGACCAAGCAGCAGGCCCTGGACGCCATCGCCCTGACCGCGGCGACCTACGACATCCGCGTGGGTCGCAGCTGGCGGCCCATGGAGGACACCACCAACGATCCGATCATCGCCCAGCGCCGGCCCCTGTCCTGGCTGAGCTGGCAGCGCAGCGAGGACTATTACAGCGAAGGCCAGCTGATCTGGCTGGACGCCGACACCCTCATTCGCGAGCGCACCCAGGGCAAGAAGTCCCTGGACGACTTCGCCCGCGCCTTCTTCGGGGTGGAGAACGGCAGCTTCGTCACCATGACCTACACCTTCGACGACATCGTCGCCGCCCTGAACGGGGTTGTCCCCTATGACTGGGCGGGTTTCCTGCATCAGCGGCTCGACGGCCACGGCCCGGGCGCGCCCCTCGACGGGGTGGCGCGGGGCGGCTACCGGCTGGTCTACACCGACACGCCGACGGACTATTTCAAGAGCGCCGAGACCGGCCGCAAGGTCACCAACCTGATGTTCTCCATCGGGTTTACGGTGAACAAGGAGGCGGTGCTCACCGACGTGCAATGGGACGGCCCGGCGTTCAAGGCCGGCCTCACCGAGGGGGCGACCCTGGTGGCGATCAACGGCCAGGCCTTCGATCCGGACGATCTGAAGGACGCGATCAAACAGGCCAAGATCACGGGCGCGCCCATCGCCCTCTTGGTCAAGGAGAAGAACGCCTATCGCACGGTGACCATCGATTACCGCGGCGGCCTGCGTTACCCCCGCTTCGAACGGATCGCCGGAACGCCGGCGCGTCTGGACGATATCCTGGAGCCGCGTCGGTAGCGTCTGTCGAAGGCGCGCCGGTTTGCGCTGAATCAACCCCAAGTCCGCGTTGCGGGCGCAGCCTCGCGTCAAACAGACGAGGTGAGGCCATGTTCACGCGGAAACGCCTGGGTGCGCTGTCGATGGCGGGGGGCGTCGTCCTGCTGATCGTGCTCTTTGTCGGCCTGTTCCAGCCTCACCCCCTGGCGGTCGCCTTCGCGGCCTTCATCGGCATACCGGGGCTGCTGCTGGCCGCCCTTGGCGCGGTGCTGCTGATCGTCGAAGGCGAGACCCTGGCGCTGGAACCACCCCCGTCGGCGGACGCGGACTCCGGTCCGTCTGGCGCGGCGCGGCACGGATAGCCGGGGACCGCGCGACCCGGGGGGCGATTGTCCCGCCGACGGGCTGTTCCCCTTCGCGCCCGGCCTCGGCTATGGATCGGCGCGTCGCCACGACTCACACGCGAGCCTGTCGGCGAGGGGAGGAAAACCGTATGCCCGCAGCGCCGTCCTACTGGCTGGTGAAGTCCGAGCCGGCGAAATACGCCTTCGCCGACCTGGTGCGCGACGGCGAGACCGTCTGGGACGGGGTGCGCAACCATCAGGCGGCGATCTACCTGCGCGCCATGCGCCTCGGCGACACCCTCTTCTACTACCATTCCCAGCAGGACCTGGCGGTGGTCGGGCTGGCGACGGTGTCGAAGGAAGCCTTCATCGACCCCTCCGATCCGGCGGGCCGCTTCGTCGCCGTGGGGGTCGCGCCCGTGCGGGCCTTCGCCCATCCGGTGACCTTGGCGGCGATGAAGGCCGAGCCGGCGCTGGCGGGGATGAAGATGTTCCGCCAGTTCCGCCTGTCGGTGATTCCGGTCGAGCCGGAAGAGGCCAAGGTCATCCTCGGGCTGGGCGGAGAGGCCGCGGCCTGAGCCGGCCCTGCGGCCAAGCTGGCGTTCGCCGCTTCGCTCCGCTAGCCTGACCCCATGAACGCCGCGTCCCGTCTCGCCCCCGCGGGCCAAGCGCGCCATGGCCCGACCCAGAACGCTGCAGAGACCCTAGCCTTCGGATGACGACGCCCTCGACATCGGCGCAAAGCCCGTCGCCGCCCGCGCAGCGCGGCGTCTGGCGCGACCTGGCCGCCCCCGGCGTCCTGATCGCGGTGCTGGTGGCGATGTCCGCCTTCCTGGCGGTTCACCACCTGGTGACGGTGCGGGATTCCCGGCTGTGGGTGCGGCATTCGCGCGACGTGATCGAGACCACCCAATCCCTCTTTTCCCGCGTGCAGGACGTGGAGTCCGGCCAGCGCGCCTACATGCTGTCCGGCAATGCGGGGATGCTGGACGCCTATGTGGCCGGCGCGGCGGCCGCGCCGGCCGACATGCGGCGGCTGGCCGATCTTGTCCGGGACAATCCCGAGCAGGCCGCGCGGGTGGCGAGGATCAACGACTTCGCGAGCCAGCGACTGGCGATCTCCGCCCTTCGCGTGAACCTGGAGCGCAGGGGCGGTGCGGCGGCGGCGCAGGCCTTTCGGCCGGGGGCCGGGGAGACCGCGATGGTCGGCCTGCGCGCCGCCATCGCCGAACTGATGCAGTCGGAAGACAAGCTGCTCGCCGAGCGCACCGCACGATCGGACGCCGCCGAGTTCACCAGCTTCGCCGTCGCCCTTACCGTCAGCGGTCTGGCCTTGCTGGGTCTGGGCGGGCTGATCCTGGCGATGACCCAGGCCAACCGTCGGCTGGCCCACGAGATCGCCGAGCGTGAGGCCGCCGAGCAGGCCCAGCGCCAGGGCGAGGCCCTCTATCGCGCCATCTTCGCCAACGCCGCCGACTACCTCTATGTGATCGACGTCTCGCCGGAGCTGGGCTTCAGCATCGCCGAGCTCAACCCTTCCTTCGAGCGGGCCACCGGCATCACCACCGCCGCCACCCGCGGCCGCGACCTGGCGATCCTGGCTCCGGGGCCCTCGGGCCGGGCGGTGGTCGAGCAGTATATGGCGGTCGTGCGGGCCGGCAAGCCGGTGTTCACCCGCAACGAGGCGCCGTTGCCGACAGGGACCCGTATCTGGGAAAGCGTGCTCACCCCGGTGCGCAATCTCGACGGCCGCATCGACCGCATCGTCGGCGCCACCCGGGACGTCACCGAGCGCGACGCGGCCGAACGCCAGCTACGCCGCGCCCAGCGGATGGAGGCGGTCGGCCACCTCACCGGCGGCGTCGCCCACGATTTCAACAACCTGCTGCAGGTGATCCGCGGCAACCTCGAGCTGCTGGCCGCCAAGCTGGCCGACGACCCGATCGCCAGCCAGAGGGTGAAGAACGCCCTGCACGGCGCGGAGCGGGCCGCCCAGCTCACCCGCCAGCTGCTGGCCTTCGCCCGGCGTCAGCCCCTGGAGCCCAAGGTGGTCAACCTGGGCCGCCTCGTCAGCGACATGGCCGACATGCTGCGCAGCTCCCTCGGCGAATCGATCCAGGTGGAGACGGTAGTGTCCAGCGCCCTGTGGAACACCCTCGCCGACCCGGCCCAGGTGGAGAACGCCATCCTGAACCTGGCCATCAACGCCCGCGACGCGATGTCCGGCGCCGGGCGGCTGACCATCGAGATCACCAATGCGGTGCTCGACGCCGCCTACGGCCGGGAGGCCGAGATCGAGGCCGGCCAATATGTGCTGCTGGCGATCTCCGACACCGGCCACGGCATGGACGAAGCGACCCGGGCGCGGGTGTTCGAGCCGTTCTTCACCACCAAGGGGGTGGACAAGGGCACGGGCCTCGGCCTGTCGATGGTCTACGGCTTCGTCAAACAGTCCAACGGCCATGTGCAGGTCTACAGCGAGGTCGGCCAGGGCACGACGATCAAGATCTACCTGCCGCGCTCCGGCCAGCCGGAGACGGTGACTACGGCGGCCGCCTTCGGGTCCCCGCGTGGCCAGAGCGAGGTGATCCTTGTTGTCGAGGACGACGACCTGGTCCGCGCCTCCGTCGTCGGCATGCTGCGCGACCTGGGCTACACCTGCGTCCACGCCTCCGACGGCGCCGCCGCCCTCGAGATCCTCAAGAGCGGGACCAAGGTCGATCTGTTGTTCACCGACGTCATCATGCCCGGCCCGGTGAAGAGCCGTGATCTGGCGGCGGAGGCGCTGCGGCTGCGTCCCGGCCTGCCGGTGCTCTACACCTCCGGCTATACGGAGAACGCCATCGTCCACCACGGACGGCTGGACGAGGGGGTGAAGCTGCTGTCCAAGCCCTATACCCAGGAGGATCTGGCCCGGAAGATGCGCGCCCTGCTGCGGGACGGCCGCCGGGTGGTGCTGCTGGTGGAGGACGACGCCCTGGTGCGCATGGCGGCCCAGGACATGATCGAGTCCCTCGGCTTCAGCGTGGTGGCCGCCGCCGACGCCCCCGCCGCCCTGTCGGTGCTGCGGCGGGACGATCGGGTCGACGTCCTATTCACCGACGTGGGACTGCCCGGGATGCGTGGCCCGGCCCTGGCGCTGGAGGCAACGGATCTGCGGCCGGGCCTGAAGGTGATCTTCGCAAGCGGTTATGGCGAAAGCAAGGAAACCCAGGCGGTGGCGGGGGCGATCCGCCTCGGCAAGCCCTATGACCACCAGCAGTTGGCCCAGGCCCTGGGGGAGGCGACGGGGTAGCCGGCCGCTCAGCCGCCTGACAGATCCAGTCCCGGCCCCTGCGGCGCCCCGTCGACCGTCCCGCCGAGGTCGCGCTCCATCACCACCACGTCCAGCCAGCGCCCGGCCTTGAAGCCGACCTTCTCCAGCACCCCGGCGTGGCGAAAGCCGCAGGACCGATGCACGCCGATGGAGCCGGCGTTGCCGCTGTCGCCGATGAAGGCGAGCATCCGGCGAAGGCCCATGGCCTCGCAGGTCTCGATGACCACGCCCAGCAGAGCCTTGCCGACCCCCTGGCCCTGGAAGGCGGGCGCCACATAGACGCTGTCCTCGACGGTGTATCGATAGGCCGATCGTGGCCGGTAGGGGCCGGCGTAGGCGAGGCCGGCCACCGCCCCGTCGATCTCGGCGACCAGATAGGGCAGGCCGCGCCGCGTGATCGCCGCCCACCGGTCGGCCATGGTTTCCACGGAGGGGGCGGTCTCCTCGAAGGAGCCGAAGCCGTGCGCCACATGGTGGGCGTAGATCGCCCGCAGCGCCTCCGTATCATCGAGGGTGGCGGGCCGGATCCGCGTCATGGCGCCTCGAAGTCCCCTTCCCAGCCCCGGTCGATGGCCCAGACCGCGAAAGCGTAGTCCAGGGCGATCTCCTTGAGGAAGTCGAAACGGCCCGAGGCGCCGCCGTGCCCGGCGTCCATGTTGATCTTGAGCAGGATCGGCGCGTCCCCTGTGGTCATTTCACGCAGCCGCGCCACCCACTTGGCCGGCTCCCAATAGGTCACCCGCGGGTCCGAAAGGCCGCCGGTGGCCAGCACCGCCGGATAGGCCTTGGCGGCGACGTTGTCATAAGGGCTGTAGGCGGCGATGCGGTCGTAGGCGTCGGCGTCTTCCAGCGGATTGCCCCATTCGGGCCACTCCGGCGGGGTCAGCGGCAGGGTCGCGTCGCTCATGGTGTTGAGCACATCGACGAAGGGCACGGCGCCGATGATCCCCGCCCAGAGGTCCGGGCGCAGATTGGCGATGGCCCCCATCAGCATCCCCCCCGCCGAGCCGCCGTAGGCGACGATCCGTCCCTTGGCGCCGTAGCCGAGGCCGGTCAGGTGCTCGGCGACGGCGATGAAGTCGGTGAAGGTGTTGGGCTTCTTCTCGCCGCGCCCGTCCAGGAACCAGCCCCAGCCCTTTTCCGAGCCGCCGCGCACATGGGCCGTAGCCCAGATCCAGCCCCGGTCGACCAGGGAGAGGTTGCGGATGGAGAAGTTGGGCTCCATGGGCAGGCCGTAGGCGCCGTAGCCGTAGAGCAGCAGCGGCGCCGAGCCGTCCAGGGGCGTATCCGCCCGCATCAACACCGTGATCGGGACTTGCGCCCCGTCGGCCGCCTTGGCGAACAGGCGGCGGGTGACATAGCGGGCCGGATCGTGGCCGGACGGGATCTCCTGGGTCTTGCGCAGCACCCGGGCGCGGGTGGCCATGTCGTAGTCGAACCACTGTTTGGGGGTGGTCGGCGATTCATAGACGAAGCGCAGGGTGGTGGTGTCGAACTCGTAGCCGCCCGCGAGGCTGAGGGCGAAGGCCTCCTCGTCGAAGGCGATGGCGTGCTCGGCGCCCGTGCCGCGCTCGGTGAGCAGCAGGCTGTTGGCGGCGTTTTCCCGCACCAGCCGCACGAACCAGTCCTTGAAGGCGCCGATCCCCACTACGTAGCGGCCGGGCTGGTGCGCTGCCCAGTCAGTCCAGTGGGCCCGTCCAGGGCTCGTCTCGGGGGCGCTGACCACTTTGAAGTCGATGGCCCCATCGGCGTTGGTGCGGATCAGGAAGCGGCCGTCCCAGTGCTCCAGGTCGTAGCGCAGACCCTCGGTGCGCGGCTCGACCACCGTTGCCGCGGCTGTGGGGTCCGAGGCGGAGATGAGCCGGACTTCCGAGGTCTCGTGGTCCCCGGCGCCGATGACGATGTAGGCGTCCGACGAGGTCGTGCCGATGGACAGGAAGAAGCCGTCGTCCGGCTCGTCATAGACCAGCACGTCGTCGGCCCGGCCGCCCCGGGCCGGGCGGCGGTAGATCTTGGCCGGGCGGCCGTTGTCGTCGCGCAGGATCCAGAACAGCCAGGCCGCGTCCGGCGAGAAGGTGAAATCCCCGGTGGCGCTCTCGGCGGGTTCCGGCAGGATCTCGCCGGTGGCCAGGTCCTTGACCAGGATGCGGTAGACCTCCGAGCCCTGCTCGTCGACGGCGTAGGCGTAGAGGGCGTGGTCGGGGCTGTGGCTGGCGGCGCCCACATGGAAATAGGCGTGGCCCTTGGACTCGGCCTCCTCGTCCAGCAGCACCACCTCGCCGTCCGCCTGGCCGCGGGGGCGGCGGGCGTGGACCGGGTGCTGGGCGCCGATCACATAGCGGCCATAGTAGTCCCAGGGCCCGTCCGGGGTCGGCACCGAGGAGTCGTCCTCCTTGATGCGCCCCTTCATCTCCTCGAACATCGCCGCCTGCAGCGGCCCGGTGGAGGCCAGCATGGCCGCCGTATAGGCGTTCTCGGCGGTCAGGTGCGCCTTGACGTCGGCCCGGATCAGCGAGGGGTCGCGCAGCACCGCCTGCCAGTTGTCGTCCTTCATCCACGCGTAGTCATCGGTGCGGACCCGGCCCAGCTGTTCGATGCGCTGGGGGTGTTTGGGGGCGACGGGGGGGATGGGTCTGGACATGGGGGTAGTGGTAGCGCCGACGATTGATTTGCTCCACCGTGAAACGGGGGAGCTGTCCGCGAAGCGGACTGAGGGGGCGTCGGTCAGCGGCACGTACGTCGGACCGACGCCCCCTCCGTCAGTTCGCTACGCTCACTGCCACCTCCCCCGCTACGCGGTGGAGGACAGCGGCAAGGCCGGCTACCCCGCCAACCGCGCCATGTCCTCGTCGCTCAGTTCGACGTTCGTAAAGACGTTCTGCACGTCGTCGTCGTCGTCCAGGGCGTCGAGGAGCTTCATCAGGGTGTTCACGTCGTCGCCGGTCACCGGGGCGGTCATTTTCGGCTTCCAGGTGACGCTGGTGGACTTGGCGGGGCCGAGGGCCACTTCCAGGGCCTCGATCACCGCGCCCAGGTCCTCGAAGGCGGTGTAGATGGTGTGGCCGTCGGCGTCGGACTCCACGTCCTGGGCGCCGGCCTCGATGGCCGCCTCCATGACCGTATCCTCGCTGCCGACGCTGGCCGGATAGACGATCTCGCCCAGACGGTCGAACATGAAGGCCACCGATCCGCTCTCGCCCATGGCCCCGCCGTTCTTGGAGAACAGCATGCGCACGGTGGAGGCGGCCCGATTTCGGTTATCGGTGAGCACCTCGACGATCACCCCGACCCCGCCGGGGCCGCGGCCCTCGTAGCGGATGTCCTCGAAGTTGTCGGTCTCGCCGCCCTGGGCCTTCTTGATGGCCCGGTCGATGTTGTCCTTGGGCATCGACTCGGCGCGGGCGTTGGTTATGGCCAGGCGCAGCCGAGCGTTGGCCGACGGATCCGGCAGTCCATGCTTGGCGGCCAGGGTGATGTCGCGCGAGAGCTTGGAGAAGATCTTCGAGCGCTTCTTGTCCTGGGCGCCCTTGCGGAACTGGATGTTCTTGAATTTTGAGTGTCCGGCCATGGTCTCTTGGCTGCGGTTTGAAGGTGGGCGCTTCTAACGCCCCGCGCCGGCAAACGCCAGAGCATGCGCGAAACCTAGGCGACCGGCCGCACCCGCCCCGCCGCTTCCCGCGCCCTTTCCCGGGCCTCATCGACATCGGCGCCTCGGGCCAGGGCGACTCCCATGCGGCGGCGGGCGAAGGATTCCGGTTTTCCGAACAGGCGCAGCTCCGCCGTGGGAACGGCCAGGGCCGCCTCGACGCCTTCGAAGGCGATCCCCCGCCCGTCGAGGCCGCCATAGATCACCGCGCTGGCGCCGGGCTCGCGCAGGGCGGTGTCCACCGGCAGGCCGAGGATGGCGCGGGCGTGGAGGGCGAATTCGCTCAGGGCCTGGGTGACCAGGGTCACGAGGCCGGTGTCGTGCGGCCGGGGGCTGACCTCGGAAAACCAGACCTCGCCGCCCTTCACGAACAACTCCACCCCGAAGACGCCCAGCCCGCCGAGGTCGTCGGTGACCGCCTGGGCGATCTGCCGGGCGCGGGCGCGGGCGGCGGCGGACATAGGCTGGGGTTGCCAGCTTTCTACATAGTCGCCCTTCACCTGCCTGTGGCCGATGGGCGCGCAAAAGCGGGTCTCGATCTCGCCATCGGCGCCGCGGGCGCGGACAGTGAGCAGGGTGATCTCGAAATCGGGCACTGCGTCAGTTCGAAATTGAAGGGCGTTTGACAGGATCGAAGAATGTCAGCCGATCTAAGGTCACCCAGAAACACGAACGCGCCAGCGCATCCATATGAGCGTCCGCGCAACCTTGATTGCTTTTTGACGCTATTTTGGTGTATAACAAAGTTCGCGAGGCACCCCTGGAGTGGGGTTAATCGCGGCTGCCGGCAGCAGCCACCCGAGGAGAGACGCATGATCAAAGGACCCAAGGGGGAACGTCGGCTCGCCGACGTGACCAGCAATGCCGTCCTGGTGATGCAGATCGCCACGGGCGAAGTAGATGAATCCCCCGTGTCGGGCAAGGCGCGCAGCGGCCACGCTGGCGCAGCGGCGCGCGTGCGGAACACCACCCCCGAACAGCGAAGCGAGACTGCCCGAAAAGCAGCCGCTGCGCGTTGGGCGTAGAGAGACGGAAAGGAGGTTGAGATGGCCGCGTTACCGAAACCAGATAGAGCGTTTACCGGCGCTCACCTGATTGGCCGGGGCTCGTTCAACCGGTTGGTTGAAACCTGCGAGAACCCGCCGAAGGCTAACGACGCCCTGAAGCAGTTTGTCATTCAGGGTAAGAAGCTCCTTCAGCGGAGCTGATGGAGTCTTCTGCCGCCGCAATCAGAATCGAGCCCCTTGGTCCCCAACATGACCGAGGGGCTTTTTGCTGTGGAAACCCCATAATTGACGACTGGTGCCACAAGCAAGCACACAAAGACCACGACAAGTATAGAGCCCGCGTATTTGTGGCTTGCGACGCGGAAAGCAATACTGTTCAAGGGTTCTATAGTCTAACAATTAGAAGTCTCGCCCCAAGAACGTTTCTAAACATTGGCTTCGGAAGCCGAGAAATACCCGCAATATATTTTGCAATGCTAGGCGTAGATAAATCGCGAGCGGGTGCTGGAATAGGCAGCGCGCTTATGATCGACTCATTTGAGCGCGTGCTCCGTGTCGCTGAAGACGTTGGCGCGTACTGCTTGTGGCTCACCTCGGTAAGCGAGGTGCGCGTAAAGTTCTATTCCGACCGAAAATTTATGCGGATCGAGGATGGCAAATTGGACATGTATTTGCCCCTGGAAACAATCAGAGACGCTTTTAAAAACTGACGTTTTTGCTTGCTAACCAACCGTAGCAAGCATATTGTTCAGTTCATGAACAAGCTGCCCCTCGCCAAGCGCGCCAAAATCCTCACCCTCCTGTGTGAGGGCATGTCCATGCGAGCCGTCGCCCGCACCGAGGACGTGAGCTTCAACACCGTGGCGAAGGCCCTGGTCGATGCGGGAGCGGTCTGCGCTCAGATGCACGACGAGCTGGTCCAGGGCGTGACCGCCTCGAAAGTCCAGTGCGACGAAATCTGGTCGTTCAACTATTGCAAGCAACGGACTGTCGCGGGCGCTAAGGCCGCACCGGCGGACGCGGGCGACATCTGGACTTGGACCGCCATCGACGCCGACTCCAAGCTGATCGTCAGCTATCTGGTCGGGGACCGTTCGGGCCAAACCGCGATTGAGCTGATGGACGATCTGCGTGGGCGCCTCGCCAACCGGGTCCAACTGACCACGGATGGACACCGCGCCTATCTGGAGGCCGTTGAAGGGGCCTTCGGGGGCGACATCGACTATGCGCAGGTGATCAAGCAGTACGGCCCCACGCCGTCGCCTGCGGGCCGCTACAGCCCCGCCGAATGCACCGGCATCAAGAAGGTGTCGGTCGAGGGCAACCCCGACATGAAGCAGGCCAACACGTCGTTTGTGGAAGCCCACAACAAGACGATGCGGATGCATATGCGCCGCTTCACCCGCCTGACGAACGGCCACTCCAAGAAGGTCGCGAACCACGTTCACATGGTCGCGCTCTACACCCTGTTCTATAACTTCATCCGCACGCATTCGAAGCTGCGCATGACCCCGGCCATGCAAGCGGGGATCGCGACCACCTTCATGTCCTTCGAGGACGTGATCGCCCGCATCGACGCCGCTCAGACCCCGAAGGTTCGCGGGCCTTACAAAAAGCGGGCAACGGCGTGAGCCTTGTCTTCGCGCTCGCTCTCGGCGCGGCATTTGTCGCAGTTCCCGCTTGGGTTCTTTGGAGCCTATGGAGAGACTGGCCGCAGCGCCGCTTCAATGTGTATGGCCAAGTCGTTTCACGAGAGCGATATCCCGTGAGCTATTGGATCGGCCTTGCACTCGGGTCTCTCAC
Source organism: Caulobacteraceae bacterium (assembly GCA_003165275.1). Classification (GTDB taxonomy): domain Bacteria; phylum Pseudomonadota; class Alphaproteobacteria; order Caulobacterales; family Caulobacteraceae; genus Poindextera. Next base: position 23,835 of record PLSW01000222.1, read on the forward strand.
TGCGATGCCCGTCGCCTATCAGGGCGTCCGCATGCTCGCCTTCACAATTACGCATTCAATTTCAAACTGATGCAGTGCCCGAAATCGAAGTCGATCTTGCCCTCGACGATCACCCGGGTCTGCTCGACCCGCGCGGCCGCGAGGGCGTAGTCCCAGGCGGCGTCCACCTCGGCGGCGGTTTCCACATAGCTCTGGCCCTTGCCGGAGGACGACATCACCGGCTTGACGAAGCAGGGAAAGCCGACCCGTGCCGCCCCCATCGCCAGGTCTTCCCGGCTGCCGGCGAAGGCGTAGGGCGAGGTGGGCAGGCCGAGGGTCTCGGCGGCGAGGCGGCGGATGCCTTCGCGGTTCATGGTCAGCTGAGTGGCGCGGGCCGTGGGGATGACGATCGCCAGACCCTCGGCCTCGATTTTCGCCAGCTCGTCGGTGGCGATGGCCTCGATCTCCGGCACGATGATGTGCGGGCGTTCGCGCTCGATCACCGCGCGCAGGGCGGCCGGGTCGGTCATGGCCAGGGTGTGGGCGCGGTGCGCCACCTGCTGGGCCGGGGCGTTGTCGTAACGGTCGACGGCGATCACCTCGACCCCCAACCGTTGCAGCTCGATCGCCACCTCCTTGCCGAGCTCGCCGGCGCCCAGGAGCATGACCTTGGTGGCGGAGGGGGAAAGGGGCGTGCCGAGGCGCATGGATCTAGGCCCGCAGCTTGGCCTTGGCCTCGGCGGCCACCGCCTCGGCGGTGATGCCGAATTCGCGGTAGAGCCGCTCATAGGGGGCGCTGGCGCCGAAGCTGGTCATGCCGATGAAGCCGCCGTCCTCGCCGATGAACCGCTCCCAGCCCTGGCGCACCCCGGCCTCCACGGCGATGCGCACCGGCGAGCCGCCGATCACCTCGGTGCGGTAGTCGGCGCCCTGGGTCTCGAACAGCTCCCAGCAGGGGGTGGAGACCACCCGGCAGCCGATCCCCGCCGCCTGCAGCATGTCGCGAGCGCCGAGGGCGATGGCGACCTCGGTCCCCGAGGCGAACAGGCTCACCTGGGCGTCCCCCGTGGCCGCGGCGAGTTCGTAGGCGCCGTGGGCGCTGAGGTTGCGGTCGGCGGGCGCCAGGCGCACGGCGGGGGTCTTCTGCCGCGACAGGGCCATGATCGACGGGGTCTGGCGGTGCTCCAGGGCAGCGCGCCAGCATTCGGCGGTCTCGATCCCGTCGGCGGGGCGGAAGACCAGCAGGTTCGGGATCGCGCGCAGGGCGGCCAGATGCTCCACCGGCTGGTGGGTGGGCCCGTCCTCGCCCAGGCCGATGGAATCGTGGGTCATCACGTGGATCACCCGCGCGCCCATCAGGGCGCCGAGGCGGATCGCCGGCCGCGAATAGTCGGCGAAGGCCAGGAAGGTGCCGGAGAACGGGATCACCCCCCCGTGCACGGCCATGCCGTTCATGGCCGCGGCCATGCCGTGCTCGCGCACCCCATAGTGCACATAGCCGCCGGCGTAGTCAGGATGGTCGAAGGCCTTGGCGCCCTTGACCTGGGTGTTGTTGGAGCCGGTGAGGTCGGCGGAGCCGCCGATCATCTCCGGGATCGCCGGAACCAGCCGCTCCAGGGCCTCGCCGGACCAGACCCGGGTGGCGTTGGCCGAAGGCGATGAGGCGAGGGCGGCGATATGGGCCTCCAGGCCGTCGAAGGCGTCCTCGGTGAATTCGCCGCGCAGGGCCCGGTGCAAGGCCTCGCGCTGGGGCGAGGCCTTGGCGCGCAGCTCCCAGGCCCGCCGCGCCCGGCCGCCCTTGCGCCCCGCCGCTCGCCAGGCCTTGACCACGTCGTCGGGCATTTCGAAGGGCGGCAGGGTCCAGCCCATGGCCGCGCGGGCGTCCACGGCCTCCTTGTCGAACAGGGTGTAGCCGTGGCTGTGCGGATCGGCTTCCTTCGCCCCCGCGCCCTTGCTGATCTTGGTCCTGCAGGCGATCAGGCTGGGCTTGTCCTGCTTGATCGCCCAGGCCATGGCCCGGCGGATCGCGCCCTGATCATGCCCGTCCACCGCCTTGACCGCCCAGCCGGCGGCCTTGAAGCGGGCCATCTGGTCGCCGGTCTCGGAGATGGTGGCGGCGCCGTCGATGGTGACGTTGTTGTCGTCGAACAGCACCGTCAGCTTGGCCAGCTTCAGCCGGCCGGCCAGGGAGATGGCCTCATGGCTGACCCCCTCCATCAGGCAGCCGTCGCCGGCGACAACCCAGGTGCGATGGTCGACGAGGTCGGCGCCGTAGCGGGCCGCCAGGCTGCGCTCGGCCATGGCCATGCCCACCGCCGTCGCCAGGCCCTGGCCCAGGGGGCCGGTGGTGGTCTCGACGCCCGGGGTGTGGCCGTATTCGGGGTGGCCGGGGGTCTTGGAGCCCCATTGGCGGAAATTCTCGATCTCCTTCATCGTCATGGCCTTGAAGCCGGTCAGGTGAAGCAGGCTGTAGAGCAACATCGAGCCGTGGCCCGCCGACAGCACAAAGCGGTCGCGATCGGCCCAATCCGGCCGCGCGGCGTCGTACTTCAGAAACTTGGTCCAGAGCACCGTCGCCACATCCGCCATGCCCATGGGCATGCCCTGGTGGCCGGACTTGGCGTTGTGCACGGCGTCCATGGACAGGACCCGGATGGCGTCGGCCATGACTTGCGGAGAGGCGGGCATAGGGGGCTGACTTCTGTTCTGGCGGGGCATGAGGGACTTGCGGCGCGGCTTCGCACGCGAGTCGCGGGGGGGTCAAGCAAGCCGCGCCTTTCGGCGGCCTCCCTGGCTGGTCTATAAGATCGTCAGCAGGTGGACGATCGGACGGGAGCCCAGGCGGCATGATGCGAGAGCAAGGCGAGGGCGGCGCCCTGGAGGCGGCGATCCAGCGACTGGATCGCGCCCTGGCGCAGCTCGAGGTCCGGGTTGGCGCGCTGCGGTCGCAGGCCGGCGACGGCGGCGGCCTGGTCGACCAGGACCGCGCCAAGCTGGCCGCCGAACTCGACGCCGCCAAGGGCCGCGAGCGCGACCTGGAGCTGGCCGGCGCCGAGGCCTCCCTGGCCCTCGGCCGCGCCATCGCCGACATCCAGCGCGCCCTGGGCGAGGACGAAGGGGCCGATGACGATGCGGGCGAGGCGGTGGCGGACGACGATATCTTCGAAGAGCCGGTCGACGTCGAGGGCTCGGACGCCGACGAGCTGGACGCCGAGGACCTGTTCGATCCCGCCGAAGAGGAGGCCTGACCCATGGCCCAGTTGACCATCGAGGTGAACGGCCGGCCCTACACCGTGGGCTGCGAGGACGGGCAGGAGCGGCATCTGGAGGACTTGGCCCGGCATTTCGACCGCCAGGTGCGCCAGGTCAGCCAGGAGGTCGGCCAGCTGGGTGAGACCCGGCTGCTGCTCATGGGCGCCTTGCTGCTGGCCGACGAGCTGTCCGACACCCGCCAGCGCCTGGCCCACGCCCAGTCCGACCTCGCCCGCCTGCAATCCGACGCCGCCCGTCTTGAGGCCCGCGCCTCCCTGGCGGTGGACGGGGCCGCCCGCAAGGTGGAGGCCCTTGTCGCGCGGATTAGCGGCTGACGCGGCGGGCCAACACCGCGGATTGGCGCGCCGACCGGATCGGGTCGGCCGAGCGCGGCGAGAATTCGATGGTGACCCGGCGGATGCGGTCCGGCTTCGCGGTCATCGGCGACACCCAGTTCCTGCCGGGTTCTGTGGCGCTTAGGGCGAAGATCGCCGAGGCGCTGGCGAGGTCAGCCGCCTAACATTGCGGCGACCATTGACGAACTGCCTTGGCCGTAACAAGGCTACGCCTCGGGGTTGTCGGGGGTGCGTACGATGCGTTGGTTAGGCTTGGCCGTGATTACGGCTGTCTTGGGGTGCGCCACAGCTCAGGCGCAGCCGGCCGGCGCCCCCGATGTGACCAAGGTCCCCTCACCGCCGCTGGCGGCCTTCTTCCAGCCCCCCACTTTCGACGACGCCGTCCTGTCCCCCGACGGGGCCTACATGGCCTACACACAGGTGACGCCCACCGCCCCGACACCTACGCGTCGGTCGTCATCGTCGACAGCCTGGCGGACGGCAAGCGCACCCCGGTCCTGAAGCTCGACAAGAAAGGCGCCGGGGTCGGCTGGCTGATCTGGAAGGATAACAACCGGCTGCTCATCGATGTGGCCCTGTTCGACGTGCAGCGGGTCGGCGACCGGCCCGACGGCGACCTGGTGGGCGTCCACTTCGGCAATTTCGTCATGGCGACCGACCGGGATGGCAAGAACCAGACTCAGTTGCTGAAGACCCCGTCCTGGGACAGCGACCGGGTCGCGGTCGTCAGCCTGGTCGACCGTCTGCGGGCCGATCCCGACCACATCCTGTTGCAGGCCCCGAACCACGGCTATTCCCCCGCCCTCTGGAAGGTGGACGTTCACACCGGCGCGGCGGTGGACATCGAGGATGGTTCCGACGATGTCACCGGCTGGCTCACGGACGACACCGGCCGCCCCTCCGTCCGCTACCGCGACAGCAACACGGCGCTGATCATCGAGGTCCGCGGCAAGGACGAGGCGAAATGGACGGTCATCGCCACCATTCGCCGGAAGGACGCTAAGGCGTTCGCCGATTTTGAGTTCCTCGGGGCGACCGACAAGCCGGGCCAGTTCTTCGTCACCACCAAGCCGAAGGACAAGTCCGACGGCGAGTTCCGGCGCCTGCGGACCTACGATGTGGCGACCAAGACCTTGAGCGATCCGGTCTGGGCGCCGCTCAACTACGACGTTGAATCCGTGGTTTACGATGAAGGCAGCCATAAGCTGGATGGCGTCTGCTACACAGTCGATGTCCAGGTTTGCGACTTCGCCGACAAGACATCAAACGCCTATTACAAGGCCCTCATCAAGTTCTTCCAGGGTGACCGGAGCCTGGATCCGGTCTCTTTCTCCGAGAACGGCCACTTCTGGCTGCTCAATGTCTCCGGCCCCGATCAGCCCGGCGGCTACTATCTGTTCGACCGCAACGCCAAGCACATCGACGCCCTCGGCGATCGCTACGCACCGCTGCCAACCGACTCCCTGGCGACCATGGAGCGATTCCACTTCAAGGCCCGCGACGGCGCCGACGTGCCTGGCTATGTGACCCGGCCCAAGACCGCCGCGGCCGGCCCCCTGCCGTTGATCGTCATGCCCCACGGCGGGCCGGAAATGCGCGACTCGTTCGCCTACGACGCCTGGGGCCAGTTCCTGGCCACCCGCGGCTACATGGTGTTCCAGCCCAACTATCGCGGCTCGCAGGGCTACGGCGTCAGCTACGCCAAGGCCGGTTACAAACAGTGGTCGGGGGTGATGGCCAACGACATTACCGACGGGGTCAAGGCCCTGATCGCGGCGGGCAAGGTCGATCCGAACCGGATCTGCATCTTCGGCGCAAGCTTTGGCGGCTACGCCGCGCTTTACGCCGGCGCCACCCATCCGGACCTCTACAAGTGCGTCGTCAGTCGGGCGGGCGACGCCGACCTGATCGCCTCCATGCGATTTGAGCGCAAGACCTACAAGGCCGACAGCGAGACCTACAAGTACTGGCTCGGGTCCATGGGCGATCCGGACAAGGACACGGCGATGATGACCGCCGCCTCGCCGACCACCTATGCGGCCAGCTATGGTCCGCCGGTGCTGCTCATTCATGGGGGCGACGACGAGATTGTCGATCCTGAGCAGTCGAAGATCATGTACCGGGCGCTGAAGCGGGCGGGCAAGGACGTGACGCTCCTCACCTACCGGCACGAGGGCCACAGCGACTGGCAGCCCGACGACGAGATCGCCTCCATGGGCGAGATCATCAAGTTCATCGAGGCCCACATCGCTCCCGCGCCGCTGGCCGCGCCGGCGGCGGCGCACTGAGCGAAGGACGATCGGATGACGCCCGCTTGAGACGCGGGCCCGCAGGGCCTATCTAGGGGGCGGCGGGTCTTGCTGTGGTCCGCGTCGAAGGCAACACATCCCGGGGACCTTAATCTCTCTCTAAGGGAGCTGTCCCTGTCCGCGGCCGTGGCTTCGGACATATGGCGCCCACCTGTTAACACAGGTCCGAGGGGATAAAACGCCTTCACGGTTCTTCATGGCGCCGCCACCCCGCCCCTGAGCGCCCCTCGCGCTCGGGGCCGATCCGCCGTTTACTAAGGCATGGTCATTTCCTCACCCGCCGCCGCCAAGGCCCTGCTCCGCGTGCAGCTGCGCGCGGCCCGGCGCGAGGCGGCGACCCGCGCCCCAGACGCAGCCGAGATCGCGGCGGCCGCCTTCCCCGCCGAGCGTCTGGCGGACGTCAAGATCGTGGCCGGTTACAGGGCGCATGGAAGCGAGATCGACCCCTGGCCGCTGATGCGGCGCTTCGCCGAGGCCGGCGCGCGGCTCGCCCTGCCCGCCGCCGTCGCCCCGGACGCGCCCCTGATCTTTCGCGCCTATCTGCCCGGGGACGACCTCGCGCCCGACGTCGCCGGCATGGCCGCGCCCCTGGAGGCCGCGCCGGCGCTCACCCCCGACCTGGTGATCGTCCCCCTGCTGGGTTTCGACGCCCGCGGCGGGCGGATGGGGCAGGGCGGCGGCCACTATGACCGGACACTGGCGGCCTTGCGCGCCCAGGGGCCGGTTTTCGCCCTGGGCCTGGCCTACCAGGCCCAGCAGATCGCCCGCATCGCCGCCGAACCCCACGATCAACGCCTGGACGCTATTCTGACTGAAACCGGCTATAGGCTGGCGCAAGAGGATTTTTGACATGCGCTTTGCCTTCTTCGGCGATGTCGTCGGCCGTTCCGGCCGCGACGGCCTCGCCGACCACCTGCCCGACCTTCGCCGCCGCCTCGGCCTGGAGTTCGTCATCGTCAACGCCGAGAACGCCGCCGCCGGCTTCGGCATCACCGAGAACACCGCCCGCGAGCTGTTCGCGGCCGGCGCCGACTGCCTGACCCTGGGCAACCACTCCTGGGACCAGAAGGAAGCGCTGACCTACATCGTCCGCGAACCGCGGCTGATCCGGCCGGTGAACTATCCGATCCTGTCCGACGCTCCGGGCCGCGGCTCGCAGCTGTTCGAGACCGAGCGCGGCCTGCGCATCCTGGTGATCAACGTGCTCGGCCGCGTGCACATGGACGCCCTCGACGATCCCTTCGCGGCGGTGGAGCGGGAGCTGAACGCCTGCCCCCTGGGCCTCGCCGCCGACGCCGCCGTCGTCGACATCCACGCCGAGGCCACCTCGGAGAAGATGGCCATGGGCCATTTCTGCGACGGCCGGGCGAGCCTGGTGGTGGGCACCCACACCCATGTCCCCACCGCCGACTGCCAGATCCTCAACAACGGCACCGCCTACCAGACCGACGCCGGCGCCTGCGCCGACTACGACAGCGTCATCGGCAACCAGAAGGAAGAACCCCTGCGCCGGTTCACCACCCGCATCGCGGGGGGGCGCTACAAGCCCGCCGAAGGGCCAGCGACGGTGTGCGGCGTCTATGTGGAGACCCACCCCAAGACCGGCCTCGCCCTCCGGGTCGAGCCGATCCGCATCGGCGGGCGGCTGAGCGAGACGGTGCCGGTGGTGGCGCTGGAACGGGCGTAGGGAGGGGACCCTTTCCTGGCCGGGGCCGGCGTTTTTCTCCTCTCCCATTCATGGGAGAGGTGGCGCGAGCGCAGCGAAGCGACGGAGAGGGCAAGTGGCGGCGCGCGCGCACCTGCCCGCCGCCTCATCCTGAAATTCGCGATGCTGACGCCTTGGGGCGAGGATGATGAAGGCCGCCAGGGCCCCTACCCGCTGGACAGCGGGTCCGGCGGATCCCCCTCGGCCCCCCACATCGCCGGATCGTCCGGATGCAATATCGCCACCCCGCCCCGCCAGCCCCGCGGCTCCACCCGGGGATCCCCGAACGGCGAGCCCTCGGCCATTTCCTCGGCCTCCTCCACCGCCCAGTCCCGATCCTTGAACTTCGACCAGTCCGGGGGGATCACCCCCAGCCGCCGGCAGACCCGCAGCACCATCCGGCCGATGGGATATTCCACCGTGTCCGACGGCTCCCAGTCCAGCAGCCGCTCGCCAAGCACCCGGCCCACGTCCTCGCGGGTCTCGTCGTCGTGCCCGGCGTCCGCCAGCACCTCCTGCACCACGCCCACGATGATCAGCTTGCGCTGCACCAGCCGCATCAGCCGCAAATTCAGCCGCGCCCGATGCTCCGGATTCAGCTTCCGCTCCGTGGCCGCGTCCTGGGCGCCCGCCGCCGCCCGATCCCCCACCGCCCCGGCCGGCGCCCCCGCCGCCAAAGCCCGCCGCTCCCCCCGAAGCCGCGTCTCCAACATGGCCGTCAACCGCGCCATGCGCGCGTAACGCCCGAAAAGGGTGTCAGCTTTCTTAGCTCCTCCCCCGCAAGCGGGGGAGGTGTCGCGGCGCGAAGCGCTCGCGACGGAGGGGGCAAGTGTCTCATCGGCGCCCTCGCCACCAGGGGCCGCAGCCCCCTCCAACCCCGCCGTCTCCACCGCCGCCGCCGCCCGAGCCAGCCCCATCGCCAGCCCCCGCAACTCCTCCATGTCGACGATCTGCGCCGACAACGCCGCCGCATCCTCCGCCGCCCACCGCTCCGCCGCCTCGGCCAGCCAGCCGCCATCGCCCGCGCGGCCCCTCTCGGGACCGTCGCCGCGCTCCGCCGCCATCCGGCGCGGATCCAGGAGTTGGCTCAGCTTCATAGAACAAAGCAAGAACAGCATATTCGGGTGGGTTGTCAAGATCGGGGCGCATCCGATCGCCCTCGCCACTTGCGCGTGGCGCGCCGCCTCACCCCGCCTGCGTGGTTCGAGACGCTCCCTGCGGTCGCTCCTCACCATGACTAATAC